>JANOKL010000240.1:0-14594 GCA_031419215.1 Luteolibacter sp. | reverse complement strand
GGAGTTGGTGGAGGGTGATGGAGGCCACATCCGGAGCAACCTTCTTGCCATACTCCTCATGGAGCAGGCCGCCCTCGCCGAGCACCTTGTCGGTGAGCTTGAGCTTGCCCTCCTCGACCAAGGTGAAGAGCGCGACCGAGGTAATCGGCTTGGCGATACTGGCGATACGGAAGCGGTTGACCGGGGACATGGCCTCGCCTGCCTCCACGTCCGCCATGCCGAAGCCGACGCTGTAGGCGGGCTTCTCCCGGTGCGCGAAGGCCACGGAAAGGCCCGGCACCTCGTATTTCTCCATGAAGGCCTTCGCGATCGTGGCGATGGCATCACGTTCGCCCTTTTCGGGTCGAATGGGTTCATCCGCGGCATTCAGGACTCGTGGAAGGGCGGTGGCCGAAAGGGTCAGGGCCAAGGTCCGGAGGCAGTGGCGACGATTGAGGTTTTGCATGGGAACCCGGGGATCTCGAAGAATAACAGAACTGAGAGGCCAGAGCTATCATCCAAACCGCCAGGGCGCCATCGGACGCACGGGGAGGATTGGCTTTGCCCACGCTGAGCGGGATCTCCGGGTGGTTGTCTCGACTCCTGATCGACCCACTGCGCAGAAGAAGGATGCGCATGCCCGGAGCGGGAAGGTCTTTCCGCGAATCGCCAGCGCGGGCTTGTCAAAGCCGGGGCTGCGGCAAACCATGAGGTCACCAAGGTCGCCAAGGCGCGGCTGCGGGTGAACCTTTCCTTCCGCCATGCATTTCCTGGGAATCGAGATCAGTCCTGCCGGCACCCGCGTGGTGGCGCTGGATCTTGAGTCGGCGGAGGTTTCTGCGGAGGCGTCCGCCGCGCATGGTTGGATCGAGGGACTGCCGCCGGGCTACCGCGAGCAGGACCCGGCGGTGTGGATCGAGGCGGTGAACCGTGCGGTCAATGAGTGCCTCGCGGCGCTGGGGGAGCATCGGAGCCGCGTCGCGGCCATCGGGATCGCCGGGCCGCTGCGCGGGACGGTGGGGCTGGATGAGGCCAGCCGGATCGTCCGTCCGGTGAAGCTGGCAGGGGATCTGTCCGCGCGGCGTCAGTCCGAGGAGATCGCCCGCGTCTTCGGCGGTGCGCCCGGGCTTCTCGAACTCATCGGACAGGCCTCCGGGCCGGATTCGCTGGCGGCGGAGATCCTCTGGCTGAAGCAGCACGAGCCGTATCATTTCCAACGGATCACCACGTTCCTTTTGGCGCAGGATTTCATGGCCTACTGGCTCACCGGCGAGCGCGCCACGGAGCCCGGAACGGCTTCGGCCACCGGGCTTTTCGATGTCCGGAAACGCTGCTGGTCGGCGGAGCTGGTCAACGCGATCGACCCGTCGTTGATGAGCCGCCTGCCGCCGCTGGCCTCGCCGTTGGAACCGCGCGGTCTGCTGCGTCCGGCACTGGCCCAGGCCTGGGGGCTTTCCGAGCAGGTCCAGGTGGGCGCGGGCAGTGCCGCCCCGATGCTCGCGGCCTTGGCAGCGGGTTGTGTTGCCAATGGCACGGTGGCGGTGGAACTGGGTTCTTCCGGCACGATCGTCGGAGTCCGTGACGCGCCGGTGATCGACCTGAGGGGGGAAATTTCCGCGCTCTGCAATGCGACTGGCGGCTGGATGGGCCTGGCCTCGACCGCCAATGCCGTGGCGGCGATCGAGTTGGTACGCCGCCACTACGGCTGGACGCAGGAGCAGTTCGAAGCCGCCGTGGCCGCTGCGCCTCCGGGGGCGGATGGCCTGCTGTTCCTGCCGTATCTCACGGGCGAAACCGTGCCGCGCCTGCCTGAAGGTTGCGGCGTGCTGCACGGCATGACCTTGGAAAATTTCATCCCGTCCCACTTTGCCCGCGCGGCGGCGGAGGGCGTGGCGCTGGGGCTGGGTTACGGCATCAGCCGACTCGGCGATCTCGGATTCGAGCCTGCGGAAATCCGCCTGCTGGGTTCCGGAGCCGCGAGCCCGACGACGCGACAGCTCCTGGCCGATGTGTTCGGCGTGCCGGTGGTGCCGGTGGGCTGTGCGCAGGGAGCCGCCGTGGGGGCCGCGATGCAGGCAGCGGTCGCGTTTTTCAGACAAAGCGGGGAGTCGCTCGGCTTCGAGGAAATCGCCAGCTATCTGGTGTCATCGGAGCCGGAAGGCCGTTGCGAGCCGGACCCGGAGCGGCACGAGCTTTACCAGCAATTGATGTCCCGCCAGCAGTATCTCGTCGACACCCTGCATCCCGCAGGATTCCTCTAACAGACCCATGGCAGTAGATCCACGCATCGAAGTCCGCGACAACTTCCGGTCCATCGCCCTGGGAACGATGGCCGGCTGGATCATGCGGATCTGGTGCGCTACACTGCGCTATGAAATCGTCGACCGCTACGGCTTGAACGATCCCGACAAGCCACGCTGCCCCCTCGTGTATGTGCTCTGGCACAATCGCCTTTTCACCGTGCCGATCGCCTGGCGGAATCACACGAAGGGCACCCGCAAGGGGGTGGTGCTCACCAGCGCCAGCCATGATGGCTCCGCGCTGGCAAATGCCGTGAAAGTGCTGGGGATCGAGGCTTTTAGAGGCTCGTCTTCGCGTCGCGCGATCGCTGCCTCGGTGGGACTGAAGCGGGCCTTGAAAAGTGGCTCTGAAGTCTGCCTCACGCCGGACGGCCCGCGGGGTCCCCGCTATCGACTGAAGGCTGGCGCGATCAAGCTGGCCCAGTCAGTCGAGGCTCCCGTGATTCCCGTCCATGTGCAGATGTCCGGCCATTGGGTGCTGAAGAAAGCGTGGGACCACTTCATGATTCCGTATCCCTTCAGCCGGGTCCGCGTGATCTTCGATGTGCCGATGACGATTTCCCCTGATCTCACCGAGGAGGAGTTCGAAGCGAAGCGCGTCGAACTCGAGTCGATCCTCCGCACCGGCGATGTTCCTTTCCATCAAGAATACGATTCATGAGCCTACCCCACATCATTGACGGCAAGGCTGTCGCCGCCGCCGTGCTCGACGAAGTCCGTGCCGAAACCGCCGCCCTGAAAGCCAAGGGCGTCACTCCCGGTCTGGCCGTGGTGCTCGTCGGCGAGGATCCTGCTTCAAAAGTTTACGTCGGTGCCAAGGACCGCACTTGCCTGGAGCTCGGCCTGCATTCGCGGAAGATCACGCTGCCAGCGGAAACCACCCAGGCGGAACTCATCGCTGTGGTGCAGGAGCTCAACGCCGATCCGCTCATTCACGGCATCCTCGTCCAGTCGCCGCCGCCGAAGCATATCGACGAGGAGGCGGTCATCCGCGCGATTGATCCGCGCAAGGACGTCGATGGCTTTCATCCGGAAAACGTCGCCAAGTTGGTGCTGGAAGATCCCTCTGGTTTCGTGCCCTGCACGCCTGCGGGCTGCATGCGTCTGCTCGCTGCGGCGGGTGTGGAAACGAATGGCGCCGAGGCGGTGGTGATTGGTCGCTCGATGATCGTCGGCAAGCCGATGGCGATGCTGCTCGTGGCGAAGAATTCCAATGCCACGGTGACCATCGCCCACTCGCGCTCGAAGGATCTGCCCGCCATCTGCCGACGCGCCGACATCGTCGTGGCCGCCGTCGGTCGACCGGACATGGTGAAGGCCGACTGGATCAAACCCGGGGCGGTGGTGATCGATGTCGGCATCAACCGCGTCGACGATGCCTCGAAGAAATCCGGCTACCGCCTGACCGGCGACGTCGATTACGCCGATGTCGCCCACAAGTGCTCCGCCATCACCCCGGTCCCAGGCGGAGTCGGCCCGATGACGATCGCGATGCTGATGAAGAACACGCTGCAGGCGGCGCGGCAGCTCACGGCGTGAGAGGTGTGAATCGTTATTGGTTAATCGTGATTGGTCAGATTCAGACTCGGCATTCCACCGAATAAGCTCTAACCCCCATGATCCTCGCAAATATTACCTTTGGAAGCATTCGTGGAAAGCAGAGAGAAGAACTCGAGGATGCGGCCGATGATTACCTTACTTACTTGTTTCACGGGGGGCAGATTTGTGGAGCGCGTTTCCTGACCTTGACCAAGGGTAAGGTGAATGCCCATGTGCTGCTCGCGGCCCCAGAGGCAATGGGACTGAGATTCCATTCCGCCCGGGGGAAAAAGAAACTGGCAGAGGTCGTCAAATTGTTCGGGCGAGAACCGATTTGGAGAATTCTGGACGATGACGTGGGCAAGACCTCTTCCAAATGGAGAGGAGCACCATTTCTTTATTTGTCAGCAGACGCCTTGGATTGGTATCCCCCCGTGTACCGAGGCGACGGAAAGCGCTCGGTCCCCTCGTTCACCCTGCCTGTTTCTGATCAGATCAAAGAGGATTTGTATCGTTGGCAGAGAAGCTATCGAGAGCACGACAACGTTTGGCTGGCATCAAGAGCAGTGGAAATTCCCGCTTATCGCGAATTGGTGGATCCCAACAGTGGGCTATCCGATGAAGGACGAAAGTTGTGCAGTGAAATTGAGGTCGGCACTGGAATCCCCACTTTTTACTATTTGATGCGATATTGGGGGCGATCAAAGGGCGAGGAGAAAAGAGTTTGTCCCGGATGCGGTGGACCTTGGAGAACCTCCGTAATGGCGGATGAAGAGATTTTCCGGGAATTCCATTTCAGATGCGATTCCTGCAGGCTGGTTTCCCACTTGGGAGTGTCCAAGGACGGACGGCATGCACGAATTGGTGAATTCTTGACCCGGCAGTCTGGGTGAATCATTTCATGTTTCCCATGAGCACGGTTTCCATCCGCGATCTGCGCACCTCGTTCCGGAAGATCGAGGCGATGCTGAATGCCGGGGAAGAGGTCTGGATCTCAAAGCGCGGCAAGCCCTTCGCGCGGATCACGCTGGGGACTCCTCCGTCTGAAGTGGTCCCAGATTTCAGGTCGCGATTTGGCACCAAATCCAAGATCAAACCGGTGCGAACGAAGTCGGGAACGCCGCTCCTGAACTTCCTTCGATGGAGGGATGAGGAGCGATGAAGCTGATGAGATGGACGCGCCCTGTTTTTATTGGCTCACTATTGCTGCACGACAAAAATACCATGATCTCTGAACATTGAGTGTTCGATTTTCATGGTCAATCCGATCTCCGAATCCATGACCCGCCTCGCCGTCATCAACGTCGTCGGACTTTCCCGATCGCTTCTGCCTCATGCTCCGTTCCTGCGGGAGTTCGCGGAGAAGCACGGCTTGCAGACCTTCCTGCCCGCGTTTCCGGCGGTGACCTGCACGGCGCAGTCGTCGATGGTGACGGGCACGCCGCCGGATCAGCACGGCGCGGTGGCGAACGGTTGGTATGATCGCGAGTCCGCCGAGGTGCGGTTCTGGAAGCAGAGCAACCACCTCGTGCATGGGGAAAAGATAAGGGACCAGCTACGTCGTGAGGTGCCTGGCTTCACCTGTGCGAAGCTGTTCTGGTGGTACAACATGTATTCCACCGCTGACTACTCGATGACTCCTCGACCGCTCTATCCGGCGGATGGACGCAAGGTCTTCGACATCCACACGCATCCGATGGAGTTGCGCGAGCAGGTGAAGGCCGAGCTCGGGCCGTTTCCGTTTCCTTCGTTCTGGGGACCGAATGCCGGGCTGCCTTGCTCGGAATGGATCGCCGCCTCCGCAAAATGGACCGAGCGGAAATTCAGCCCGACGCTGAGCCTCGTTTACCTGCCGCACCTGGATTATCCGCTGCAGAAGGTAGGGCCGGATCATTCGTCGATCCCTTCTGAAGTCGCCGCGATCGACGCGGTGGTCGCGGATTTGGTGAGATACTACGAGTCTCGTAACGTCAAGGTGATGATCGTTTCCGAATACGGTATTTCCGCCGTCTCGAAGCCGATCCATCTCAATCGACTGTTTCGTGAAATGGGCTGGATCACCATCAAGGATGAGCTTGGGCTGGAGACCTTGGATTGTGGTGCATCGAAGGTTTTCGCCGTCGCGGATCACCAGGTGGCGCATGTGTATGTGAACGAACCGGCCTTGATCGGAGAGGTGCGTGACTTGCTCGAAAATACCGACGGCATCGACGAGGTCCGCACGATGAATCACGAACGGGCAGGAGATTTGATCGCCATTTCAAAGCAGGACGCGTGGTTCACCTATTACTTCTGGAACGACGACGCGAAGGCCCCCGACTACGCCCGCTGCGTCGATATCCACCGCAAGCCCGGATATGATCCGGTCGAACTTTTCCTCGATCCCGCGATCCAGTTCCCGAAGCTTAAGATCGCCAAATTCCTGCTCAAGAAGAAGCTCGGCTTCCGTGGTCTGATGGACGTCATTCCACTGGATGCTTTACTCGTCAAAGGCTCGCACGGTCGGGACAAGGTGACCGAAGACGAGCAGCCGCTGGTGATCGGCGCGTCCATTCCGGTTCACTCCGCCGAAGACATCGCGACGGCGATTCGGGGCGTTTTCATTCCCTAATGCCCTGTCAACGGTGACGAACGACTCACTAATACCGCGATCACCGGATGATGATCGGAGCCCATACGATCCTGGTGAACGATGTGGTTTACGACCTCCCATTCCGAGCTGATCAGAATATGATCAATGGGTAACCCGATGCCGTTGCCGACCCAGGTTGAGTGAATTCCGTATCCAAGAGAGGAATCGCGAAGATGCCCTCGATTTAGCAGCCGGTCGAACCAAGGCGAGAATGGAGTGCAATTCAAATCCCCGAGGACCACGACGGGCATTCCGGCCGAAGAGGCGATCTCTGCCGTGCGATCGTATTGGATATTTCGTAGACTAAAGCGGTGTCCGGAGCGTGGGGTGCGCGGATGAAGGCCGATGATTCGCTTGGGACCATCGGGTGTGTGCATGACCACAGATATCCAAGGCTTCGGCTCGGCAGACGACAGACCATTGGAATCAGGTGTATCGAGGGGGAAGCGACTGAGCAGAAGCATCCCTTCCGCGCTTATTCGCTCACTGGAAATCCTGTGTGGATATTGAGCGGAAAGTTCAGAGAGTTCATTTCGCCATTCCTCAGTGCACTCAGTGAGCAGAATCACATCGGCGTCTTGTGCTTTCAGCCACGCGAGTGCTTCATGATACTGCTGATTTTCCCAAAGGAGATTCCAGCCAATGAATTTGATCGGTTTGGAAGTCGAGATTGTCGCTTTCGTTGGTGGCATCCAGTAGCCTCTCAACGGAATCGTGGCGGTGATCATCATCACCGCAGCAAGAACAGCGGGGAAACGCCGCTTCTGTTTGAGGAACAAGATCACCAATCCAAACAAGAGGCCGATCCACCAGAGACGGAAATGGCTCAAGCGTTCCACATGGCTCGACCAGATGCCGAGTCCACGCCCTGCCGTTGAGAGACCAGCAAGTCCCAGAAGGAACAATGGGACCAATTTCGTTAGAAACTTGCGGACTGTTGGTTTCATCAGGAACTTTGATTCCTATTTCAAAGCTACGAAAAGCCCGTCGAACTCCACGCAGACGCGATCGCTTTCCACGACCTCCACTTGTAGCCGGATGCCCGCCTTTCCTGTGGCTTGGAATTTCCGGATGAAGGCATCGAGCGCGTCTGGAGAAGGAGGACGGGCAATGGCGTGAATCGACTTTTTCACCGGGTGCCGGTAACGGATGCGGCTGGAGCGGACAACGATGTGGGCGCTGCGGTCGCCCAGTGTCAGCCAGAGAAGTCCGTAGCCTCCGAGGGTGGCGATGGCGCTGAGGCTGCCTCCGAAGGTGGTGCCGAGGTGGTTGTGGTTCGCTTCGAGCGGCGCGGTGAGGACGAGGCCATTTGAATCGTAGGCCGCCACTTTCACGCCCATCGCCCGGGTCAGCGGGATCTGGTCGTGGAAGGAACGTTCGGTTTCCTTGAGCAGCGGATCATTGCTCATCGGCTCAGAGCGATTCGATCAGGGCCTCGTTCGGGTCCTGCCACGCGGGGTCGTAGCCCTTGGCGTAGTTGAAGACATGGCGGTGCATGTATTCGACGAACACCTCCTGCTGGGGCTTGGTCAATTGCCCGAAAATAGCGATGTTCAGGGCACGGGCGAGCTTCTGCATGAGGTGCAGCGTGAGCTGGCGTCCCTTGCGGGCCTTCTGGACCTGCTTGTGGTTCAACTGCTCGGGCGAGGCCTCGACGAGTTGGTGGTTGGTCAGCTTCCAGCGGTCCATCAGGGCGTCGAAAGGCTGCGGGCCGTGGTCGCGTGTCAGTTCATCCATGCACCGGGTTTAGGGGGAAGCTCTGCGCTTGCCAACCCCGGAGAACTTGCGTGTCCGCCGGATTTGCGGAGAATGCCCGCAGTTCGAATCATGGCGACCCGATCCCGCACATTCATCCTGTCGGTCCCGAGGCTGCGTCAGCGGCGTCTCAGCGCCCTGGCCCAGATTCTCACGACCGGGCTACCGTTCGAGCTGGTGGATGGCCTGGACGCCCGGGCTATGCGCCGGGAGGTGCTGAAAGTCCCTTTTAACGCGTGGCCGCTGTCATCTGGCGAAGTGGCCTGCTACCTCTCCCACATCGGCATCCTGCAGCGCGTTTGCGACTACGATCTAGACTACGCGCTCATCCTTGAGGACGACTTCCTGCTTTGCGAGAATCCATCGCTTTCACTGGCCACGCTCTGGGACCTGCTCCCGCCGGAAGCCGATCACGTGCAGTTGAATGGCACCAAGGACAAGCTCTACAAGGACTACCGCGTCGTCAGTCCTGGACCGGTGTTCAACCGCGTATCACCTACGAACGTCGGTAGTTGGGGCTACGTGGCCTCCAGGAAGCTCGCCGAATACATCGTGAACCACCGTGCGACGCCCAACCAGCCGATCGACCACCTCTTCATCGAACTGAGCCGACGGGTCGAGGACTTCGCTTTTTACGATTCCGAGGAGATGCTGATTGACTGCCTGCCCGAGGAGTCTTCCACCCTTGATCGAAAGCAGGAGGCCATGCGTGAGAGGCCGACCCTACGCGAGTGGTGGGCCGAACGCTGGATCCGTCGCTGAGCCCTTCAATCGCCCCGCGCCAGCAGCCAGAGGAAATCGGAGAGCCGATTGAAAAAGCGTCGCACTAGTTCTGGCGCGGCTTCTCCGGATTCATGCAGCACCAGCACCGCCCGCTCCGCCCGGCGCGCGATGGCACAGGCGAGATTCAGCGCCGCTAAGCCGGGACCGCCTTCGGCACCGGGCCTCGACCATCCACGGCTGGTTCCGTACTCGGCCTCGATCCGGACGATGTGGGCATCCAGCCACTCCAGATCCTCAGGGCAGATCGCGGCATAACCTTTCTCGGCATACCTCGCCTCGTCTTCAGGGAGGCACGCGAGCTGGCCCATCAGCGCGACGAGCCTTTCCTGAAGCTTGTCCACCAGCAGCACCGCGTTTTCCGAAAGCCCCGAAGCACGGGCAAGTCCGAGCGCTGAATTCAGTTCATCCACGCTGCCCAGTGCCTCGACGCGCAGCGAGGTCTTCGCGATGCGGCGTCCGAAAAGAAGATCGGTTTCGCCGCCGTCGCCGCGCTTGGTGGTGATGCTCATGGCCGCAGTCTATGGCGTGGAATTGAGAAAGGTCAAAAGTTCGAATGGTGGTCTTCGACTTTCCTTCCCTGCCCCACTTCAGCCGCTGTCTTGACAGAACGGCCTCACAAGGTGTTTTCTGAACTGCTTCTCCCCCTTGAGAATCATGAAAATCACGCTCCGCCTCGTCGCTGGCTTTATCGCCTTTCCCTTCCTTTCGTTGACCGCAGCGGAAGTCGCTTCCTTTCCCAAAAAGGATCCCGTGCTCACCTATGAGGCCCCGGAGAAATGGAAGACCGTGGTCGACAAGGAAGGCGGCACGGCCATCAACTCAGCCGATGGTCGGATCTCCGTCAACTTCGCCGTCACTCCCGTGGAAGCCAGCCTGGAGGTCTTCAAGCAAATCCTGCCAGCCATGGTCACGACCCTCAATGGACCTGTCGAAGCCAAAAAGCCCGAGGAGCACACCGAGGATGGCCTGACCGGCTACACCGCCACCTACACCGCAAAGGTCGATGGCAAACCGGCGAGCTGCATCTTCGTCCTCTTCAAGGGCGGCAAGGATCGCTCGGTGCTAAGCTGCATCGTCGTCAGCGAACCCGGAAGCCTGCCCAAGGAGGATGGCGAGGCGATGGAGAAATTCATGGACTCGATGAAGGGCGCATCAGCCGAAGCCCCTGGAAAGGCAGTTGCCGCGAAGTCGTTTCCGGAAAAGAAACCCATCATCACCTATGCGGCACCTGCCAAGTGGAGTTCCGAGACCGATAAGGAGGATGGCAGCCTCGCCATCAACTCGGACAGCGAACGCATCTCGGTGAACTTCGCAGAGATTCCGATGACGGCCAGCGTTGAGTCGCTCGAAAAACTGCTGCCGGAAATGATCAAGGATCTCGATGAAGCCGTCGTCAGCAAGAAGCCAGCCGAGCACACCGAAGGCGGCCTGACCGGCTACAGCGCCACCTACACCGCCAAGATCGACGACAAGCCAGCGGTTTGTATTTTTGTCCTATTCAAGCGAAAAGGACCGCTCGGTCCTCGGCTGCTTCGTCGTCGGCGAACCGGCCAGCCTCTCCAAGGAAGACAACGAGGCCATGGGTGCCTTCATGGGCTCCTTGAAGGCGGCGGGGAAGTGAATCGGCCAGCCATCACGGACTGAATTTTCAAAACAGGCGTGCCTTCTGGGGCGCGCCCGTTTTGTTTGGGGTTGGGTGGCTTTGAAAAGGAATCGAATTTGACTGGTCACCAAAAATCTGGGAATCTGAGTCATGAAGACAACGCTCGAAATTGATGATGAGCTTTACCGCGAAGCGAAAGTTCATGCTTCGCTGACGGGTCGGAAGATGAAGGATCTGGTGACTGAGGGGCTGCGTCTGGCCTTGCGGGCTGAAGAAAAGGCTGCGAAGCCATCGTCATCGGTCAGAAAGCTGGCCGCGTGTTTCGCAGAAGCGGACAAGCTGATGAAAGCGGCACCGCGCGGCCCGACCGCACGCGAGGACCTGAACAAGTGGAGAAACCGACTTGAGCAACCATGAAAATTATCGAAATATGCTCTCGACCCTTCCGCTGACCTGAATTGGTTAGCTCTGTGGATGGCACGCGTTTGTGTCGGATTGGTCTCATTGCCCCTGATTCAAGCATAAAACATTGATCTACAGTGCATGCTCAAAGTTGTGGCCGATTTTGAGACATATCAGATTAGTAAAGATTGGTGATTCTATTTGATCCGAGCCCGGAAGTGAGAGACTCATTCCCCATGAGATTTAGTTTCATTCGGATTTCATTGGCGATGATGTGCTTGGCCGCGTCGGTCTCCTCCCTGAGAGGGGTGACAGTTGCCGCCCCGACGTTTGCGCCAGTTGAGGGAGCCAGTGCTACAAATCTCCCAGTTGCGATAACCTGCACGACTTCCGGCGCGACGATTCACTACACGCTCAACGGGGCAGAGCCTACGATCTATGATCCGGCGATCGCGTCAGGCGCGTCCCTGACTTTCCGACGGACTCTAACCTTGAAGGCTAAAGCCTGGGTGGGAGCGGACGTCAGCCCTACTGCCAGCTCAGGTTTTGACCTTACCGGAGACATTGCGGCAGGGACCCAGCATGTGCTGGCCCTTAAGTCGAACAGACAGGTTTTTGCTTGGGGCTCGCAACAGTATGGCCGTCTGGCCAATGGCTCGACCAGCTCCACGGTCAATGTCACCAATCCGGGGGCCTTTTCCTATTCCTCAGGAAATCCCGTGGCGGACGCGATTGCCATTGCTTCTGGATACAATCAAAACGTCATTCTCAAATACGATGGAACCACCCGGTCACCTTGGTGCGTAGGATACGGGGGAGTGGGGGAACTCGGAAACAATGACAATGCGAACTCCACCTACCCAGTTCGCGTTGTCAAAAGCACTTCAAAGCTGAATGGCAGCACGACCTTCAATGACTGGCTAGGAGATTGCTCGGCTGTTGCAGCGGGTCAGTTTTTTTCTGGGGCACTCGGGGCGGACGGTTTGGTTTACACTTGGGGGTCAAACTCTGGCAATGGACGACTCGGGAATGGAGTGACGACAGGAACCCGCTACTATGCAGCGCCTGTTCTAAAAGCCGCGAGCACCAACCTGACTAATATTTTCGCTATCGAGTTTGGCGATAGCCAGGGCCTTGCATTGGATTCCAATCACAAGGTCTGGGCCTGGGGGAGTAACTCCAATGGCCAGCTTGGCAACGGCGCAGCCACGGGCAATCAACCGTATGCTGGAACGGTTCTGGCCTCCGGAACTCGAACTTCGTCACCCGTTGATCTGACGGACGTAATCGACATTTCCACCGGGGACATTCACTCGGCAGTCGTCCGCTCGAATGGGAGCGAACAAGGAACGGTCTGGACTTTTGGAAGCAAGGCCAACGGTCGCCTAGGTGATGGAACTACCAGTGGAAACACAGGAACGCCAACCAAGGTGAAAACCAACTCGACCACGTATTTGACCAACATCGTGCAGGTCAGTGCCGGTTCGCAGCACACGCTTGCATTGGATGAGTCAAAGCAGGTCTGGGCTTGGGGATACAACGGGAGAGGTGCCTTGGGGAACAATACGACCAATGACAGTGCGTATGCGGTGCGGGTTCTCGCTCCGGTGGGTAGTGGCGACACCTATTTGTCCAATATCGTCCGGATTTCGACTGGCGGAATTGGCATTTACAGCTTCAGCATCGCGGTTGCTGAAAACGGTATGGTATACGCGTGGGGAGCCAACGACTCTGGGCAGCTTGCCAACGGAACTTCATCCACCTCTGCCGTCGTCAAGGTGCCCGTCGCGATCGGCAGCTTCAAGGTGCTTCCGAACTCCCCGGATGTGACCTTGGCACACACCTTGACCCAAACGGCATCTCCAGGCGCAGCCACCTTGACAGCCACACCGAGTGACGCGGACGGCCTCGGAAACATTCAGAAGGTCGAGTTTTACTCACAGGGAATCCTGGTCGGTACCAAAACCGCGTCACCCTGGACGCAGAGCCTCACCGGACTCGCGGCAGGGAACTATTATAATTACGCAATCGTCACCGACAACGATGGGAACGCGGGCTATTCCCAGCCGAGTTCGTTCACCATCGTCCCCGGTGACACCGATTCGGACGGACTTCCAGACTCATGGGAAATGACCTGGTTTGGGAATCTTGCCCAGAACGGTAGCGGAGATCCGGACAACGACCGCGTTACGAATGCTCAGGAATATGCCTTGAACACCAATCCCACCTCGGCGGCGGACACCGACAGTGACGGGCTTGCAGACGACTGGGAACGCTTTTGGTTCAACGGACTCACCTCTCAGTCCGGAACAACTGACTATGACGGCGACGGGCTCACCAATGCCTGGGAATACACCAATCGCACCAACCCCAATACCTCCGCCGCAGCAAGAGATGCCGATGCCGACGGGCTTCCTGACGATTGGGAGCGGTTTTACTTTGGCGATACCACTCCTCTCGCCGCTGGAGACTTTGATAGTGACGGGTTGACCAACCTTTGGGAATACCAGCACCTCACCAATGCGAACACCTTGACAGGGAATCAAGACAGCGATGCGGACGGCCTTCCAGACGATTGGGAAATCCTCTATTTCAATGACCTCACTAAGACTGCTGCTGCTGATTCCGACGGCGACAAGATTTCCAATGCCAAGGAACTGGCCCAGGGCACCAATCCCAACACCCAGCTCGCCAACCGCGATGCGGATGCAGACGGCCTGCCCGATGACTGGGAGAAGTATTATTTCAACAGTCCCAATCAAACCGGAGCCTCCGACTTCGACAGTGATGGCCTGACCAACAAGTGGGAATTTGACAACGACACCAATCCAACGACCCTGGTCAATGAGAGGGACGTGGATGCTGATGGCCTGCCAGACGACTGGGAGCGTTTTTGGTTCACCTCCATCACCCTTTACATCGGCAATCAAGATCCCGATGCGGATCACTTGAGCAATGCCCAAGAGTTCTCCATTCTCTCAAATCCGATGACCTCGGCGTTGGAAAAAGACACCGACACCGATGGGTTGGCAGATGACTGGGAGCGCTACTATTTTGCGAACCTTGCTCAAAGTGCTGTCGGAGATTCGGACACTGATAAAGTCAGCAACCTCCAGGAGTTCACCATCAGCACCCATCCAAATTCCTCTACAGAGACCGATGCTGACGGACTCCCTGATGACTGGGAGCGCTACTATTTCGGGAACCTTGCTCAAAGTGCCACCACGGATCCAGACGCCGATAAGGTCACCAACCTTCAAGAGTTTATCCAAGGCACCAATCCAAATTCCGCCGCCGACACGGACACGGACGGACTTCCAGACGACTGGGAAATGCAACGATTTGGAAGCCTCGATGAAAATTCCGCAGGAGACCCAGACGTTGACAAAGTTACCAACCTCCAGGAATTCACCCAGAACACCAATCCGAATTCCTACGCCGAAACCGATGCCGACGGACTTCCTGATGATTGGGAAATGTTTTACTTTGGTAATCTCACCCAGGCCGCGACCGGAGACCCAGACGCTGACAAGGTCGCTAACCTCCAGGAGTTCACCCAAGCCACCAATCCGACCATTGCCACGAACAGCGACACGGACGG
>JANOKL010000239.1:0-4498 GCA_031419215.1 Luteolibacter sp. | reverse complement strand
CCCGAAAGCCAAGGTTCTAGCAGACACCCTCGACGCCGCTACCGGCACCTTCCTCGACCAAGACCGCTCCCCCGGTCGCAAGCTCGGCACCATCGACAATCGCGGCTCCCACTTCTACCTCGCCCTCTACTGGGCCCAGGCCCTCGCGGCACAAACCAACGACGCTGAACTGAAGGCCATCTTCACCCCCGTCGCCGACGCTCTAACAAGCAACGAGGAAACCATCGTCGCCGAACTCCTCGCCGTCCAAGGCAAGCCCGTCGACATCGGCGGCTACTACCTCCCCGACGACGCCAAGGCCAACGCCGCCCTCCGCCCGAGCGAGACCCTGAACGCCATCCTCGCCGCCATCTGAGGTGGCTGGAGCGTCTCCGCTCCAGTCCGTCTCTGGAGCATCTTGCTCCGTCTTAAACGCCCGCCCGGTCCACGACCCGGCGGGCTTTTTCATGACAAGTTCACTGAATCATCTTCTCTATCCATCATTCACATTGACGCCCATCGTTAGCCTGTCTGCTATCAACGCTCCATGACACCCATGAAGTTTCGCCCAGCCATCATCTCCACGCTCCTCGTCGGCTCCGCCCTCGCCTTGGCCAGTTGTGCCAGCGGACCCAGCTACGCCGAAGCGCTCAAGACCATGCCGCCCATCCCCAAGGGAAAGGGACGCGTGTTCGTCTATCGCGACACCACGCTCGGCGCCGCCATCCGACCGAAGATCCGGATCGACGACCAACCCATTGGCACCTCCGTCGCCAAGGGCTTCAGCTATTCCGACCAGACTCCAGGCCCGCACGTGGTGTCCCTCGTCACCGAGTGGAAGCACAAGGACACCGTGACCGTCGCTGCCGGCCAACCGAGCTTCGTCCGCACTCATGTCACGTTCGGTGCCATCGTCGGCCATGTCATCCCCACCGCCATGACCAAGTCCGAAGCGGAAAGCGGAATCTCGAATTGCAAACTGGTCACTGACTGAGCTCCTCCCCTCCCCTCAAGCCCGCCCGGTCCACGACCCGGCGGGCTTTTTCGTTTTTGCTATCCTATTCGCCATCCCTGGGAAGGACCATTCCCAAACCGTAGCTGGAGCGTCTCGCTCCAGTCCGTCTCTGGAGCTTCCAGCTCCGTCTGAAAAGCCCGCCTCATCCCAAGACCCGGCGGGCCTCTTAGATTCCCCCCCTAAGGATTGTTTGCTCGGCGCTGATCCCAGACTGAGCGCTTGAAATTCAAGTCCACACGTCTATCCTGCCAACCATGATCGTAAAGGATGTTGCGTTCGCTGAGGAAGCACTCTCCCTCCCAGCCTCTGAGCGGGCCGGTCTTGTAAAACTGTTGGTGGACAGCCTCGAAGGCGAGCCACGCTCGAACGAGGAAATCCGCACCGAATTGCAGAACCGTCTCCAGAGCCTTCGTTCAGGCGACGACAAGGGCATGACTTTCGAGCAAGTATTCGGCGAGGCCTTGTGAATGCTGTCTTCTCTTCACTGTTCACGAAGGACCTGCTCGAAGCGGAAACCAGGTATTATTCCATTTCAGACCGCCTCGGTAGCGACCTTCACGAACGCGTTAAAAACGCCGTGAGGACCATCGTCCCTTGGGAGGGCGGTGACCATGTCGGACCACACGGCTTTCCCTGCAAACATTGCCGCCCATTTCCATTCTACATCTGTTACCACATTGAGGGAAACACCGTCTACTTCATCGGCCTGGTGCATGAAGCCCGCCACCCGGATTTCATCAAGGATCGGAAAGATATCTGATCGGCCGACGTCCCACGAGCCCGCCCGGTCCCACGACCCGGCGGGCTAGACTAGCTGGGCAAGCCTGTCCGTCACTCCAAAGGATTCAAAACCGCCACATCCTCCGCGAAACCCAAGGTGTTGCGGGTGTCCCACTCGATCTGCCAATCCTTCACTGGGCAATCCTGAAGGATATCGACTAACTTTTCCGAAGACTGAAGCCTCGCTTGGGCTTCGACGGAATCAATCACTGCCAACGGCGACCCGCAGTGCGTGACGGTCTGACACCCGTCATGTTAGGCACAGTTCACCAGCTGGCTGGACATGTTCTTGGTGTTTTGAAGATCCCTTGAGGTTGTCGTTCTTTTCTCATAGCCCGAAAACACCAACCGGTCTGCCATAATTTCTCAGGCCTACTCCACCACTCAATTATCCTTCCTCCGGAGAAAAAATTCCTCGATCTCCGTGGCGAGTTCCTCGGGCGTTCTTGCCTGACTTTTCATGTTTGAGAGGCCTTCAGCCAGCTCGGCAATCTTTGCGTTGAGGAATTCCCGCCGCGCGTCCAGTTCGGAGACATCCCCGGTTTCCCAGTATCCTCCTTCGTCGCTCACTTCCAGATCCGGGAGGTATTTCGATTTCAGGTAGCGCAGCAGACCGACGATCCAGAGGTGGGTTTCCAGTTTTCCGAACTGCGTCTTCACGCTGACAAAATAGGAACACCTCGGGTCGGCCACGAACTGACGGCACATGAGATCCGCCAGGGTTCTCAAGCGTCCGTCACGATCAAAAAGGAACGGCAGGCTTTCTGTGGAATCATTGGGCTGAAGGATGACACCTCGGAACTCCGGGTTCCCCGCATCACGTTCGATGCGGTGCGCTTTCCATTTCATCGAGCCAGCGATGTCTTCCAGCTCTTCGACCATTTGGCCCAAATCGACCGCCGATCCCAGGCTCCCGCTCCAATGTAAGCTGACTCCCATTGTTCGACAACCATGCCTGGCCGCTGCGTCTCAGCGGGTGCTTCCCGGGATGCTCTTCATCTCCGGCTGGGTGGTGGCGGTGCTGATGGACTTGATGGCATCCTCGACGGCGCTGACGCGGCGCTGGTTGAGTTCACCGCCGGGATACTCGCGCTGCTTCACCTGGTCGTTGAACATGTCGATCAGTTCCTGCAGCGCGGGGATGAAGGGCTTCGCGGCCGCGCCGTAGCCTGCGATTTCCTTCATGATTTCCCCAGTCCGGCTTTCGCTGCCGTGGCCGCCCTGCGTCTTGGCGAAATTGACTCCGGCCTCGATGCCTTCCTTGAAGCGATACTTCGTCAGCGCCTTGAAGCCGCCCATGCGGATCTCGTTGCCGAACATCGTGTCAGCCGGGCTCGGGGTTTTGACGGCGGCGAGAATGTCGGGGGCGAGAGCCACCACATCCTCGGCACTGATCCGGCGATCGAAAAACTCCTTCAAGGTGGCCCGCGCCATGCCGTCGGGATTCCGGGAAACCATCCGCACTGCCGGGTAAAGCAGGCGTGGATCCGCAGTTTTCAGGGACTCCTTCAACGGACCGGAGAACACGGCCGCGGCGAGTTGGCCATGCGCGATCTGGATCGGGTCCGCCCAGTTGATCGGCCTCATCGGCTCGGCGGTGGAAACGAGTGCCTTGAGGATGTCATCGAGAGCAGGTTTGGCGGCTCCGCCCATCTCCTTGATCGCCTCCGCGGCCTTGTAGCGGACCCAGCGATCGGAATGGGAAAGCTGTTTCACCAGCACCGGCGGGGCTTCCGCCGACTTGATGAGGCCGAGTGTTTCGCAAGCGCCCTGGATCACATGGATGTCATTTCCTCCTGCGAGTTCGATGAGTTTGGGGACCAGCTCCTTGCTCTCCGGACGGGTCGCAAGCTCCGTCGCCGCCCAGCTCCGGACGACCGGCGACCAGGCGGCAAAGGCCTCGATCAGCTCCTGCGCGGACATCTTCTTGCGATCGAGATCGAAGCGACCTGCCGCGATCGATGCCGCCACTTGGTCGGCGTTCAACCAGACCTTGGACTCCTGCTCACGGCCAGTGATGATCAGTTTCTTCAGTGGCAGCGAATACGTCAGCACGTAGGTGGCATTGGGGCTGAGTCCGCTGTAACTACTCTTTCCATAGTAGGTGTCGTCATCGGTCTTTCCCGGACCATACTGCTCGCCACCGTCGTAGGTGAACGAGCCATCGCAACGGCGCACAAGATCGAGATGCCACGAGGCCTCGCGGAAGAACGCCGCCGCCGCCGTTGGGCCTCCGGCATTGGCTCCGAGCGCGCTCCACAGGTAGCTGAAGCCCTGGCCCGTGTGGCCGCACTCACGGCTGCAGAAGCCAGCGACCGCCATCTGCGAGAAAAATTTTGTCTCCACCGGCTTGTTGCCGATGGCGGAGAACATCAGTGCCGTGATCGAGTTCTTGCCGTTGTTTTCGTGGTATGGCCACGGCTCGTGCTCTCCATAGGGAATGGCTCCCTTGTCAGTGAAGTATCCGAAAAATCCAGCCGCACGGACGATGGCCTGATCGATTTCCGGATCCGAGATCCCGCATTTCTTTGCCAGAACGATCGAGAGGTTCGCGGGCAGTCCCGCCATGTTGACCGGGCCATAGGGCGGAACCGAGCCATGGTTCTTTCCGTCAGCGGTCTTGGCTGAGAAGCCATGCCCGAAGGTGCCATACATCCCCTGGCCCCGTGCCATTGAGAGCGTGTATTCGCGAATGCCGTGCAGCACGTCCTTGTCGCCGGTGAG
>JANOKL010000238.1:0-12147 GCA_031419215.1 Luteolibacter sp. | reverse complement strand
GCCACCCACTAAATCGCGGGAAGAACCCAAAAACACGCATATCGTTTGCTTTTGAGTCAAGTGTATGGAGGTTCAGGATTGCCCATGTCAGAGTTAATGCGTTGGTATTTTCAAGAATACGCACATCGAATTTGGAGCTGGGGACCATCCCATTTTCCGACTTCCTTTAATATTATAGAGGCCTTCATGGAATTTGACGAGGAATACTACTATTTCACATTGAGGAATGAAGTGGAGCATTTCCTTTCTATTGATAGTTATTTGGAGTGGTATGCGTCGAAGGATTTTGAAATGGCTCCAGAACTGGTTGTTTCATTAATGAAAGATGGATGTATATATTCGTATGAAATGATAACCGATTCTGGCGGATTTCGAATCAAAATTGATACTCCAAATGGCCCTGTTGAACAAATTATTTCGGGCGTTTCATTCGTGAGGCATGGTTATGAGCTGTCATGCTGCTTGCTGGCAGGAGAATCTCCACCACTGCATAATTATGTTGAAGTGGCTGAAATTTTGAAGAGCGGGAAGAAGAGGCCAGGAAAGGAAGAGATTGAGCCTGGAGAAAATTACGGCGAGAAGGATAGGTTTCTGCCCGGATATCCGGGCTTTTGTAAAGTCATCGTGTTAGGGCGATTTGATTTGAGAGACGGAAAATACGATGTTCGGTATGTGAATGTGGATGAAGGAAGCTCCTTTATTGTCTTCACCGATGACCCAGAAGTTCTCCATGATGCGGCGGAACTTCGCGGAGATGGAAAGATCGTCAATCACGATAGTAATCCAGAAAGGTATCAGGACTTATTTTCGTCCCTTTCATGTCTGATTTATCTACCAGCTTTTGTCTCTAGGGGGCTAAGGGTGGTAAATACAATTTCAGTCGCCACTCAACTTTCGGCTGAAGCTGACAAAAGGGAAATAAAGGAAATTGTTCGTTCAATAGGTAAGGAAAATTGCATATTTAAAAGAACAATCAATTTCATTCCTGATGATTCGGAAGGCTCGTTAGGAAGTAATTTAGAAATCCAGCCTCCCGAAATGCGATTCGAGTCGAAAGGGAAATGGAAGTATCTTGGTCCGCATGATTTAGGGGAAGATAAGGATGGTGACCCGATCTTGGGTCGGACGTGGGTAAGCACAAAGGATAGTTGGTCTGAAGTTCGGCTGAAGTCCTATTTGGTTTCTAAACCGAACATAGATTTTTCGGGAGAAGACCCCGGCGAAATATACATTCAAGTTTCTCCAGCATATAAAGAAGATGTCTATAAAATTGGACTTACGAGGAGATCCTCGGAGTAGCGATCAAAGGAGCTTAGTTCTGCGACTGGTGTCGCTTTGCCATTTTTGGTGGTCTATAAATGCAATGTTAAAAACTGCTCGGAAGTTGAAAGACTCGTCCATGAGGAACTTAAAGACTATCGTGTAAATCCTAAAAGAGAGTTCTTTTATGGAGATGTGCATTTTCTGGCCTCCGTAATGTTAAAAGTAATTAAAGATACAAATAATTCCCCATACGTTTAGCGGTGAGATTAGTCCCTAGGTCAGCGCGGTAATCGTTTGGTTGCGGGTGCTTATTTGTATAGCCATAAATGCCGAGTAGCAACGCCGGTATAGTATGAATCTGCATCCATCTGGACTGGAGCCTCTGACCGATTTTTTCCCATGAAAAGGTCACCCAAGAAATCCGACTGCAATCGAGGGCGTTCGATTTTCGAAGATGCTCGCTGACGTTTAGACGGCTTGGGCGGATCGAGGATTATTTCCATCCTGGGAGGTGTTTCAACGAGCGTAATAGATCGCCCCAAGGTGCAATTCACGAACTCAAGAGCCTTGATTGCGAAGTCAGGCGCAAAAGAACCGCAGAGCACGATCGGGGCGGTTTTCGGAACCTTGCCCTTGAAATGAGCTTTGCCCCACTTCTTGCCCACGTTCGACGGGGCATAGACCATCGTTAGAGCATGCATGGCACCCGGAGGAGCGTTTTCGAGCGTAAGGCCTTTCATGCGCTTCAGCTTTGCAACCTGGCATTGCAGGCCGATCAATTCGAATTCTGAAACGAAGGGATTCCCCTTTGAATCCACAAGGCCGCACGCCTTGGCAATTCCCCGGTGTCTGGCCGCGTTCATCCGCTTCTGGCGATACTTCCGTGTCAGACGATGAAGCATGACGTTTGCCTGGGCATCGGTCGCGGCCTCGGACTTCGGAGAAACCGGAAGCTTGCGCTTGTTGAAGCTACCCCACCAACGCCCCGACAGGCCTCCGGTCGCTTCCTCGTCCTTGCCGAGATACTTGGAGAAGTAGCCGCAGAAATCTCTAACGAGCTGCATGTTTTCTGCCCGTGCATGAAACCAACGGTGGTGTTCAATCTCTGTGTCCGTTAGTCGAGGAGCGAAGAGGGAAACCCATTGCTCGACCATCCATGCTTGTAAGCCGGCACGGGTTGCGTCTTCCGCTAGGCCGTAAAGCAACAGGTGGTAATGGATCACTCCTCGCTTTTGAAGTTCGCGCTTCCAGTAGCCCGAGACGCCGGAGAATCGAACGGATGAAGAAAGCCGCCGCATGATTCGCGTGAACGCCTCCATGACGAAAGCATGGTCGAACGGTTCAGCATTACCCGGCACGGTCAACGCCATCGTGTAAGCATCCTCGGATCGTTTGATGGTCGCCAGACTCCGTTGCAACCGGGTGCGGGACTTGGGGGAAAACTCCTTGATGACTCCGCGCCTGGTATCGCCGGGTTGCCCAGGCGAAAAGCCGGGATCAATTCGATTCGGGTTCAGGTTCGGGATGCCGGGGAAATCCGCCCTCGATCCTTCCTGCCAAACTTTGAGGTGATGTTTGGAGGTGCTGGATTTATGGCCCAAAGACAAGAGGGCCAACGCCGGGGCGGGGCGGTGCCCGCTGGCGCGGGCATCCGCCGCCGTCCCCGGGCGTTCGACAGCCTGTCGAATGGGCGCAGCAAGTCCGCACGTTCCCCCAGACGCTCCCGACTCCCGGGGGCGCAAAACGTAGGTTTTCACCATAGGTCAGTCCTCCTGAGCCTTGGATGCTTCCACGATGGCGACCGCCGCCAGCTTCAACGAACTGCTCATCCGAGGCCACGCCTCAACCACACGGAGCAGCAGTTTTAAATCGGGTGACGATAGCAGTGACAACGCATCGCCCAACCCTTTGACAATCAATACCGAATTAGTCGGTTCAAATCCGACCAGCGGCTTCAGTTGATAATCAACGACTTACATCGTATTGCTGGAAGTGGTTTTATGATTTACTGAAATCGAATTGTCGCCAATGCGTCCGAACTCGCCAGGATGCGTTTTGAGAATCCACGTGTCGGCGTTTCGATTTCGTCTGGAATCCCCTACATCGTTTATCAGCTCCGAAGGTTTGAAGGGCCGAACTGTGACTTTCGGCACCAACTTGGACCCGGATCTAACGAGATTGCTCGACTTCATTCCAACAAGCGGTTCAGGCGCCACCCCAATGAGCTTACCCCCTAAGCTTGAACGTTGGTCTGTTGCGCCTCCCTTACGGTGACAAGCTTTCAGTTAGGGGCGGTCTTGTTGGTTCTGTCTGAGGTTGATCGGCAGAATTTCTGGCAACCTCGTTCACAAGGAGCGTCCTGGGAACCCAATTGGGTGTTGTGGAGGCCCGAGGTGCAGGGGGATCCATCAGGGGTGGCGAGGGGGCCTTGAAGATTCCCTTTTTCCGGGTAGGTTCGGAGGACTGCTGTCGTGGTTTTTCCCTTTACAGTTGTCATACAACTGAAAGCTTTTGAACGAATGAAATCCGCCGCGCTCCTTTTTTCCCTACTGCTTCTTCCCCAGCTCCACGCTGAACAGGCGAACTTGGTTGAAAAGGGGAGGGAAGCCTTTCAAGTTTGGAACTGCGCGACCTGTCACGCCATTGATCGCGACGATGTCTCGATCAAGACCGGCCCGAGCCTCTACAACCTTTTCCAAACCACTCCGCGCGATCGTGAGGTCCTTCTTCCCGCTACTGGAGGTCGGTCCAACGTCAAGGCGGACAAGGACTATTTTCTCAATTCGGTGAGGAATCCCGCCACCCAGCTGGCCTGTGCGGAAATGGGCCCCAGCAAGGGCGAGGCCTACCCGGCGATCATGCCGCAGTTCACGGCAGAGGTCATTACGGACGCGAATTTGGAAGCGATCTGGCATTACCTCGTCCACTCCTCGGAGCCGGGAAAAAACGGGCCTGCTGTCGTCATGGGTGAGGTGAAGGCGGAGGCGGTGACGAAGGACTTTGAGAACCTTTCCGCCGTCCTCGTCGCAGCTCGTCCGAGGGTCTTTAGAGCGCCGCTTGAGAAGGCCAGCGGTCGTGCCATCCACGTCGGCCTGCCGAACGGCATGAACTACACCTTCGATCCCCGCAGGCTCTCGCTACGCACGGTCTGGAGCGGTGGATTCCTCAATCTCAAAAAGGAGCAGACCGGCCGCAGCACGCCGGGATCGGACCACGGCTTCGGAGCCGCTGATGTCCTCGATGCGACTCCGGCGCTGGTTCCCCTGACAGCAGACGGAACCCCGATCGATTTCGAATTCAAGGAGCCCGACGTCAATGACGATGCCAGCGTGATCCGTCATCTGGAAAAGGGTGGCGATTTCCTCAAGGAACTGGCTTCGTGGGACGCTGCCTTCCTCGGTTACGACCTCGCGGAGAAGGGCGATCCCGTGTTTCATTTCCGCGTCGGGAAGAACACCCTCAAGCAAGCGATCTCTTTCACCGACGACGGTTCGCTGGTGATCGAGATTTCCGGCAAGCTCGGCACGGCTCAGGTCTTCCAGCTCCGTCAGGCTGGATGGAGCGACGTGAAAACCACCGGCGGTACTTTGGCGGATGGCCGCTGGACGCTGCCTGCCGGTGATGGGAAAACCTATCGTCTTCAGGCAAAGGTCGCCAATAGCCTCGTCGCCCGCAGCCCGCTCGCAGTGGCGGAAAATCTCGCGCCCCAGCCGGCCACGACCTCACCAGGCGAAGCGGAGCTGCCTGCCGGTTACCGCGTAGTCAACTGGGCTCCGCCAACGGACACCTTCGGGCGCAATCAGCTTTTCGAGCCCACCGGGATCGCAGTCGCCAAGGATGGCACCATCGTCGTCGGCACCCGCACTGCTGGAATCTGGCGTTGGAAGAACAAGACCTGGCAGCTCTTCGCGGAAGGTACCTACGAGTGCCTCGGGCTGGTCATCGAGGACGATCACGGCGACAGCATCGTCATCGCCCAGAAGCCGGAGCTCACCCGCATCCGCGATCGCAATTCCGACGGTCGGGCGGACTCTTTCGAGACCGTCTGCGATGATTTCGGATTCCACGGAAACTACCACGAATACACCCACGGCCCGGTGCGCGATGCTGAAGGGAACTACTACTTTTCCCTGAACCTTTGCCACAGCAAGAACGACCAGGCTTCCTACAAGGCGGGCGGACAATTCATGGGCAGCATGGGTGGCTTCCGTGGCTGGTCCTGCCGCGTGACTCCCGCTGGAATTTTCGAGCCCTTCGCCAGCGGCCTGCGCAGTCCCGCCGGACTCGGTATCGATCCGCAGGGACGCCTGCTCTACACCGAGAATCAGGGCGAATACGTCGGCTCCTCGAAGATCAGTTACCTCGTCAAAGGCGAGTTCTACGGCCATCCCTCCGGGCTCGTCTCACTTCCAGGAATGAAGCCTGGCTCACCCGAGATCGCCTTTGAAAAGTGGCAGGCCAAGACCCATCCCTTCGCCATCTGGTTCCCCCACAACAAGATCGCCAACTCGCCGGGAAATCCGACATGGGATCTCACGGGTGGGAAATTCGGTCCCTTCAGCGGTCAGATGTTCGTCGGCGATCAAACCCTATCCACTCTGGCCCACGTGGCCTCGGAGCGCATCGGAGACGTCGATCAGGGAACAATGGTCATCTTCGCCCGCAAGCTTGCCTCCGGAATCATGCGTCCCTGTTTCCTGCCGGATGGCTCACTTCTGTTAGGTCAGACCGGTCGCGGCTGGCGCGCCAACGGTGGCAAGGAGGCGTCGCTTCAACAGATCATCCACGATCCATCCGTCACCGCTGCCGAGGTTCTCTCCATCCTGACGAGAAAGACCGGATTCACCGTGAACTTCACCGCCCCTCTGGCTGCTTCGGTCACAGCGGAAACCTTGCTGCCGAAGATCCAGCTCGACTCCTGGACCTACACCGACGCCGTTACCTATGGCTCCGGGGAAAATCAGAAACTCAAGAGCAGCATTTCCAGCCTCGTGATCAGCAAGGATCGAAAGTCCGTGGCGCTTGAAATCCCCGATTTCTCCACTCCGGAAAAGATCATTCATCGCATCCACCGCCTGCAGATTCTTGAGGCACCAGCCTTCTTCGCGCCCGTGGTGGCTCGGCCTGTGCTCGATGCCTTCCAGACCGTCCACGCCCTTCCGAAATGAGATCCGGATTTCTGAGTCCCAGCCACCGTAGCAAACGCCTCTTCGTTGCCTTCCTGTATGCGGTTTGCGTCGGTGCTCTCTCTGCTGCGGAGCCTCCAGTCGTTCCGGGCCTGGACCACAAGCATCCGCTCAATGATCGCCAGGTCGGCAACGTGCTGCTCAATGAACTGCGCTGCGCCTCCTGCCATGAGGGCGTGAGCGGGACCGACATGAAGTCGGCACCGGATTTGAAGAGAGTTGGCGAGCGTTTGAAGTTCGATTACCTCCAGAAGTTCATCGCCGATCCGGCGGCCATGCATCCGGGATCGACCATGCCCAGCCTGCTGGCTGCAGAGTCCGAGGAAAGCCGCAAGGGCATCAGTGAATCCATCGCCCACTATCTCCTTTCCTTGCAAGCTCCAGTCGGCCCAAAGGAAAAGGCTGCGAAAGCCGATGCAAGCGTGGGCCGCTCCTTGTTTCATGGAATCGGCTGCATCGCCTGCCATTCCCCACGCGATGAATCCGGAAAGGAAACCTCCACGAGCGGAGATCTTTCCCTGTCGCATGTGCCCGCCAAGTTCCAGGCCGGAGCGCTCGCGGAGTTCCTGCTCGATCCCTTGAAGGTGCGTCCCTCCGGTCGCATGCCGGACATGAACCTGAGCCGGGAAGAGGCAGCTTCGCTCGCCAGCTACCTGACGGGAGACGCACCCGCGCCCGAGACGCAGACACCGGATGCAGGCAAGGCTGCCGCTGGAAAAGCTGCGTTCAAGAAGTTCAACTGCTCCTCCTGCCATCAACTCGATGATCAGGACCGGGCGGCTGTTCGATCGGGCCCGCCGCTTGGCAAGCTCGACCCGTTGCGCGGCTGTCTTTCGGAACAACCAAAGACCGCGCCGAATTTCCATCTCAGTGCCAGCCAGGTGAAGTCGATCCGGAGTGCACTCGCGGATTCCGCCACTCCACCTTCATCCGCCGACCGGATCAAGATGCGGCTGACCCAGCTCAACTGCATCTCCTGCCACGTGCGCGATGACTACGGCGGCGTGGCGGCGGATCGCGACTCGTTCTTCCACTCCAGCGAGGCCGCACTTGGAAATGAAGCTCGCATTCCTCCTCCGCTGACCCAGATCGGGGCCAAGCTCCGTCCTGAATGGCTGAACCGCGTGCTGTATGATCGTGAGAGGGTCCGCCCCTACATGGCGACGCGCATGCCGCATTACGGCGAGATCGCGCTAAAGGACCTTCCCGCCTTGTTCGCCGAAGTGGATCACCTCGGACCGATCGCCGCGCCGAAGCATGGGCCAGCCGACCCGGATGAACCGTCCGACCCGGATGATCTTTCCGCACAGGATCGCAACCTGAGAAACACGATGAGAACCGGTGCCCAGCAGCTGCTCGGCGACACCGGCCTGAACTGCATCTCGTGCCACAATTTCAACGGCACTGAATCGCAGGGCATGAAGGGACTCGATCTGATGACGAGCTTCCAGCGGCTCCAGCCCGAATGGTTCGACCGCTACATGCGGAATCCGGCGGCCTTCCGACCGGGGATCATCATGCCGAATTACTGGCCGGATGGAAAGGCGACCCAGACGACCATTCTCGACGGCAATACCGATCTCCAGATCAAGGCGCTCTGGGACACCTTGTCGCTCGGTCGCTCCGCCAGGGATCCTTCCGGACTTCGCTCACCCGACATCAAACTGGTCGTGACGGACAAGCCGGTCATGCATCGCGGTCGCAGCCGTATCGCCAGTTTCCGAGGCGTCGCGGTCGGCTTTCCCGGTGGCACAAGCCTCGCCTTCAACGCCCAGAACGGTTCGCTCGCCGCGCTTTGGAAAGGCGAGTTCGTCAACGTCAACTGGAAGTCGCAGGGAGCCGGGGACTTCACTCCGATCGGAAAGACAGTGAATCTCCCTCCCGATGTCGCTTTCCTGCAGCTCAAGGATGAGAAGCAGCCGTGGCCGTTGATGCCGGTTCTCGACAAGCCAAAGATGGCCAATCCGGATCCGCTTTATCCTCGCCAGCACGGTTATGCCTTCGCCGGGTATTCTCTCGATGACGCGCTGATCCCGACGCTTTCCTATCGCTGCGGAGACCTCAGCATCGAGGATAAATCCGCGCCGAACTCGACCGCCGGGGGCAACGCACTGCGTCGCACCTTCAAGTTCACATCGCCGAAAGCGGACACCCTCTATTTCCGCGCTCTGACCGGCAAGATCGAGTCCGAGTCCGCGATGATCTTCAAGACCCCGCAACTCCGCCTCAGCGTATCACAAGGCCAGTCGATCCTTCGCCCGATGGCCGGCCGCGAAGGGGTGCAGGAACTTCTCATCAAGCTCACCCTCCCCAAGGGAACCTCCACCTTCACGGTCGATTATGCATTGCTCCCGTAATTTCATGGAACGCAAGCTCACGCTCGGGCTGCTGGCTGCCGTAATGGCCGTTTCCACCTTCCAGTCGAGCGCCGAGGAAGTCGGCGAGCGCTGGGGAACTGCGGATCGCGAGCGCGACTACTACCGCATCGTCGAATTCCCGATCCCGAAAGGTCAGGTCATCGAAGCTGGAGCCTTCACCACCTTGCCGGACGGACGTGTTGCGGTGGGGACCCGTCGTGGCGATGTCTTCTTCATCTCCGGAGCCGATGACGACAAACCGCAGCCGGACTTCCATTTGTTCGCGTCTGGTCTTGATGAAATCTTCGGCCTGGCGTGGAAGGACAATGCCCTCTACGTCACCCAGAGTTGCGAGCTGACCCGCGTCACCGATACGAATGCGGATGGTCGCGCGGATCGTTTCGAAGTCGTCTCCGATGCCTGGGGCTACGGGACCTATCACGAATACGCCTTCGGCTCGAAGTTCGACCCTCAGGGCAATCTCTACGTCGCCCTCGGCCTTTCGAACTCCTACGATTCCTTCCAGCTCCTGCGCGGATGGGCTCTCAAGATTACGCCGGAAGGAAAGACCATCCCGATCGCCAGCGGACTGCGCAGTCCGGGCGGAATCGGACACAACGAGCACGGTGCGCTTTTCTATATCGAGAGCCAGGGACCGTGGAATTCCTCGTGCAGCCTGAAGGCCATCAAGGAGGGCGGCTTCATGGGGCATCCCGCGAGCTTCAACTGGTATGACTTCGCGCCAAACATGGGCAAGGCCCCGCAGATGCCGAAGTCAGGCTCGCGGATCATCATTGAAAAGGAGCGACTCCCGCAATTGCAGCCCTATGCCGTCATCTTTCCCTACATCCGCATGGGGCGCTCGATCACCGGCTTCACCCTCAATGAGACCAAGGGCAAGTTCGGCCCATTCGAAAACCAGATGTTCATGGGCGATTACACCCAGTCCCTCGTCATGCGCGCCACCACTGAGGAGGTCAATGGCGTCTGGCAGGGGGCTTGTTATCCATTTCGAGAAGGCCTTTCCACCGGCATCCTCAATGTCCAGTTCACCCCGCAGGGCCACCTGCTCTGTGGCGGCACAAACCGTGGCTGGCCGGTGCGCGGGCTGAAGCCGTTTTCGCTGGAGCGTCTCGACTGGACCGGCCGCATGCCCTTTGAGATCGAGCGCATCACCATCACTCCGAAGGGCTTCCGCGTGGCCTTCACCAAGCAGGTCGATTCGAAGACCGGTAGCAATCCCGCGTCCTATGTGCTGTCGACCTTCACCCACGAATATCACGCTGGCTACGGTGGCCCGGAAATCGATCACACCACACCGAAAGTCCAATCGGTCGTGCTCGCACCCGATGGCCTGTCCGCGACACTCGTGCTCGATACGATGACGAAGGGTCACGTCCACGCGTTCGATCTCGCGGCACTGCGTTCGCGCGACAGCGAGGAGCTGCTCCATCGCCACGCCTATTACACCGTCAACGAGGTGCCGAAAGAAGGTCGGTAGTCCTTCATTTCGGCGGCGTCAGACAGTGGCGTTCTTGCTCCACTGGTGAACGACCTTTCCGTCGATATCCCGCAGCTCGAAGAGGATGGTGCTTTGCTGGTCCTTCGCGCTGAGTTGCACGGAAAGGAATCCTCCCTTCATCCGATGGAACCGATGGTAGTCGGGCGTCAGCCCGGGGCTTCCTCCCGCATGCTCGTTGCTGGCCGCGCCGACTCCGAATTCAGGCAGACCCGTTTGCGGATGGATCGAGTGATACTGCCAGTGCCGGTCGCCACAGATGACAAAGAAATTCTCCGGCGCGTTTGCCTTCAGCCACGCGCGCAGCTCGTCGCCTTCATGGGCGAAGCCAACGTTGGAGTGATTGTCATTCTTTCCGCTAGCGCGATCTGGACCGACGAGCGGGGTGGGGGAGATGAGCACCTTCCACGTCGCGTTGCTTTCCTTCACCGTGCGCTTGAACCACTCCTTCTGCTCGCGTCCCCAGATCGTCTTGTCGGGGCCATCGGGCAGGTTGTTGGGCGAACGGAAGTCGCGTCCCTCGGTGAACCAGACCTGCAGGTCACGACCATGGCGGAAGGTGCGGTAGGCCGGACCGTCCTGCATCGGTGCCTGCTGGCGGAAGATGCGCTGTCCCTCTTCGAAGCTCAGCGTCCCGGCCTGCTGACCGGGCCATGAATCGTTCGCCAGCACATCGTGATCATCCTTGAGCCAGTGAGTGGCCACGTTCGAGTTGAAGGCCACGAGTCGTGGCAGGCTGAACATCCGTTGCCAGTGGTAGCGGGCGAGTTCCGGAGACGTGGCGCTCGGGAGGTCGTTGTCGTAGTAAACCAGATCGCCCGTCAGCGAAGTGAAGGCCGGGTCCAATGCGAGCATCGAAGGATAAATCGAATGGCCGTCGGGATGCCCACGATCCGGATAGCCCTGGCAGGTCATCACGCAGAAGCGGAAATTTCCAGGAGAGTCGGCTGCGGGCGAAGTCCGGAACTTTCCGCGATGAGGCGTATGCTCCGGGCTGCCACCGGGGCCGCTGGTTTCGCTGGCGTAGTGGTAAGTCGTGCCGGGCTTCAATCCTGTTAGGCGGACCTGATGGATGAAATCCTCCTCGGCTGAAACGTCCGCCCATCCGGTGGTCACGGCGTCGTTCAGTCCTGCGTCCGTGCCGTAGCGGAGACGCACACGCCCCGCCATGCCGGGACAGGCCCCTTCGAGTTGCTCCACGGGAATGGTGAGCGGTTCGGATTTTTTGCTCCGATGGTTCGCATCATTGGCCCGACCCTCGATGAGAACTCCATCATTGTTGCGTTCGGCCTGTTTCGTGAGTCGCGTCCAGATGATGGCGGAGTCCGAAGTGACATCCCCGCAGCGTGTGCCCATCGCCTGATGCGGAGCGGGACTTCCATCTGCGGCAAGCGAGTCAGATCCCGGCACCAACAACGAGGCTGTCAGAGCAACTGATGATTGACCGATAAAGCGGCGGCGTGAGATCGGTCCGAGAGTCATCCTGAAATCCTGGAAGTTCCCGACTTCGATGTAAAGGCAGCGCGCTCGCAGCAGACGGGCGATGATGAGCCAATGCGCCGCAAATCAGAGTCGGATTTACGCGTCAGGACTGACAAGAAGCGGAGGTTCTGTCGGTAGCGTCAGTAATCCCTCATCCGCATTCATCCAACCCACCTGCATGAGCCCTAGAACCCTCCTCCTTCCTGTTCTCGCCCTGGCGGCAGCCATTTCACTGCCTGCTGAGGCCAGAGCCCTCAAGACCCACCGCATTTTCTCCAGCAACATGGTGCTCCAGCGCGACAAGCCGATCGTGATCTGGGGCTGGGCCGATGCCGGGGAC
>JANOKL010000237.1:0-9988 GCA_031419215.1 Luteolibacter sp. | reverse complement strand
TACTTTCCGGAAAATGCCTGTGGAATCGCCAGGGAGTACGTCGACTTCTCCATCAGCACGGCGGGCCAGGAGATCGTCTAGAAGATCGGATTTGTCCCAAAACACTAGGAAAAGCCTATCTGACGTTTTCGACACAATCCGGTCGGGGACTCCTGTCGAAATTGTCATTTGAATGACGCCTTTCAAGCGTGCCTAGGCCTCACCGGATGCCGGATCTCACTTCCAGTCATGTCCCCTCTGGACACCCTTTCCGCCGAAAAGGCCGCAGCACCGAAGGCTTGGTGAAGTCCTTTTTCGGGGGGAATGCCGCGCTGACGATCGTGATCCTCGTGCTGATCATCGTGTTCCTGCTGCGTGAGGGGGTAGGTTTTTTCCCGGCCTATCGGAGGGAACTTCAGAACTACCGCAATTCAGGCCTGGAATTCGTCGACATCGCCCGCAAGGACCTCTCCGCCCATGAGCAGATGGGCTCGCTGCTGAACCGCGCGTATTTTGCCGAGGTCAACTCGAGCTGTCTGACGGAGATGCTCCGCTTGCAGGAGTCGATGTTGATCGTGAACTACATCGAAGAGGCCACGGCACCGGCGCATGACGCCTTGGTTCGCGTCAAGGAGACGGATGCCACTTCGCCGACGCCACCCGAGCTGTTGGAAAAGCTTTCCTCGAAATACCGGACCATGCTCGAAGTGGCGCTCTCCGGAAACTACGGAGCAGGTTATCCGTCGACCCCCCATCTGTCCAAAGAGGAGCTGCAAACCCTCTGCGGCCAGATCGCCGCGCGCGATCCGCTTTCCAGGGATGATCCTGCCTTCGCAATCGAAATTCGGACCGCACTGACGTCAAAGCAGGAGGCTGCGTCCGTCCCCTTGGCCACGCTCAGGGAGATGATCGATTCGTTCCAGAACTCTTCCACCGCCTTGGATACCCTAGTATTTGAGACGTCGGAAGTGGTGAAGAAGACCAAGGAGTCGGTGGTCTTGCACCAAATTGAGATCAACAAGCGCGTCTCTTTGCTGGAAGCCGCGCAAACGGCGAAGCCCGACCTCCGCGCCCAGCTTGAAGCGGATGCAGCCATCGCCGTAACCACCGAGCCAGTGGATTTTCCCACAGCGATGGCCCCGGTGCTGGCGCGATTGCCGGAGTTCAAGGCAGCGAATGCCGAAATGATCGCGGGCTTGAACGACATTTCCTCAAAACTCCCGGCGACACTTGGCGATGAAAAAGCAAACCGGTATCTGAAGGCGTTCCGTGCCGCCGTGCCCGCCATGGCGGAGGAAACCGCTGATACGGTTGGCAAACTGCAAGCATGGAGAGCCGATGTGCCGGTGGGGTTGGGAGAAACGATCTCCGGATTCATCACCGGGCGCGACTGGATCACCGGTGGCGAGTGGCAGGACTTTTACGGAATACTGCCGCTGTTTGTGGGCTCGCTGATGATCTCGATCATCGCTCTCGCCATCGCCATTCCCTTCGGAGTCGGCGCGGCGATCTACACGAACCAGCTTGCGGGACCTCGACAGCAGCGCTTTGTGAAACCGACGATCGAGTTCCTCCAGGCGATCCCATCCGTTGTGCTGGGATTTGTTGGAATCGCGGTGCTCGGCACGCTGCTTCAGGAGGTCTCCACTCTGGACTCTCTGTCCTGGATTCCGGGCTTTCCGATCCAGCAGCGGCTCAACATGTTCACGGCGGGGTGTCTGCTCGGACTGATGGCGATTCCGACGATCTTCACCCTGTCCGAGGATGCGATCAACAACGTGCCTTCGGCCTTCGCGGAGGCCTCGGATGCGCTCGGGGCCTCGAAACTCCAGACCATTTTCCGCGTCATCGTGCCCGCCGCCATTTCTGGGATTCTGGCGGCGGTGCTGCTGGGTCTGGGGCGCGTGATTGGCGAAACGATGGTGGTTCTTCTCGTTGCTGGAAATCGCATTCAGATTCCTGACTTCTCCGAAGGAATCGGCTCGGTCTTCCAGCCCGCCCATACGCTCACCGGCATCATCGCCCAGGAACTCGGCGAGGTGCCATTTGGCAGCGTCCATTATCGTGCGCTCTTCGTCGTTGGTATCCTTCTTTTCGTGATCGTCCTCGCCATCAACTGGACGGCGCAGCGCCTGCTCCGCCGCTTCCGCATCAGCCAGCTCTGACCGACCGATGAAAAATCCCGAACAACTGATTCGTCGCGGCGTGCAACGGAATGGCATCGCCGAAGGGATCGTGAAGACCTTCCTCGGTGGCATGACCTGGGCGGTGATCGCCGTGGCCCTGATGATCTTCGGCCGCATGATCTGGGATGGCGCACCGGTGTTTTTCAAGAAGGAAGCTCCCTTCGTGAACATCGACTTCCTGACGAAGAAGACCGAGACGCTGCATGTTTTTGACGATGCTGAAGGCACCCGCCATAAGCTTCCTGCTTCGGAGTTCCATCAATGGACCAGCGCCCACGGAGCCGATGCGGTCTTCAACGAGCAGACCTTTTCCTACTGCGGAGGAGGGATCGCCGGGCCCATCGTCGGCACCGCGCTGCTGACCCTCCTGAGCGTGTTGATGGCCCTGTTTTTCGGTGTTTCCGCCGCGATCTACCTCAGCGAGTATGCGAAGCAGGGCCGCTTCATCGGCTGGGTGCGTCTTGCCATCCTCAACCTCGCAGGTGTCCCCTCGATCGTCTTCGGCCTCTTCGGATTCGCGGTCTTCGTGCTGGCTGCGCCCGTTCTAACAGACACCCCGGCGGATCGCTCGTTGCTCTCCATTCCGCTGGGCTTTACCCAACTGAGCTTCCAAGGCTGGGGCTCATCCCTCATTGCGGGTGCCGCCACGCTGGCCTGCATGATCCTGCCGGTGATCATCACGGCTTCCGAGGAGTCGCTGAAAGCCGTGCCTCAGGGATTTCGCGAAGCTTCGCTGGCCCTCGGCGCGACCCGTTGGCAGACGATCCGGAAGTCGGTCCTGCCTTTTGCGCTGCCAGGCATCCTGACGTCGTCCGTGCTGGCCCTGGCACGTGCCGCCGGTGAGACCGCGCCGATCATGTTCACGGCTGCGGTGGCAGCGAAGGACGACCTTCCATGGCAGGGTTCTGGCGGCGCTCTCGGTGCACTCACCGGGCAGGTGCAGGCGCTGCCGTATCACATCTACACCTTGGCGGCCCGAATTCCGAATTCCGAATACACCGAGCGCGCCCAGTTCGGCTCGGTGTTCGTCTTCCTCCTGATGATCTTCCTGTTCTCCGCAGCCGCTGTGGTGCTGCGCAACCGCGTTCGCGCGAAACTGAAATGGTAAGCGACTCCGTCCAGCCTGCGATTCCCGCGATCGAGATTGAAAACCTCTGCTTCAGCTATGGCGCGAAGGAGGTGATCCACAATGTCAGCATTTCGATTCCAAGTCACCAGATCACCGCCTTCATTGGCCCTTCCGGATGTGGGAAATCCACCATGCTGCGCTGCCTGAACCGCATCAACGACCGCATCCCCGGTGCCCACGTCAACGGCGGCTCGATCAGGATCGGTGGCATCGACATTTCACGGCCCGATCTCGATCTCCAGGTGCTGCGTCGCCGCGTCGGCATGGTCTTTCAGAAGTGGAATCCTTTTCCCAAGTCGATCTACGACAACATCGCCTACGGTCTCCGCATCCATGGCGAAACCAAGCGCAAGGTGCTGGATGAAAAGATCGAGCACAGCCTGCGCGTCGTGGCGCTGTGGGACGATGTGAAGGACCGCCTGAAGACCAGCGCTTTCGGCCTTTCCGGCGGCCAGCAGCAGCGTCTTTGCATCGCGCGGACCATCGCCGTGAAGCCGGACATCATCCTGCTCGACGAGCCCTGCTCGGCCCTCGACCCGCTTTCGACGCTCAAGATTGAAGAACTCCTGCTGGAGCTGAGGAACGACTACACCATCGTCATCGTCACCCACAATCTTTCCCAAGCCAGCCGATGCTCGGACCAGACTGCGTTCTTCTACCTCGGCGAGCTGATCGAATACGGCAACACCAGCCAGATGTTCCAGGCCCCGCGCGAAAGGAGGACCGAGGCCTACATCACGGGTGCGTTTGGCTGATTGGGAACGATCTTCCTTGCGACGGCGTGATGTCCGCTTCAGATGAACGCGATGAAGCGTTTGGGATTTTCGATCTGCGTGTTGATGATGTCGATGACCTCGGCTCGATTAGAAGCCGAGGGGCTCGATTCCCTGATCGCCGAATTCAAGGCCGATCAATCCGACCTCCATGCCGTCCGCGATGTTCCAGGCTTCCTCGCCGATCTGAAGCGCAAGGATGAGCTGGCCGATCAATGGCTGAAGCGTCTCGATGACCTGAAGTATGACAGCCTTTCGCCCGCCGCCCGGATCGACTGGCATTTACTGAAAAGCTCTCTGAACGAGGGACGACAAGGCTTCGAGTTGCAGCGTGCCAAGTTGAAGGAAATGGAGCCGCTGGTGAGCCAATTGAAATCGCTCCAGGAGCTGATGTCGGATCGCTCGATGAAACAGGATCCTGAGAAGGCGGCGGGTATTCTCGCCCGGACGGCGGAGGATTTGAAAGCGCTTCGAAAGCAGCTCAACCCAGAGCATCCTACTCAGTCAAAGCCGAGCCCGGTGATTGCTGTTAGGGCTGCGCAACTATTCGATCAACTTGGGTCGAAGCTTGATCGGTGGTTCGGCTTTTACGATGGCTTTCAACCGGAATTCGGCTGGTGGACGCGTCAGCCAGTGGGGGAGTTGAAAAAGGAACTAGAAGCCACGGCCGCCTTTTTCCGCAAGGACCTCGCGGACTTGAAAGGGGAGCCCGGTGATCCCTTGATCGGTGATCCAGTCGGCAGGCAGGCGCTTTCCGCCCAGATTTCGTCAGAGATGATCGCGCACTCTGCGGACGAGCTGCTGGCCATCGCGGACAAGGAGTTCGCGTGGTGCGAGACTGAGATGGCCAAGGCCGCCACGGCGATGGCTTGCAAGGACCGGAAGGAGGCTCTCGAAAAGATCAAATCGCGTCATGCAGCTCCCGGAGGACAGGCGGCGGCGGTGCAGGTCGAGGCGGAAAAGACAATCCGCTTTCTCAAGGAAAAGGACCTCATCACGATTCCGAAGCTGGCTGAGGAGACCTGGGGCATTTCCATGGTCGGAGTGGAGCAGCAGAAGTTCCTGCCTTACGTCGCCTACAGCCACCCTGACATGCGGGTGGCCTATGCCAACGAATCTATGTCCCACGAGGAAAAGCTGATGAGCATGCGCGGCAACAACTCCGCGTTCCTCCACATCGTCACACCCCATGAGCTGATTCCCGGCCACCACCTACAAGGCTTCATGGCCAGCCGCTACTCGACCCAGCGGCAGATGTTCAGCACGCCGTTTCTGGTCGAGGGCTGGGCGCTGCATTGGGAAATGCTGCTCTGGGATCTGGGCTACACCGCGACGCCCGAGGAGAAAGTCGGAGCGCTGTTCTGGCGCATGCACCGTTGTGCCCGCGTGATCGTCAGCCTCAAGTTCCACCTCGGGGAAATGAAGCCAGAGGAGATGATCACGTTCCTCGTCGACCGAGTCGGGCACGAACGTGCCGGAGCCACCTCCGAGGTGCGGCGTTACATCGGCGATGGCTACGGGCCGCTTTATCAGGCCGCCTACATGACCGGCGGGCTCCAGCTCCGCTCATTGCTCCGTGAACTCACCGGTCCGGGAAAACTCAGCCTGCGCGAGTTCCACGACCGAGTCCTCCACGAAGGCCCGATCCCAATCGAGCTGATCCGCGTCGCGCTCAAGGGCGAAAAGTTGCCAAAGGGCTGGAAGCCGACTTGGAAGTTTGCGGAGGGTTGATGCCATCCGGGGGATGGAGCGCAGGCTTTAGCCGGCGAGTGTTCCATCCCTTCATGCCGACTAAAGTCAGCTCTCCATTCAAGGCACCCGCTTCTCCATCCGCACATGCGGAATGCCGACCTCGGTGAACTCCTCACCGACTTTCGAATAGCCAAGTTTCCCGTAAAAGCCCACCGCCGTCATCCGGGCGTGCATCGAAAAATAGGTCACACGTCGCGCGGCAAGATGCTCTTCCAGCCCTTCGATAATCCGTCGTCCACAGCCCTTTCCCTGATGCTCCGGACTCACCGCCATCTGTCGGATCTTCGCCTCGGTTGGTGAAGCTAGGACCGCGATCACGCAGGCCACCAGCTCGTCTTCATCGAACAGTCCGAAGTGAAGTTGATCCCGTTCGCTGCTCAGATCCTCGTCATGCAGGCTCAGCCCGATCGGTAAGCGCAGGACTTCGTGTCGGAGTGCGCATTCGGCCTGGTAGGCTTCGGAGCCGTAGGGAATTTCAGTGAAGGTCATAGAGCCTATTAGCTTCAGACGATTCAATCTGATATCGTCTATGAAAGGTTTTTCCACAAATCGTCTGAAGCCCGGCGAAACTCGTTCACCGACATCGCCAGCCTACTTCGTAAAGAGGTGCTGCCAGCGATTGAGAGGAAAGCAATTCCGTTAAACCCAACAAAGCACCACGGTAGATAGGGCATAGGATTCCCAAGCAACAATCCAAGGCCTGAAGAAATCAGGCCAACGATCGATGTCGCAAAATGCAAGATCGGCAACCCATTTCCCGCTGAAAAGCTTGTTCATGATTTCTATTGGGTATTCGAATTTTCATGGCTCCTCAACCCCGCATTCACCCGCTCTGGTGTCACCTCTCCCTGCCACCTGCTGATCGCCACGGTGGCCACGCCGTTTCCGATGAGGTTCGTCAGGGCGCGGCATTCGCTCATGAAGCGGTCGATGCCGACTAGCAGGGCCAGCGATTCGATCGGGATGCCGGGTACTGCCGCGAGCGTGGCGGCGAGGGCAATGAAACCGGCTCCGGTCACCCCGCTGGCGCCCTTCGAGGTGAGCATGGCGATGAGGAGGATCGAGATCTGGTGATGCAGGTCCAGCGAGGTGTTGGTCGCCTGAGCGAGGAAGACGATGGCCATCGCCATGTAGATGTTGGTGCCGTCGAGGTTGAAGCTGTAGCCGGTGGGGATGACGACGCCGACCGTGGACTTGGTGCAGCCGAGAGCTTCCATTTTCCGGATCATGCCGGGCAGGGCGGTTTCGCTGGAACTCGTGCCGAGGACCAGCAGCAGCTCCTCCTTGATGTGGGCGATGAAGCGGAAAATCGAGAAGCCGCTCCACCAGGCGATGCCGCCGAGCACGGCGATGATGAAGAGTCCGGAGGTGAGGTAAAAGCCTGCCATCAGCGCGAGCAGCTTGTTGAGTGCACCCAGTCCGAAACTTCCAACCGTGAACCCCATCGCGCCGAAGGCACCGATTGGCGCGGCCTTGACGATGATCGCCAGCACTCCGAAGAGCATTTCCGCCGTGCGGTCGAAGGCATGGAGGAAGGGCTTGCCGCGCTCACCCATCCCCGAGATCGCGAAGGCGCTGAGGATGGCGATAAACAGCACTTGGAGCAGGTCGCCAGAGACAAAGGCGTCGAAGAGGGTTTTCGGGATGATGTTGAGGAGGAAATCGACCGTGCTCAGCGACTGGGCTTTTTCCGCAAACCCACCGGCGAGGCTGCGGTCCATAGTCGCGGGATCGAAATTGAATCCCGCACCGGGTTTCAGGACGTTCACCACCACCAGCCCGATGATCAGGGCGAGTGTAGAGACGACCTCGAAGTAGAACAGCGCCCTCAGGCCGAGGCGTCCGAACTTTTTCAAGTCACCCATCGAGGCGATGCCGTGGACGACGGTGCAGAAGACGATCGGCGCGATCAGCATCTTAACCAGTTTGATGAAGGCATCGCCGAGGGGTTTCAGGGAAACACCGAGGCTGGGGAAAAAATGCCCGACCGCAATGCCGAGCCCAACCGCGATCAACACCTGGATGTAGAGAATGCGATACCAGGGCAGGCGGGTGGGGGCGGGCATGCCGTGCAGGGATAGCAGCTTCGGACGGGGAGGCGAGCGGACAGTGGGGTAATTGGGAACCTGAGCGAGCGGGCTAAGGTCTTGTCGGAGTGGCACGAAAGACGCTAGAAGGTTTGGTTACACGTCAGAATCGATCCATTTTCAAACCTCATGAGTGACTCCGGAAATCCAATGTGCCCGCTTTACATCAGCGGAAAGTGGCGGGAAATCGCCGGAAAAACCGGGAGCCCGGTCTACAATCCCTCGCGCGGATCGGTGATCGCCAGCGTGCCGATGTGCGGGCCGGAGGAGGTCAATGAGGCCGTCGCCTCCGCGAAAGCCGCTTTTCCGGCCTGGCGCGACACGCCGCCGAACGAGCGGGCGCAGGTGCTTTTTCGGGTGAAGATCCTGCTGGAGGACGCCTTCGAGGAGCTTTGTCTCGGCATCGCCACCGAGCACGGCAAGACCCTGTCCGAAGCCCGCGGCGACCTGCGTCGCGGCATCGAGGTGGTGGAATACGCCTGTGGAATTCCGAGCCTGCTGATGGGCGAGAGTCTGGAAAACATCGCCCGTGGGATCGATTGCCACACTGACCGCCATCCGCTCGGCGTGGTGGCGGGGATCTGCCCGTTCAATTTCCCGGCCTTGGTCCCGATGTGGATGTGGCCGATCGCGATCGCTTGCGGAAACACCTTCCTGCTGAAGCCTAGCGAAAAGGTGCCGCTGACGATGCAACGTGTGGTTGCCCTACTCGAAAAGGCCGGCCTGCCACCGGGCGTGATGAACATCGTCCACGGTGGCCGCGAGTGCGTCGACGCGATACTCGAACACCCGGATGTGAAGGCGATCAGCTTCGTGGGCTCGACCCCGGTGGCCTGCGAGATCCATCGCAAGGGCACCCTCCACGGCAAGCGCGTCCAAGCGGCCGGTGGCGCGAAGAATTTCATCATCCTGATGCCGGACGCCGACGTCGACCGCACGGTCGAGGCGGTGAAGGACGGGGCTTTTGGCTGTGCCGGTGAACGCTGCATGGCTGGATCTACGGCGGTGGCCGTAGGAGATGCGGGCAAGCGCCTGCTGCCTGCGCTGGCGGATTTGGTGAAGTCGATGAAGGTTGGTCCAACCGATGTTCGCGAGTCGCAGCCCGACATGGGCGCGGTGATTTCCGCCGAGCACAAGGCCCGCGTTTCCGGGCTGATCGATGCCGGTGAACGCGGCGGCGCAAAGGTGCTGGCCGACGGCCGCGGCACGAAGGTGGCCGACGCTCCGGAAGGCTTTTTCCTCGGGCCCACGCTCATCGACGAAGTCGAGGAAAGCAACCCGCTGATGGCCACCGAGGTCTTCGGACCGGTGCTGGCTGTGATGCGTGCGAAGACCCTCGACGAAGCCATTGCCTCCGCGAACCGCCAGGCCTTTGGAAACGGCGCGGCGATCTTCACCAACTCCGGAAAGGCCGCGCGCGAGTTCCGTCGCAACGTCAGCGCCGGGATGGTCGGCATCAACGTCGGCGTGCCTGCGCCGCTGGCCTATTTCCCATTCAGTGGCTGGAACGATTCGTTTTTCGGAGACCTTCACATCCAGGGCAAGGAAGGCGTGGAGTTCTACACCCAGCGCAAGACCACCACGACCCGCTGGTTCAGCTTCGGCGACGGCGAGATCTGGGCAAAATAATGCGAAGAATTCAAACCACGAATGGACGCGAATGGACACGAATTCAGGTATCCATCAACCTCCGCGTTCTCCGCGCCTCCGCGTGAAACCCATCTTGATTCCTTCATGAGCCTCCTGATTCGAAACGCCGATATCGTCAACGCCCGCAAGCGCTTCACGGCCGACATTCTTTGCGAGGACGGCGTGATCCTCGCGATCGGCGAGGGCCTGACCGCTCCCGATGGATCCGAGGTGATCGACGCGAAAGGGAAGTTCGTCTTCCCCGGTTTCATTGATCCGCATGTCCACATCTACCTGCCGTTCATGGGCACGTTCTCGAAGGACACCTACGAGACGGGCAGCAAGGCCGCGCTCGTCGGCGGGACCACGACACTCATCGAGATGTGCTGCCCCTCGCGCGCGGATGACACGCTCGCAGGCCACGAGACCTGGATGGCGCAGGCGGCGGGGAAG
>JANOKL010000236.1:0-2668 GCA_031419215.1 Luteolibacter sp. | reverse complement strand
TGGGCCTGCGCGGGCTCCAGCACGGGCAGCAATTGCACGAGGCGGTCCATGGCGAGACGGAACTGCGGCCGGGTGTAGTTTCCGAAACGCGCGGACTTCATCAGGCGTGCGGAAATATCGGCCGCCTTCAGGAATTGGCGTTCATCGCGGTCGGCGATGCCGGTCTGCGTGAAATACTCCATGGCGAACACCAACTGGGTGGTGTCGGCGCTTTCCCATTCCTCGCTTTTCAGCGGCAGGAAGGGAGCGGCATCGCGGATCCAGCCGAGTGAGGAAAGCAGTTGCGCGGCGAGCTTTCGACCCGCCGGAGTGGTTCCGCCGAGGCCTTTCCAATCGGCCTTCATCCGCTCGATGAGCGACGACCGACCGCCCTCTCCGAGGCTGGTCTTGATCAGTTTGGCGAGCGCCGGGATGTTCTCCTCACGCAGGCCGCCGGGGCTGGCGTTGACCAGCGCGTAGAAATCCTCGCTGAGCAGGGGTGCGGGCTTCTTCTTTGAATCCTCGCGCTCCTTCATCTGCTGCATGGCGCGCTCACGAGGATCTTCGTCCTCGCTGGCTCCGTCTTCGGAAGGTTTCAGAACGGCATCCACGCCGATCGCTTGTCCAGAGAGGCTGTCGAGCAGACGGGTGTATCCCATGGTGGCATCCTCCGGGGAAAGTGATGCCAGCGTTTTCCCCACTGCCGTCCAGTCGCCGAGCATGACCGACATGCTGAACTCTTCCGCCGGGGTCGGCGGCGTGCCCTTGCGTTGCGCACGGGTGGCGGCGAGCAGGGCATCGGCCGAGCGATCAAACTTCATCGTCCGCAGCGCCTTGCCTAGATCAGCAGCAGGTGTTGCCTCCTTCACCGGGACCTGGCCTTCCTGCGGCGGAGCAGGCGGGGCTTCGTTCGCGGGCGGAGCGGGTGGGATCAGGCGCGGTGCGATCTGAATCACCTGAGCCTGGGCCGTGGCAGCCAAGAGCAACAAGGCGAGGGAGGCCGGGCCGTGGAACGCTTTAGGGTGGAGTGAGGATTTCATGAAATGCGTTGGTTGTTTTTTAAATGGTTCACGAGCCGGAGCCCGGTTGGAAACGTTGCGAGCCAGCACCGTCGGCGGGCGGGCCTTCGCCTTCGCCCTGGCCCTTGCCGGGCTTCTTGCCGCGTTCGCCGCGACGCTTGGCCATCTGTTCGCTCAGGCCCTGGCCGCTCATGGGCTTGCCGTCCTTGGGAAGCGGACGCGCCATCAGTTCGGTCAAACTCAGGCGTTGGAGCTGTACGGCGGATTCGAGATCCTCGCGTTCCATTCTGATCTGATCGCTGGGAGTGTCCGACGATTTGCTGCTGACCTCTGGGGACTTCGGCGAAGCGTTCTGTTCGGATAGAAGGCGGAAATTTTGACGGGAAAGCTCGGCTTCCTCCATCCAAAGATCGCGCTTCGCCCCTTCCAATCGCATCACCCAACCGGCGTAGTAGTGGATGCGTCCAGCCAGTGCGCGGGCTTCGTTCTGGAACTCCACCGGCATCGTGGAAATGGCGGCGTCGTCCAACAACTTGTCGATCCCATCGATGGCGGCGACTGCTTCACCAAGATGGAAACGGGTGCGGACGCGGGCAAGATCGAGCCGCAGCTTCAGATCGCGGTCACCGGAGCCGATGGCCTTGTCGGCATCGCGATAACGATCATCAGCGAGCTGCCATTTGCCTTCGCGCTCGGCGGCCTGCGCCTGTTTGATGAAGTCATCCGCTTTGTCACGGGCGAGCCATTCCTGACCGCGACCGTAGTGGAGCACGACGACCGGCAGCGGCAGCAGGAGCCAGAGGAGGACCAGATATTTTCTCATGGTGCCGTGCGGGGAGTGAGGGATTTCAAGGAAAGCCTTCGTGGCTTCCAAGCGCTGCCGAGGTATTCGAGCAGGAGTGGCAGCAGGCACAGCAGCGCGGTCGAGGTGGCCAAGATGATCAGCGCGAGCATCCGGCGGTCGGTCTTCCATTTCGCAGCACCGGGCTCCTCGGCATTGAGCTTCGCCAGTGCGTCGCTGGGAATGTGACGGGTGTTGCTGTCGAAAAACGTGCCGTTGAGTCGACGGGAAAGCTGCGACAGCGTGGCGGTGTCCTGACGGGAAAGATGTCCGTCGATGAAGGTGCCGCGTCCGGGATCGCCGACTCCGGCGAAGATGACCTGCGCGACCGAGGAGGGCATCGGCTTGAGCCCGACGGGTGGCACGCTGTCGCCGTCGGAAATGACGAGCAGGGTGGTGGATTTCCGCTCCCAGTCCTTCATGAGCTCACCGGCCTCGTTGAGGCACTTGAGCAGATCGGTTTTTCCCGGCTTGTAGGTGATGTGGAAGGGAGTGCCGCCGGTCAGGTGGAGGATCAGCTCGCGATCCTGGCATTCCTTCACCAGCAGTCGGGTCTCGGTGTAGAAACCTGCGGCGGAAAAGCGCACATGATCTCCGGGGACGCGATCGAGCACGGACTTCAGCACGGCTGAGGCGCGGGCATTTCTCGTCAGGCCTCCACTGTCTCCGGCATCCTTCAGCAGCATCGAGGGCGAGACATCGAGCAGCACCATCAGGCGTCCGTTCTGCGCGAGATAATCCTGAATCGCCTTCAACTCGACATCGCCGAATGGCTTTTCAGGACCGCAGATCACCAGCAAATCACAATTCGCGGGAATCTGCATGGTCT
>JANOKL010000235.1:0-6999 GCA_031419215.1 Luteolibacter sp. | reverse complement strand
CGCCGAACATCACCCACATCGAGGAGCCGACAGCCGCCGCCTTGCGCGCGGGCTGCCAGGGTATCAGTGCGATCAATACGATCCGCAGCGTGATGGGCGTGAATCTGGAAACGCTGCGTCCGGAGCCGACCGTCGAGGGCTACTCCACTCCCGGCGGCTACTCGTCGAAGGCGGTGAAGCCGATCGCCCTGCGGATGGTGATGGAGATCGCCACGCTGATCCGAAAGGAATTTCCCGGTCGCACGCTGTCGGGCATCGGCGGCGTGGAAACCGGAGCCGACGCGGCGCAGTTCATCTTGCTGGGCGCGGACACGGTGCAGGTTTGCACCGGTGTCATGAAGTTCGGCTACGGCATGGTGAAGGATCTTTGCGAAGGCCTGCTGTCGTTCATGGATAGCAAGGGCTTCGACACGATCGACGACTTCAAGGGCCACAGCCTTCAGTTCTTCACCACCCACGCCGAACTCGTCCGCATGCAGCTCGCCCGCAAGGCTGAGGAAGCGGCTGCCAAGGAACTCGCCGGCATGGTGAAGAGCGATGCCGAATGGGATGGCGATGATTTCGTGAAGCAGTCGAACGCGCTTTCGAGACAGGCTCCGTCGTAGTGGCTGTCCGGAATGGCGCTTAGTTAAGATCGGTTTCTGAGATTTCTCCGGCCCCAGAGGGGCTTCGGATATTAGCCGGGGCGCGTCAGCCCCCGGATGGCTCGCTCAATGAATTGTGCCCTGATAGGGGCGCTGGAAAGGCTCTCAGTCCTTTGGATTCCGACGCCCCTTCGGGGCTCAGTATTCTTTGAACCCCATATCCGGTGGCTGACGCACACCGGCTCATTTCCTTGGTCCCGCCGGGACAAAGAGAAGACGAAAACGGCCTTAACTACGCGCCATTCGAGGCTGCCCGAGAAATCGGATCTTGTGATCAGGTCCGCGAATTCTCTTCGCAGAGGCACAGAGGAAGCGCCGAGGATGGTGAGCAATCCCCATGAATGAAGGTCAGCGACCTCATCTTTACTCTGCGACTCCGCGGAAATCGGGCCCCCTATCGCTGTGGAGAAGGATTTATCAGACAGCCTCTTAGGGGCCCGATCTTGGGCCTCACTTCAGATAACCATCCACCCCTTCGGCCGCTGGATCCCAGTAAGAGACCTTCGTGACCTTGCCGTCATCGAGCTTCAGAACGGTGACCTTGGCGGTCTGCTGCGGGTAGGGAGTGAGGAGGTTGGCGTCGTCGCCGAGGATGATGCGGTGGGCATAGCCTTTCATCTTCGGGATCGCGAACATGCGCCCGATCCCCGGCATGCCGAAAATGTTCGCCACGTAAATCGCTTTCTTGGCGGGCAGATAGTCTGCGCCGAGTCCCGTAAGCGAGGCGTTTGCTTTCTTTCCAGTTTCCATGTCGAAGCTCACAAGCACGAAGCGGGTGGTCTTGGCATCGAGTGTGAAGGCCGCGCCGTGCTGATCATTTGCGGAGAAGGGAGTGACCTTCGAGCCGACGGCGTAAGGATCGGCGAAGGCAACTGAGGCAGCGAAAACGGCCGCTGCAGTGGTCATCTTGAGGATTGTTTGGAATGGTTTCATGAGTAGTTGGATGAGAGATTGTGTTGATTCTGACTGAACCGTTACGATTCTAGCCAACGGATACTGCTTCGCCAGCGCTAAACATTGTGACCATGAAAACAGCCATCCTACTCGGAGTTTCATTCCTGTGTGCCCTTTCGCCCCTCATTTCGGAGGCTGGCGATCTAGCGGTCGACGCTCAGAAAAGCTGGGTGAAGGTCGACGCCAGTGCCACCGGCCACAGCTTCAGTGGTTCGCTCTCGAAGTTCGAGGCGAAGCTCAGCGGCGATCCCGCCTCGCTGGTCCCTTCTTCCGCCACCTTGCAGTGGGACTTTTCAGATCTGAAAACGAACGACGCCAAGCGTGATGCCGAGATGCTCAAGTGGCTGGAGTATGCCAAGAACCAGAAGGGCGCCTTTGCCATGACCAAGACGTGGACCGATGCTGCCGGAAAAACCTGGGCGCAGGGAAACCTCAAGTTCCACGGCATCTCCAAGTCCGTTGCCTTTCCGCTCACCACCTCGAAGTCCGGTGACCGCTTGAAGATCGATGGTTCCGTGTGGATCGACTACCAGGACTTCAGCCTGCCGATCATCCGCAACATGGCCGTGATGACTGTCGATCCAAAGCTGAAGATTTCCTTTCATCTCGAAGGCGACGCGAAGTGAGCCACTGACTTCCTTTTCCTCATGACACCCGATCATTGGTGGCACCACCGTTTCGCCTGCGGGCTGGCGGTAATAAAAATGGCGTATCGCGGCGGCATGGGTCGTCTGGATCGCGTCGAGCCGCGTCTCGCTGCGGCGCTTGGCGATGTGCTGGCGCGGCCCGGTTCGCTGGTGCGTTCGACGATGGCCTATCACATTGGCAACGAAATGGGTCTGCGGGAGGATCGTTCACGATCCATCGGCTGTGGGATCGAATACCTGCACTCGGCTTCGCTGATCTTTGATGACATGCCGTCGATGGATGATGCGAGAACCCGCCGTGGAGCCCCATGCATTCACGTGGTCCACGGTGAAAGCGTGGCCACCCTCGCGGCGCTGGCCCTGATCAATCGGGGCTATGGATTGCTCTGGCAGGGGATCGGCAATGTCCGCCCGGCACGTCGCAAGCTCGCAGGTGAACTGGTGGAATCCTGTCTCGGTCTTTCCGGACTTGTGGGTGGTCAGGCCCAGGATCTGCGGGGCTGGCGTGAAGGTCAGGAGGTCAGCGAGGTGATCAGCGTGGCCGCCATGAAGACCGCGACGCTGCTGCGCCTGCCGGTTGTTTTGCCTGCACTCGTTGGCTGTGGCACGGATCGTGAGGTGCACTTGCTGGATCGTCTTTCCCTCCTGCGTGGACTTGCTTACCAGGCAGCGGATGATCTCAAGGACGTGCTTTGCGTCCAGAATGAAAGCGGCAAGACCAGCGGTCGCGACGATGCGATGGGGCGGCCGAACCTTGCACTGGCTGAAGGAGTGACGGCTGCATCGCTTCGTTTTCATCGGTTGCAAGCCGTCGGTGATCGTGTTCAAGGGCGTCTGCCCGGCCCGTCCGAACGCTGGTGGATGCTGCCCTTCATGAGGGTTTCCTCGCCGTGGCCTGCTAGCGAGCAAGGCGTGGATGCTGCCGTCTGATCGGTTCTTGAATCTTGCCTCTCGAGTCTTGACTCTCCCCCAATGTCCCTCTGGCGTTTGATCTTCACCAACCTGCGTCGCCATCGTGTGCGCACGGCGATTGGGGCAACTGGGATCGCGCTGGGCGTGGCGACGATGCTGAGCGTGGTCGGCGTGCTTTCCGGGGCGGTGCGGATGTTCGAACGCATCCTCCGCAGCGATTCCGAGCTGGTGGTCTTCGAGCGCAATGTCTCCGATCTCTTCTTCAGCAACGTGCCGGTCACTTTGGCCGATGAACTCGAGAAGCAGGCTGCGGTGAAAGATGCGCAGCCGGTTTTATTCGCGATCGTGGCAGCACCCGAACGCCCGGTGATCACCTGCTTCGGCATCCGGGCCAGCGATGGGCGATTGAAAAAAGCCACCTGGGTCAAGGGCTCGATTGATGATTTCCGCGATGACGGAGATGCGATTGTCCTCGGCGAACGCGCGGCTGAATTTCTCAAGGCCGAGCCCGGCCAGAAACTCGAACTCGGTCAGCAATCGTATCCGGTGGCGGGAATTGTCCGCACCGAGAATGGATTTGAGGACGGCGGCGTGTTCATGCCCTTGCTCTGCGCGCAGAAGGCCTTTCACAAGGAAGGCGTGGCCTCGATTGTCAGCGTCTCGATGAATGCCGGCCACGAAACCTCCGAGGTGAAGGAGTGGATGAAGGCGAACCATTCGTCGTTCAGCGCGCTGGAGAACGAGGAGTTCAGCAAGAGCTACTCCCAGTTCAAGATCCTCAAGACGACCGCCTGGGTGGTGGGCGGCTGCGCGTTCCTGTTAGGTGGCCTCAGCGTGACCAACACGATGATCCTCTCGGTTTTCTCCCGAATCCGCGAACTGGCGATCGTGCGGGTCTCCGGCTTCTCGAAAGGCCAGGTGGCGCGGATGATCTTTGGCGAGTCGCTCGTCATTTCCTTCATCGGCATGATCGCCGGGCTGGTGCTCAGTGCGGCGGGCCTGCGTCTTCTGAAACTGGTGCCGCAGCTTCAGGGCTACATCGACCCGAGTCTTGGCCTCACCGAAATCCTCGGCGCGATGGGCCTGGCGGTGGTGACGGCTCTGTTAGGCGCGCTTTATCCGGCGTGGTATGCCGTGCGACTGAAACCCGCTGACGCCCTTCGCTATGAGTGAGATGATTTCCGTGGAGGACGTGTGGAAGAGCTTCGACCGGGGACGGATCGAGGTGCTGAAAGGCGTGAACCTGAGCATCGCACGCGGGGAAGTGCTCGCGCTTTGCGGGACCTCGGGTTGTGGAAAATCCACGCTGCTGCATGTCATCGGAGGCCTTGAACCGCCGGATCGTGGGGTTGTTAGGATCAATGGCAAAGCGCCCTCGGGAGAAGCCGCGCGGCTTGAGCTTCTGCGGCGTGGTGTCGGCTTCGTGTTCCAGCTTCATCACCTCGTGGCCGGATTGACGCTTGAGGAAAATTGTCTGGTGCCAGCAGTGGCCACCGGCATGTCACGGTCCGCCGCCCGGGCCCGTGTTCGCGAGCTTGCCGAAGCCACGGGCATTGCCGGGCGGCTCGACCGTCGTGTCCGCGAACTCAGCGGCGGTGAACGTCAACGCGGTTCACTTGTTAGAGCCTTGCTGAATGATCCGCCGATCCTGCTGGCGGATGAGCCGACAGGAGCGCTCGATGAAACGAATCGCGAGCGGGTCTTCGAGTTGCTGCTGGATCTGGCGCGCTCGCAGGGCAAGACGCTGGTCATCGCCACCCACGATCTCGATCTTGCTCGACGTTGCGACCGGGTGGTGCGGATGCGTGACGGGAAGGTGGTGGAGGATGGCGTTTGAGGACGCCGGTGAAGGTCGCGTGACCGCAGCCCGGCATGCGCTCGGCTGGTTGGTGGCGGCGAATGCAGTCGGCGTGTGGATGGCGGCCTTGTTGCTTTGGCCGAATCTCGGATTACTGGCGGGGGAGGCGACGTATGGCCGCTGGGTGCCGGTGCATTTGAACCTTCAGCTCTACGGCTGGACCAGCCTGCCTCTGCTCGGTTGGTTGTTCGCGATCTATCAGGTTGGAAAGTCGAAGTGGGCGGGTCCGGCGATCTGGGGCTGGTCGGTGGCCTTGATGGTCGGATCCGCGTTCTGGCTTTCCGGGCAGACGACCGGGAAAATCTTCCTCGATTGGTCAGGCGGGTCCTTGCAGGCGCTGATGTTGGCTCAGGGGATTCTTTGGCTGGTGTTGGCGATGGCCTGGTGGAGGCACCGCGAGGGCTGGACGAGGGTGAAACGAATCGCGACGGCTCTCGGTCTGCTGATGCTGGCAGGCGTGCCGTGGATGCTTGCAATGGCAACGTCTCCGTCGATTTATCCGCCGTTCGACAAGACCACCGGAGGTCCGACCGGTGCGAGTCTGTTAGGCTCGACGCTTTCCGTGGTGGCGTTGCTTCTGATCCTTCCTGCGACGCTCGGCTTGAAGCGGGTGAAGTCACCGAGCCGCTGGCTTTGGTGGGTCTTTGTGGCGGAGTTCGTGACCTTCATCACTCTGGAAGCGAAAGGCGGCTCCCATTTCACACTGCCGCAGATCATCGGGCTGGGATTGTTGCTGCCATGGTTGGTGTGGATTCCGTCTGAGTGGAAACGCTTTGAGTGGCCGGAGCGGTCGGTGTTTTGGAAGCGATCCATGCTCGTGTGGTGGGGCGTGCTGATGCTCGCGGGCTGGCTGGAATTCCTGCCCGGTGTGCTGGATCGGATGAAGTTCACCAACGGCCTGGTCGCTCATGCACATCTTGCGATGGCGGGCTTCACGTCGTCCTTTGACCTGCTCCTCCTGACGCTATTGGGTGGCGAAAGAATCTCCAAATCCCTTTCACGGGGAGGCTTGATCTGGAACGCGGCAGTGGGGTTGCACGTGCTGGTCCTGATGATCTGCGGCTGGCTGGAAGGCGGCTCGTTCTCGTGGATCGATGGTCATCCGCTCTGGCGTGATGCTGCGTTTTTCATCCGCTTTCTTTGCGGTCTGATCATGCTCTGCATCGCGGCATTTTGGTGGCGGGGCAGTCTTTCAATCTCCGACGACTCATGAATCTTCATTTCAAATCGAAGGCGGCAGGCTGGATTCCGTGGTGGAGTGCCGGGGTGGGGGCGATGGATGCCTGCACCGGGCTGCTGCTGATTTTCGCGCCGGAGTTCACGTTGAAACTGATGAAGCTGAGCGTTCCGACGGAAGTGCTGCCGTATCAATCGTGGATCGGGGCCTTCGTGCTTTCGACCGGACTGGCCTATGCCTGGGCGATCCGTCGGCCGTCCAATGAACGCGAGAGGGGAGCCCGTGAGATGGTTTGGAAAATGACGGCGCTGGTGCGGACGATCATTGCCCTTTTCCTCACGGCGAAGATTCTAACAGGTGGCCTGTCGGCAGGCTGGGCCACGGTGGCGGCGACGGATGCGGTGATAGCCGTGGTGCAGTGGGTGGCCTTGAAACGCGGATGGCTGGACGCATGAACCGAAAGCTCACATCCGGGATCGCAGTGGCTCTGGCAGTGGCCGGGGTCTATGCATATTTCCTGCTGTTCGCGCAGTTCGCTTTTCTCGCACTGTTGCAGGCGAAGGTCAGCGGCCAAGGGTTGAAGGTGGTGCTCTCGATGATGGCGATTGGCGGCGTGATTTCTGGCTTTGTGGTATCGCGATCGAGAAAGGCCGGACGGGGGGCATTCATCACGGCGATGGTGGGCTGTGTGGTTGTGGCCAGGTGCAGTAGTCTAACAGATTCGACGACCCTGTTTGCCCTGCTCTCGCTGCTCATGGGAGGTTCGCTAGGGACAGCGACTGTTTGTCTCGCCTCGTTGATTGGCCG
>JANOKL010000234.1:0-8271 GCA_031419215.1 Luteolibacter sp. | reverse complement strand
CGGTGCCGATGGCGTTCTGGCTGGCGCTGCCGGCACCGTTGCACAGGACCAGCGGCATCACACCGAGGATGAAGGCGATGGACGTCATGAGGATGGGACGGAGGCGGAGTTTCACCGCTTCGAGAATAGCCTCGACGAGCCCCCTGCCCTGCTTCTGGAGATCGAGCGCGAACTCGATGATGAGGATGGCGTTCTTCGTGGAGAGACCGACGGTTGTTAGAAGTCCGACCTTGAAATAAACATCGTTCGGCAACTCGCGAAAGGTGGCGGCGGCGAGTGCCCCGAGGATGCCGAGTGGGACGACGAGGATGACGGCGACGGGCACTGACCAGCTTTCGTAAAGCGCGGCAAGGCAGAGGAAAACGATTAGCAGGGAGACCACGTAGAGCGCCGGGGCCTGGTTGCCGGAGATGCGTTCTTCAAGGGACTGGCCGCTCCATTCGTAGCCGATGCCGGGCGGGAGTTTGGCTGCCATTTCCTCCATCGCGACCATGGCCTCGCCGGAGCTGGTGCCGGGAGCGCCTGCCCCGACGATGTTGACGGCGGGCAGGCCATCGTAACGCTGGAGCTGGGGTGATCCGTAGGTCCATGAGGTGGTGGTGAGAGCAGAGAGCGGGACCATTTTGCCGTCCTTGTTCCGGACGAAAAGCTTGCCGAGATCCTCGGGCGCCATGCGGAAGGCAGCATCGAGCTGGAGGATGACGCGCTGGACTCGGGCTCCGTTGACGAAGTTGTTCACGTAGGCGGATCCGAAGGCGGTCTGCATCGTCGAGTTGATGTCGGCGAGCGAAACCCCGAGAGCGCTGGCCTTGTCCTCATCGAGCTCGATCTTGAGCTGCGCGGCGTCATCGAGTCCCTGTGGGCGGACGCCGACGAGTGCCGGATTCTGCGAAGCCATGCCGAGGAGCTGGTTGCGCGCGGCATTGAGCTGTTCGTGACCGACACCGCCGACGTCCTGGAGCCAGAAGTCGAAGCCGGACGAGGTGCCGAGTTCGGGAATGGCTGGTGGATTGAGCGGGAAAACGATGGCGTCCTTGATCCCGCCGAGGCCCATCATCGCCCGCTTGATCACCTGCGAAACATGGTGGTCCTTCCCTTGACGGTCCGGGTGCTCCCAAGGCTTGAGACGGAGGAAGGCGAGGCCGGAGTTCTGCGCCTTTCCGGCGAAGCTGAAGCCGGCGACGGTGAAGTAGTGCTCGATCTCCGGCTGCTTGGAAAAGTAGTCCTCCACATCGCGCAGCACCTCGGCCGTGCGGGCGTCGGTGGCGCCGACCGGCAGGCTGATGAGTGCAAGGAAGTAGCCCTGATCCTCTTCAGGCAAGAAGGCAGAGGGCATGCGCTTGTAGAGGAATCCGACGGCGACGATGATGCAGAGCAGCACCGCGATGCCGGCCCAGGCGCGCCTCAGGAGGCCGCCGACCCATCCCTGGTAGCGGTTCGTCATGGACTCGAAGCCACGGTTGAACCAACCGAAAAAGCCCCGCTTCGCATGCTGGTGTCCGGCGTCCACATCCTTCAGGAGTGTGGCGCAGAGAGCAGGTGTTAGAGATAGTGCGAGGAAGACGGAGAAGAGCATGCACGAGACCATCGACATCGTGAACTGGCGGTAGATGGTGCCGACCGAGCCACCGAAGAAGGCCATCGGGATGAACACGGCGGTGAGCACCAGGGTGATGCCGATGAGGGCGCCGGTGATCTGGCCCATGGCTTTCCGCGTGGCCTCCTTTGCCGAGAGGCCCTCCTGGCTCATGATGCGCTCGACGTTTTCCACCACGACGATGGCGTCATCGACAAGGATCCCGATGGCCAGCACCATGCCGAACATCGTCAGCGTGTTGATGGAAAATCCGAAGGCCGCCATCAGTCCGCAGGTGCCCAGGAGTGCGACCGGCACGACCAGCGTGGGGATCAGCGTGGCCCGGAAATTCTGGAGGAAAAGATACATCACGAGGAAGACGAGGATGATCGCCTCCACGAGGGTCTTCAGCACCTCCACGACGGAAATTTTCACGAAGGTGGAGGTGTCGAGAGGATAGTCGACGCGCACGCCCTGGGGGAAGAAGGCCTTCAAGCGCTCGATCTCACCACGGATCGCTTCTGCGGTGTCGAGGGCGTTGGCTGTTGGCGAAAGTTTCACCGCGGCGGCAGCGGCGGCCTTTCCGTCGATGCGGGCATTGATCGAGTAATCCTGACCGCCGAGCTCCACCCGGGCCACATCGCTCAGCCGGACGCGGGAGCCATCGGAGTTCACCCGCAGGATGAGGTTCTTGAATTCCTGGGCCTCGCGCAGCGTGGCGCGGCCTTGGAGTATGACGTTGAGCTGCTGTCCCGTGGTGGCGGGAAGCTGGCCGAGCTGGCCGATCGGCACCTGCGTATTCTGGGCCTGGATGGCGGCGGTGATGTCGCCGGGCGTCATGTTGTAGGCGAAGAGCTTGTCCGGATCCAACCAGACGCGCATGGCATACTGGGTGCCGAACTGGATGACTTCCCCCACCCCTTCGAGCCGCCGGAGCGGATCGAGCAAGCTGGAGGCCATGTAGTTTCCCAAACTGATGGCGTCCATGCTGCCGTCATCCGAGGAGAGCGTGATGAACATCATGTAGTTCCGCGTTGCCTTTGCCACCACCACGCCCTGCTGCTGGACGGTGAGCGGCAGGCTCGGCGTGGCGAGCTGGACCTTGTTCTGGACCTGCACCTGGGCGACGTCGACATTGGTGTTGGGCTTGAAATACAGGGTGATGATGACCGTGCCGTTGGCATCCGACGCGGAGGTCATGTAGAGCAGGTTGTCGATGCCGTTGAGCTGCTGCTCGATGACCGAGGTCACGGTGTCACTCAGCGTTTCCGAAGAAGCACCGGCGTAGTTGGCGGTGATGGAAACCGATGGCGGCGCGACCGGCGGATACTGCGCAACGGGCAGCTTGGTGATGGAGATCAGCCCGAGCAGGGAGATCAGGATGGCGACCACCCAGGCGAAAACGGGACGGTCGATGAAGAAGCGGGCCATTTTAAGAAAGCACTAAATTCTAAGTTCTAAATTCGAAATGGGATGAGTGTTCAGTTTGAAGTGTTCAGCGAAGAGACCAATCACGACTTACCACTCACCTCTAACTCTTCCCCGCCTTGTTCGTGGGAACGAAGAGACTGGGGACGACAGTGCTGCCAGGCATGGCCTTGAGATGGCCTTCGACGATGACCTGCTCGCCTGCCTTGAGGCCGTCGGTGACGATCCACTTGTCACCCGTCGCGGCGGCGGTATGGATCACGCGGAGTTCGACGGTCTTGTTTTCCCCGACGACAAGCACACTGCCGGCGCCGCCCTGGGCACGGGTGACGGCGCGTTGGGGAACGGTGAGCGAGTCTTCCTTGGCCACCAGAGAGATGCGGACGCGGGCGAACATGCCTGGAAGGAGCAAGCGATCTGGATTCGGAAACTCGGCACGCAGCGAGACCATGCCGGTGGAGGGATCAACGGTGACTTCCGAGAACAGGACCTTTCCCGGATGCGCATACTCGCTGCCATCATCGAGGAGCAGTTTCACCGTGGTCTTCGGCGAGGACATCGGCTCGACTTTGCCCTCGCTGATCGAGCGCTTGATCGCGTTCAGTTCTGTGGCGGATTGGGTGAAGTCGAGATAGACCGGATCGAGCTGCTGGATGATGGCGAGCTTTGTGGCATCGCCCTGGCCGACGAGTGCGCCTTCGGTGACCTGGGCTTTTCCGATGCGGCCATTGATCGGCGCGGTGACGGTTGCGTAGCTGAGACTGAGATCGGCGGTCTTCACTCCGGCCTCGGCGGAGAGGACCTCGGCCTCGGCGACCTTGAGGGCGTTGCCGGCATTTTCCGACTCCAGGCTGCTGACGGCCTTCGAATCGACGAGCTTTCCATAGCGCGAGGCGAGCGACTGCGATTGATCGCGCGTGGCCTTTGCAACCGCGAGCATGGCATTGGCACGTGCCAGTGCGGCTTCGAGCGGGGCGGGATCAATCTTGAAAAGCACATCTCCGGCTTCCACCTCGGCGCCCTCGACGAAGGTCTGCTGCAACAGAATGCCGGACACCCGGGCACGGACCTCGGCAGTGCGGATGGCACTGATGCGGCCGGGCAGGTCATGGGTCACATTCACCGGCTCTGAAAGCACGGGCACCACCGACACGGCGGCTGGCGGCATCTGCGGTGGTCCGGCGGGGGCTTTCTTTCCACAACCGGACAGGCAGACGACAGCGAGCAGGAATAAAGGAAAGTGGGCGGCATTCATGAAAGGGAGCGAATATCAGCGGAAGAGTGAGGATCTCTTCCGGCGCCGCATCTGATAGACGCGGAGATGGCCGCTCGGAATGACTTTGTTGTTTCCAGAGTGGAAACCTCAGGTTACCAGTCGTGCGGCATGGAACTCAGGCACCTGCGCTACTTCGTGACCGTCGCGGAAGAACTCAATTTCCGAAAGGCGGCCGAGCGGATGAATGTCACGCGCCCAGCCTTGAGCAAGCAGATCAAGGATCTAGAGCTGGAACTTGGCGTGCAACTGCTGGAACGCAACACCGTTCGAGTGGCACTGACCGAAGCAGGCACGACCTATCTAAGCGATTCAAAGGCGATCCTTTCCCATGTCGAGCGGGCGAAACTGCTGGCGCGTGAGGTGCATTCCGGTCGACGCGGCCGATTGCTGATCGCCAGCGTGGGACCGATCGCCGCCGGATTCATGCCGGAAGCGCTGAAGTCATTCGGCGATGAATTTCCCGATGTCGACGTGAGTTTCGTGGAAATGATGCCACCCGAGCAGGCGGATGCGCTGGCAAAGGGCGTGATCCATGTCGGCTTCGCGTATGGAAAAAAGGCCGCCCTGCCGCGAGGGATGCAGAGCCTGCGCGTGCTGCATGCGAAGTTTGGCATCGGGCTCTCCCACCATCATCCGCTCGCGGCTCGGAAGTCGCTGACCTTTCACGACATCGCGAAAGAAACGCTTCTGTTTCTGGGCCGCGAATCGGAGTCGGTGCATTGCTCGGACGGTCTGGAACTTTTCAAAAGCGAAGGCCGCAAGCCCGGGCCGGTGCGTTTCATCCAAGGCTTCGACTCACTGCTGACGATGGTGGCGGCGAACCAAGGCATCTCGTTGCTGCCGCGCATCCTCGATCTCAACCGCATCCCCGGACTGGTGCTGAAACCACTGGTCGCAGAAACGGCGTCGCTCGATTTCAACATGTGGGCCGTCTGGCGGAAGGACGAACCCTCGACGCTGGTGCATGAATTCGTGCAGCGGCTGAAGGACCGCGTGGCTCCTGCGAAACGTGGGGCTTAATCCGGCGTGGAAATATTCCGCAGGTGCTCGCAAAGGAGCTTGATCCGCTCCCCGGCGGAATCGGTTTCAAGAATGCGCTGGCGGAGATCCGGCTCGTGAACGAACTGCTGCGCCACGATGTCGGTAAGCAGCGGTGGTTCATCGGCGCGGTGCAAGAGGTCCATCACCGATTGCTTCACTTCCTCAGGCAGTTCGCGGATCGCATCTTCGACCGCGCCCCGCAGCGTGGCCACGGCGGCGGCAGCCTGGGACTCCGGCTCGAAGGTGGTGAGCCTCGGCTTGATCGAGGCGTAGGGGTAATCGTGATCGAGATGCCACTCGGTAAACTCAACCCGGATCACACCGTGAATGAGAAGTCGCGAGGTGCCATCCTCCTGCTCATGCGAGGCGCGGACCAGCCCGATGGTCCCGACTGGCGAGACACATTTTCCAGGATTCTTCGTCTCCGGCTTCAACAGGCGCGTGACGGCGAAGAAGCAGTTGCCCTCGATCGCTTCCTCCAGCATCTTCCGGTAGCGAGGCTCGAAGATGTTCAGCGGCAGCCCGCCATGCGGAAACAGCGTGCAGTCCGGGAGCAGCATCACGCCGCAGGCTTCAGGAAGGTGGAGGGCGGACATCGCAGAGTTTTCAGTTTGAAGTATTCAGTTTGAAGCGCAGATCCAGGAAACCGCAACGAATACTCTTCCTGAAAACTGAAAACTTGAAACCGGACTTCACTTTGTCATCACGCCTTTCCGCGAAGGATGTTTCACGGCGTCGATTAGGCGGTTGACGGCTTCCGGCCACTCGCGTTGGGCGGCGAGTTCGAGGGCGTGGGGGATGGGATGACCGGAGAAGAAGAGCAGCTTCGAGGCGGACTTGATCGCGGCGCGGACGTCGTTATCGAAGCCCCCGCGACGCAGGCCAATGACGTTGAGACCGGCGAGCTGGTTCTGACCGTGGGCCATGTGGTAGGGCGGAATGTCCTGGCTGATCGCCGCGTTTCCTTGGGAGATGGCGAAATCGCCGATGCGGATGAACTGGTGAAATCCAGCGCCGCCACCTAGGAAGACGCGGTTGCCGATGTGAATGTGGCCGGCGAGCAGGACATTGTTGGCAATGACGTTGTGATCGCCCATGTGAACGTCGTGCGCGAGGTGGACGCCCGTCATCAGGAAATTGCTTTCGCCAAGCAAGGTGTATCCGCCGGTTTTCGAGCCACGGTGAATGGTGACGTATTCGCGCAGTGTGTTCTTCGCGCCGATTCGGACACCGGATTTCGTGGAGGGATCAAACGACAAATCCTGCGGGTCCGCACCAACGATCGAGCCCCAGCCGATGTGGCTGCCTTCTCCGACCACAACGTCACCCGTGATCCACGAGTGCCCGCCGATGGTCACGCCTTTTCCCAGAACCACCGGCCCCTCGATCACCGCAAACGGCCCCACCGTCACGTCTTCGGCAAGAGTGGCTTCTGACGAAATGAGAGCAGTGGGATGGATGGTCGGCATGAGCTGCCGCGAGTCTCAAGGGCGGCGGATTGAGACGCAAGACTGGAAGACACAAGAGACAAGAGGAAGAGATCTTGGATGGTGGATCGGGGATCGGAGATTTCAGAATCCTCACTCTTGGGTCTTCAAGTCTTGAATCTTCCTTCAGCAATCGCTCAACCGTGAATCACCAAACCACGATCAGTCAGTTCGACAAAGGCAGCAGACTCCAAGGCGCTCACAATCATCCCGATATGAATCTCGAACAGTCCAAGAAGATTTCTGTTCGCGATGTTGCCGGTGGACACCAGGAGCAGCCGAGTCGGCTTCCCGTGGATGAGGTGGGCATTCAGAAAATCAGCATCCTTGGTGATCACCACGGCACCCAGGGAATCCGCAAGTTCGGCAATGGCGCGATCCTTGGTGGAATTGCCTTCCGACAGATCAAGAGTGTGGCGAGCCTGCTGGCCCAACTCGTTGAGCCGAATCGACAGAAGCCACGGCAGTAGGGCAACAATCAGAAACTTCATGCAGCGGTCAAGGGATCGAAACGCTTGATCCGAACCATGCGTGCCGCATAGGCATGGGCCGCACGAAGATCATCCGCTTCCAAGTCCGGATAGTCCGAGAGGATTTCCGCCTCGGTGGTTTCCCCACTGAGAAGTTCGAGTAGCCACTCCACCGGATAGCGAAGACCGCGAATGCAGGGCTTGCCATGACAGAGATCAGGCGACGTGGTGATGCGCTTGAGCAATTCCTCCTCAGACATGCTTGGAAAGTAGCGCAAAATCCCGGCGAGCCAAGGCTTTTGAACACTGCCACGGTTCTGCCCCCTGAATACTGAACACTGAAAACTTGAACCTTCTTCAGCCCGGCTCCTCTGCCGGTTGCCCACTTTCGAAGCGCATGAGGTCGGCGATGAAGGTGAGCGGGATGTGCCCGGTTTCGCCGTTTCGGTTTTTCGCGAGGACGAGTTCGGCCCGACCTTCCTCGGCGGCCTTGGCTTCGGCGTCCTCGGCGTAGTAGGCGGTCCGGTAAAGTAGCCCGACCATGTCGGCGTCCTGCTCGATCGACCCCGATTCACGGAGGTCGGACATGCGCGGCACGCCGACGTTTTTCCCCGTGCGGCTTTCCGGTCCGCGATTGAGCTGGGCGAGGATGATGATCGGGATGCCGAGTTCCTTCGCCAGGCCCTTGATCCCGGCGGAGATTTCCGCGATCTCTCGCTCACGGGAGTTTTCCGCCTGCTTGGTGCGGGACTTCATCAACTGGAGGTAGTCGATCGCGATGAGTTGGATATCCTCGTCGCGCTTCTTGCGGCGGGCCTTGGCACGAAGTTCGTTGATGGTGATGCCCGGCGTGTCGTCGATGAAAAGCTTGGCGGCGGAAACCTCGAGGGCCGAGCGCTGGATCTTCTGGAGGTCACCCTTGCTCGGAGTGTAACCGCGGTTGAGTTGGCTCATGGCAAAACGGGCACGTGAGAACAGCAGACGCTGCACGAT
>JANOKL010000233.1:0-9168 GCA_031419215.1 Luteolibacter sp. | reverse complement strand
CCGCGCCTCTCGTCAAATCATGCCAGCACCGGCACCAGCGCTGGGAGGCTGGCGGCTGCGACCGCTTGGCCGTGGCGCTTGGTCTTTTCGTCTGGGACTACGAGCTTGATGCGCAGGTCCGGGAACTCGTTGGCAAGCACGGTTTCCGCTTCGTCGATGATCACCTGGCCGCCTTCGCCGGAGGTGACGCGACCGAGGATGAGAAGGTTCTCGATGTCGTAGAAATCGGCGTAGTGGGCGATGGAATAGCCGAAGCAGGTGCCGATGGTTTCGTAGATCTGCTCGGCGCGGCGATCGCCCTCCTTCATCGCCTCCTGGACTTTTACGAGCTGCTCCGGGAACGGCATCTTGCCGAAGTCAAAGCCTGCAGCGGGAGCCAAGCGGGCTACCGCCTGCTGGGAGAAATACTGCGCGCCGCAGCCGATGTCGCCCGACCATTCGTCGGACGGAGCGTCGTCGCGGAAATCGACTGGCGCGAAGGCCAGTTCATTCAACCATGGCAGGATGTGGCCGGAGCCGTTGACATAACCGGCGGCCTGCGAAGTGCCCATCGCGATGCCGAGGACGCGGTTGGCCTCAAGGCCCATCGAGCCCGCCAGTGCGGTGACCTCGCCGTCGTTGACGACCTCGAACGGGATGTTGCCCCAGCGTTCCTTGAGCGTGAAAAACAGGCGGCGGATGTGCGTTTCGAAATCCTCCGGGCTGACCCCGCGGAAAAGCGAAGCGGCGCGGATTTCGTTGTTCACGTAAACGCCAGCGGATGAGCCACCGATGGCATCGACACGCGGCAGATGCGCGGTAGCACGCATCAGCGTGTCGTGGATGCCGTCGATGTGATACTGGGGATCGCTCTGGAAATAGGGGTCCCAAACGACCTCTTCGGAAAAGACCACCTCGCCATCGATCAGCGCGGCGCACTTGCGGTCGGAGCCGCCAAGGTCAAAGCCGATGCGGCAGCCTTCGAGGTTACGCCCTAGCGACATCGCCGCTCCGTTTTCCTCGGGAAGATCCTCCACCGAGCCAACCGCTTTCACGGAAATCGGCTCGCCAAAAATCTTGGTGCCGATGAAGTCGCGGTCGAACTTCCGCAGACCGTTTTCGGAGTAGATTTCCGAAAGCGAAGCGGCCACATCCGGGGCACCCGCAACGAGGAACCGGCTGCCTCCCTTCTGCCAGAGCAGGAATTTCACCAGTCTCTCGACATACTTGATCGTCAGCGAATCGTTGGCCGGATCGGCGGAAAGAATGGTCCCAGACCAGCGGAAGGCAGTGCCATCGGTGCGGAGGAGGGCGAGGTCCAGTTTGCGGGCTCCGGCATCTTTCGCCACTTGAGCTGCGTAGGCCCGATTCCAAAGAACGGCTGGGACGAAGCCGGGATCAAGCGCCGGCGTGAATTGAGGAGAAACGGTCAGTGACATAAGCGTGAACAAAAAGAACGCGCTGAAATTGAACCAGTTCCCGATCGATTCCAAGTGGAAATCGCTCCCTGGGTTTTCCTACCTCAGGGACTCAGCGGGCTTTCCTACCGCCGGGGTGCTTTTTTGAATCCACAGTCTCCACTTCAATCTCCACCCGCACGGTCGTTGATTTCCTAGGAGTGGAATCGACTTGAAACTTCCCCCCAAGCATCTCAACGCGTTCCCTCATTCCAACCAATCCGAGTCGATTGGCTCCCCGCTTCGGGTTCTTGAGCCCTGATTCAAAGCCCTGGCCGTTGTCCGTGATCTCCATGGAGATTGACTTCGGCGTCCGCTGAAGGCTGACTTTCACTAGGCTCGCCTTGGCATGACGCGAAACGTTGGTCAGCGCCTCCTGGGCGACCCGGAAGAGCATCGTGCGGACCGAGTCACTGCCATCCTCCACTCCGCTTGAAGCTTGAAAACTCACCTGGATGCCGGTCCTTCCGATGAAGGACGTCAGGAAAGCCTGCAACGCGGGGATCAGTCCGAGATCATCGAGAACCGTCGGACGAAGCTCACCGGCAAATCGATGGACGGTATCCACTGATTTCTCCACCAGAAGTTGGGTCCGTGCGATCTTTTCCTGAAGGTCATGCGCGGCCTCGGCCGTCTCCCGCGCCAGAGCCGCGACGTGAACATTGATGCCGACCAAGGTCTGCGCGATGACATCGTGCAGCTCACGGCTGATCCGCTTCCTCTCATCCTCCTGGACGCGGATGATCTTATGGGAAAGTTCACGTAAACGTTCCTGTTGCTGGCGAGAGTTCTCCAGGAGCCCGGCCTGCAATCGCTTGCTCTCGTTCAATGATTCTTCAACCGTCTTGCGGCGGATGATTTCCTTTTTGAGCTTCAAGTTCGAGTTCGTCATTACGGCGAGACGAAGTTCGGCCGACTCCGCTTTTTTTCGCTCCGTGATGTCATTGAAAAAGCAAACCACCCCGAACTGCCCCGCAGGCAGGATGATCCGATGGATCTGCCATTCGTAAACCTCATTCACGCCAAGATCCTTGCGTCGTGACTTGAACTCCTTCGAAAAATAGGACTCACCGGTGTTCAAGGTCTTCCGGAAAAGTGCCACCAATTGAGCAGCGACGCGAGGCGGCCAGATCGTGCTGACGATCTCGGCGAAATCCCTCCCGATCAACGGATCGACATTCTTGAATGCAGGCAGCGCCTTGGTATTCATTTGCACCAGCCGGAATCCCGCATCCACCGCATAGACTCCAATCGGAGCCTGTTGGATCAAGGCTGTGAAAAGCGCCTCATTTCGGCGAAGGATGTCCTCCACCATCTTTCTCTCGGTGATGTCTCGGATGTTGCACTGGATGACCGCGTGGCCATTCTCCTGATACAGATTGGCGACGACTTCGACCTCCTTGTGCCGTCCGTCCTGGCTCTTCAAAGGCAGATTCTCATAGCGCACCTCACCCTCCCTCTTCAGCTTCCTGACCATCGTCCGGCTCGCCGACTCATCCTTCAGCAAGCCGATCTGAAACAGCTCCTTTCCGATCAACTGGCCCCGTGTGTAGCCCAAAAGTTTGTTCATGAAAGGATTCGCATCCGTGATCAGCCGGGTTCCCGGATCGAGGAGCAACACTCCGTCATGAGCCGCCTCAAACAATCTCCGGTAACGAATCTCTGAAAGCCGGACCGTTTCCTCAGCCTGCTTCCTTTCGCTGATTTCCTCCTGCAAGCGCTCATTCAAGGCCTGTGCCGCCTCCCTGAGCTCATGCTGCCGCAGGGCCCCCAGAACCAGCGCCTCGTTCATCGCCACCATCTGCTCGGAAGGCGAACTGGCTTTGAGGGGGTCGGGCTTTTTCATGATGCGGAGGTTTGGAGTGGATCGCAGGACTCACTGTCAACTTTTCGCCTTGGGCTCGGGCGACGCTTCCTCGATCCGTCCGATCCGGGACGGGAGTCCCGTGGTCAGTCCGGTGTAATCCGTCTGACGCGGACCGATGACCACGACTCCCTTGTCGGTGATGACATACTCGCGGATGTCCTTGCTGTGATTTCCGCCGCGCATCTTGATGACGACCATCACCTTCCGGAGCTGACCATCGATCTCCACATAGCGAAGACGGATCATGTCGTCCGTGAGGAACGAGATCGCGTAGTGGCTGAAAGGCATCGAGATGAAGGTGTCCTCGACCTCGACGGTACTGAGAATCGTCACTCCGGCTCCGGTCAATGCCACGATCATCCTGTAGAGGGACTCCCGGAAGTCCTCTCGGAATCCCGGTGCGAGCGCCATTTCAAAGCCGACGAGTGAATCGATCACCACGCGTTTCGCGCCGATCCTCTCCACCGCATCAAGGATCTCCTGCATCGTTTCATCCACCGAAAGATCCAGCGGGCGCAGATAGAGGATTTCCAGCGTCCCCTTGTCCTGGGGCTTTTTCAAATCAATCCCGAAACCCGCGGCGCGGTCCGCATAGCCTTGAGGGCGTTCCTCGAAAATGGCCATGACCGCAGGTTCCTTCTCACGCAGGCCAGCCGCGATGAACTGGGTCGCCAGCGCCGATTTCCCGGTTCCGGACGGTCCCGCCACCAGGCAACTGTCGCCTTCCAGAATTCCACCGCCCAGCATCGCATCGAGCTCCGGAACTCCGATTGAAAGGCGTCGGCGTCCGGCAGTCCGTGGAATCTTGTCCACAAAGCCCATCATCCTGGAAAAGGCCTGGAGCCCGTTCTCACTGATGCGGATGGTGTGCAGCCCCGGCACCGATCCCTGACCGCGCAGCTTCATGATCTGGAGCTTCCTCGCCACCGAATTCCGCTGGGGCACCTGCGACAGCCAGATCAGGCCATCCGCCATGGTGAACAGAGGATCGCCGCGCATTTCCTCCTGGCTGTATTCGCCCACCAGAAAAGTGGTCGCCTGCCAACTGGTGAGAAACTGGGTGAGCCCCTGAATGAACCGGTGCATCTCCATCTCGCTGTTCGTCGCCACCGTCTTGCGCATCACCGTGCGGAAGGAATCGACCACCACGATGCCAGGATTGAGCTCCGTCACCAACCGGATGATCTCCGCCAACACCGCCGACAGATCCTGCTCCATCACGACATCGCTCAGGTTCACGAAGCGGATGGCGTTGCCTAGCTTCGACTCATCGAAGAACGAAAACTGCTGCTGGTAGCGCAGCATCTTGATCGCTGGCTCCCCCAGCACCGTGAAATACAACGCTGGCTTTTCCACGGTCGCGTTCGCGAACACGATCTGATGAGCCATCGTCGTCTTCCCGCAACCCGGGGAGGCGGCGATGACATTGAATGAAAATTCAGGGATGCCTCCGCCTAGGATGTCATCGAGACCCCGAATGCCGGAGGGCAGTTTTCGGATTGCGACCTTCGCCGGTCGACGCACGGCTTTCTCCGTCGTGTTCCGTTTCGCCGCGTCAGTTTGTTTTTTCATGGTCATCTCCTTGATTGAAATAGTCGTTCACGGGCAGAAGCGGCCACGTCTCGCACACCAGCCGGATCGTCAGGATCTCACCGATGAATGACACCAGCAGTCCGAGCAGATGAGCGACCAGCGCCACATGGCCTGCGGAGATCTGCTCGGCATCGAGTTCGAGATTATCCGGCATCTGTTGTTCCAGGAATCCTTCCGCATTCACCTGCACGCCCGCCAGCCACGGAGCCTCTGAAACCGCCAGCCCCAGCGCCCTCGACAGCAAGGCCCGGAACCCGGACCTCCCCATCAGGCTGGACAACTGCGGTCGCAGCTTCTCCACCACCGCGACCCTCGTCGCTTCAGTGATTGGCAACGACGGACTCGCCTTCGCCTCATTCGAGATGAGGTTCGTGGCAACCGTCCGCATCTGTGGGCTGATGGAATTCATGGTGCTCCGATGATCGCTGGCTCGCAGAAGCGTATTCAGTTCTCACCGCGAGTGACTCGAAATCACCCGCTTCCATTCCCCATCGGATCAGGGAAATTAGCGACTTAATAATTGATCAATCAGTCGCTTATGGAAGATCTCCGCAAACTCGATACCATGAAATGAAAATCGCCATACAATTTAAGGCGACAGGACTCAAGCGTCCATGGGGTGAATCCCTACCCTGCCAGGCAAGTCGGCGGATACTCTACTGAAATACAGCAACTCCGGCGACCATTTCCCCCTACTGCATCGCTCATGGTGATGATTCTCACGACAAAGGAATGACCTCCAGTGCCTTTTCGCCACCAGAGACCGCACTCGCCGGAATCCTTTGGTCGAAGGTCGCAAAAATCGCCCTGTTAGAAGCGGCAAGAGCCAGGAGATAGAGATCCGTCACCCTTGAAGGTGTGAGCAAATCCGGACGCAGTAGAACCTTATCACCGATCAGGGAAACCTCACGATCACAGGATTCTGCACCCACATGCTGAATGAATTTCTGCATAACCTCCCTCACCCGACTGCTAGTTCCGAGACAGTTCGGATACTTGGGCTGACTGGCTACCCGGATGACTCCATTCTCGGTATGGGAACAAGTGAGCAGACGGAATGGCGACCGCCTTTCGAACCAGCGGTGCGCCGCGTCATGATGGACATGTGAGGGGTCGAGCAGCGCCAACAACGCATTCACATCGAGCAGAAAGCGCTTCATGGCGTTTCATCGAGGAGTTCAGCCACAATCTGGGGCGTCACCGGACGAGCCCCTTTGGAAACCGGAAACAATGGTATTCCATTCCGCTCCAACGCAGGAGCACGAGCGGGCTCTACTGCCCGCCGCAGCAAGCCCGAAATCACCTCCCCCAGAGGACGACGTTCCCTGGCTGCCAATGCCTTGGCTGTTTCCAGAACATCATCATCCAAATTCAATGTCGTCCTCATGGAGGAAAGCATCACGCATCACGCATCAAACGTCAAGCCAGCTTCGGCACGTCCACCCAGGTCCCCTTGCGGTGGGATTCCCAGCTCAGTTCGGCAAGCTGGACGCCTTTCGCACCCTCGCGGAGGGTCCATGGGAAGGGCTCGTCGGCGACGACGTGCTTGAGGAAAAGTTCCCACTGGATCTTGAAGGCGTTGTCAAAGGGAAGCTGATCCGGCACTTCCACCCAGCGGTCGTAGTAGTTGATCGGGCTGTCGATGTCGGGATTCCACACCGGGCGCGGCGTGGTGCTCTGGTGCTGGGCCCAGCACTTGCGGAGGCCGACGATCGCGGACCCTTCGGTGCCGTCGACCTGCATGGTCAGAAGGTCATCGCGGCGGACGCGGACGTTCCAGGACGAGTTGAACTGGCAGATGATGCCGGTATCCGTTTCGAACATCGCGTAGGCGGAGTCATCAGCCGTGCACTTGAAAGGCTGGCCTGCCTCATCGAATCGCTGCGGGATGTGGGTCGCGGCGTGGCAGAAGACGCGGGTGACATTGCCGAAAAGATTGTCGATGACATAGCGCCAGTGGCAGTGCATGTCGGTGATCATGCCGCCGCCGTCCTCTTCGCGGTAGTTCCAGCTCGGACGCTGGATCGGCTGGCCCTGGTGCTCGCCAGTGAAGACCCAGTAACCGAATTCACCGCGCACGCTGAGGATTTTCCCGAAGAAGCCCTGCTCCTTGAGAAGCTGGAACTTCCGCAGGCCGGGCAACCACAGCTTGTCCTGCACCGCTCCGTTCTTCACTCCGGCCTCTTCGGCGACACGGGCGATGTTGATGGCATCCTGGGTGGAAACGGCGATCGGCTTTTCGCAATAGATGTGCTTTCCAGCGGCGATGGCCTTTTCCAGAAAACCGATGCGATACGGCGTGCCCGAGGCATCGAAGAAGATCTCATTCGTGGGATCGGCCAGCGCGGCATCGAGGTCGGTGGTGAAACGGGAAACACCATACTTCGCAGCCAGGCTTGCGAGCTTGTCGGCATTTCGGCCGGTGAGGATCGGATCGGGGATGACACGGGTGTCGCCGCAGACGATGCCGCCTTGGTCGCGGATCGCGAGGATCGAGCGGACGAGGTGCTGGTTGGTGCCCATGCGTCCGGTGACGCCGTTGAGGATGATGCCGATGGTTCGGGTAGTCATGGTGAATGGTGATTGGTTAGAAGTGATTGGTGGCAGAATCAGAGATCGGCGCAACTGGCGGCGATTTTTTCCAGGAAGGTGTGCTGGTTTTCGGACCAGTACTTGCGGGAGAAGATTTCGACTTCAGTGAGCCCCGTGAAGCCAGCGGCGTGGACGAGATCGGAAATGCGTTTGGAAGCATTTACTCCTTCGCCGGGCAGGCCGCGGTCGAGGAGGACGTGGTCGAAGTCGGGCTTAAACTCACAGACATGGAAGGCGAATAACCGGTCGTTCGCTGCGCAGTGCTGGATCTGAGCTTCGAGGTCGCTTTCCCACCAGACGTGGAAGACATCAACGGCGATGCCGACGAGCGGATGGGCGATGCGGTCGCAGAGACGGTTGGCATCGCGCATGGAAGCGACGGCACAGCGGTCGCCGGCATACATCGGATGAAGTGGCTCGATCGCGAGCTTGATGCCGGCAGCCTCGGCGGCGGGAAGAATGGCGCGGATGCCGTCTTCAATCTGGTCGAGGTTCTCCGTCGGCGATTGGCCGATGGTGGCACCACAGACAAGGACGATCATCGGCAGGCCGAGAGCTTCGCAGTCTAGGAGGACGGCGTGGTTGTCATCGACGCCCGCTTTCCGGGCGTCCGGTGTTCTCCCGGTGAAGAAGCCACCGCGCACGAAGGAAACGCCTTTCAGGCCGCTGTCGGCGATGTGCTTCCTCACCTTTGCGAGGTCTTCGCCTACGACCGTTTCGCGCCAGACCGAGAGACCGCCAAATCCATGCGCGGCGTAGTTTTCAATGCACTCGTCGATGGACCAGGGCTTGGTGGTGAAGGTGTGGATGGCGAGCTGATCACGGTTCATGAAAGTGGCGGGCGGGTGGAGTTTCCGATGACGAGGTCGCCTGAAAGACGAACCAGCGGGGCGGCCTCCGTGGACTCGATGATGGCGGAGGCCAGTTGCTGACCTGCGATGCGGGCGAGTTCGTGGACTGGCATGGACACGCTGGTGAGCAGAGGTCGGGTCAGCCGTCTAACAGGAGAGTCGTCGAAACCGGTGACCTGGCATTGTGAGGGCACCTGAATACCGCATCGTCCGAGTTCGGCCAGCACGGTGGCGGCGACGATGTCATTGACGCAAAAAATGGCATTGAAGGATTTCGCGAGCTTCAGCACGGCCTTCGAGTCAATGCGGTCGATGTCCGGAAAGCGGAGGACCTGTTTCGCCTGATTCAGTCGGAGGCCATGGGATTCGATTGCCTTAATCCATCCAGCAAGACGCGCCTCGTGAACTTCACCAAGCCCGTCGATGCTGATGAAAGCGGGTTTCATTCCGGGATCGGAGGCCACCACCTGTTCGACGAGGTCCCGCATCCCCTTCGCGTGATCGGACACCACGCAGGGCACCCCGGCGACCGTCCGGTTCAGCACCGCGACCGGCACGCCGCGTTGTTTCAACTGGCGCAGCACCTTGACGGAAGGCTCATGGAAGGCGAAGACGAAGGCGTCAGTGTCGCCGCCCTTCTTGTGTGGAAACGGGTCGTAGTCCGGCCCACCGGAATCGCAGATGATGTTCGACGCCGAGGGACTGAGGCCTTCGTTCAGACCGGCGACAAGTTGCGAGAAATCGAAGAACAGTCCGCGCTCGGGAGCAGCATGACGCGGCAGGACCAACCGCACGCTGAGGATGGTCCGGGCTCGATGGCGTCGAACTG
>JANOKL010000232.1:0-9426 GCA_031419215.1 Luteolibacter sp. | reverse complement strand
CGCAGCGCGCGCAACACGATCCACCCGAGCAAGCACCCCAGCGCATAAGGCGGGAAGTCCGCCCAGATAAAGGTGCTGCCCAGAATGACCCGCCCCGGCCAGGTCGCTCGAACTTCCAAAATGAAGGGCGTTTGCCAGAGTTGAAGGAACTCAATCGCGCAGGAAAAGGCGAACACTGCGACCGCGCATTTCACCAGCGAGAGCCGTGGGAACAGGAAAGCGACTCCGAACATCAGAAGAATCTGATACGCCAAACTGCCTCCGATGTCCTGAAGCAGCGGCGCCTTCAAGCCCTTGGAAAAGCGCACGAAGTACCCAAGAGGAATGATGCACACCATACTCACCAACAGGGCAAGGCGGTAGGGTTTGCAGCGGAGGGTGTCGGCATCCATGGGCTGAGTAATAGCAGGCTGACTGAATGATTCCGATGAGGGTCTGATGAAATTACTGTGATCGCCAGCCAGGACCCACATTGGCGGAAATCGAAGAATGGAAAAAACAGAGGGACAACATTCCGCTCAGGCGGCATTTCCCTACCAGCCTCCTGCGTTCCGAATCATGCCAGAGAAGAGCCCCATCCATCCCGATTCGAGAATTCATCTCTTCTTTGGAAGCTCATGGTGGGTGCCGTTTCTCGTGACCGGATTGCCCCTGTTGATTTTTGCAGGCGGCCTTTGGACGCTGAGTGAGAATCGCAACGGTAGCTGTCGGTGTCCACAGACTCCGGCTGACATTTGCTCGATCGGGAATGCTCTGGATCTGTACAAGCTCCGTGCAGGTCAATACCCCACAACCAGCCAAGGCCTGAAGGCGCTCGTCGAGAAGCCTACCACCGGACCTGACGCAGGAGACTGGCACCAGATCACGAAAACCGTGATGCTCGATCCGTGGAAGAATCCTTACTCATACAGATTCCCGGGCCCAAACAATCCGGACGAACCGGATGTCTTCAGCAAGGGTCCCGATGGCGTCGAAGGCACGGTCGATGACATCCACAGGGACGACTAACAGTTTCCTCAAATTCAAGCACAACCTCTCCTCATGAATTCGAAAGAATCCAGCCGCTCATCCTCCTCAACGGCCTCAGGCCATGGAGGTGCCACTCTGGTTTCAATCCTCATTTACCTTGGAGGACTTATCGGATTGATCGTCGCAATCGGGATCTTCTTTTTGCGTCCATCCTGCGGGAAATCAATCTCAGGCATGATCTCCGCTGACTTCAAGTCGCTTCAGAACGCCCTCGACCTCTACAAGCTTGATAGCGGTAGCTACCCGTCCACAGCTCAGGGTCTGAAGGCCCTCGTTGAAAAGCCAGCCATCGAGCCCTTACCTGCCCGCTGGCAGCAGACCATGAAATCCGAGCCACTCGATCCGTGGAAGACCCCCTACGGCTACAAGTTCCCAGGCAAGAAAGATCCTACCAAGCCCGAACTCATCAGCGCCGGACCGGATGGTCATTTCGGAAACGAGGACGACATGAGCAGTCAGGACGAATGAAGTCCTGGAGCGCTCAAAGATACGCCTCAATCAATTCTCTAACAGCCCCTGCCGCCACTCGGAACTGCCCCGCTTCCGAGGGATTGAGCGGCGGATGCAGGACGCGCTCGATGCCGCCTTTTCCCACGACCACCGGCAGGCTGAGGCAGACGCCTTCCACGCCGAGAAATCCTTCGATCCTCACGCTCATCGGCACGGTGCGCTTCTTGTCCTGAAGGATGGATTCGATGATGTAGGCCGCCGCCTGGCCGATGGCGTAGCAGGTGTTGCCTTTTTTCCGGAACACCTCGATCCCGGAATTCGCGGCCTTTTCAAACAGTGCCCGCCTTTCCGGAGTGTTCCGGATCTTCTCACCGCCGACCTGGGCCACGCTCATGGCTGGGAACTGGTGCTCGCCGTGTTCGCCGAGGATGTAGGCGCGCAGGTCGGAGGCGTGGATCGAGAGCGTTTCCGAAAGCAGCTCGCGGAAACGGATCGAGTCGACCAGCGTGCCCGTGCCCATCACCCGCTCGGACGGAAAGCCAGTGAGCTGGAGCGCTTGCCAGGTGAGCATGTCGACGGGATTTGAAATCATTACCAGCTTGCAGTCCGGAGCATGGCGGGCGATTTCCGGCAGGATCCCACGCATCAGGGCCACGTTTCCCTCCGCCAGTGAATTGCGGCTGATCAGCCCCTCGGGGGTCGGCACCGAGGCACAGACCGCCACCACCTCGCTGCCCGCGCAGTCCGAAAGTTCACCCGCCCGGACATGGACCGGCACTTGGAGAAAGGCCTGAGCATGCATCAGGTCGAGCGCCTCGCCTTCCGCCTTGGTCCGGTTCGCTCCGACCAGCACGATTTCCTGGGCCGCGCCACGCAGCATCAAGGTGTAGGCCAGCACCATGCCCACATGTCCGGGACCGACGATGGTGACTTTCACGAGTTACTTTCCGAGCACCCGTCCCAGCAGGCCGATCATCTGCTCGGCCGCGGCCTTTCCGGTTTCGAGAACTTCGTGGTGGTCGAGGGCATTCGGCGTGATGCCGGCGGCCCAGTTGGTGAGGCAGGAAAAGGCGGCGATCTTCAGGCCGAGTTGGCGGGCCTGGATCGCTTCCAGCACGGTGCTCATGCCAACGGCGTCCGCTCCCATGGTCCGGAGCATGCGGACTTCGGCAGGGGTTTCGTACTGCGGTCCCCGTAGTCCGGCATAGACGCCTTCATGGAGGATGGTGCCGCTTTCCTGAGCCGCAGCGCGAAAAATGGACCGCCACTCGGGATCGTAGGTGGTGGTCATGTCGATGAACGTCGCGCCCGACAGCGGCGTGGTGCCGGTGAGGTTGAGGTGATCGGACAGCATCATCCACGTGCCCGGCGCGAAGTCCGGATGGAGAGTCCCGGCGGCGTTGGTGAGGATGATCCGGTCAATCCCGGCCTGTGCCATCCATCGGACCCCGGCGGTGATGGTGGCGGCATCGTGCCCCTCGTAGAGATGGACACGCCCCTGCATGATGATCACCGGGGAACCCTTGAGTTTTCCGATCAGGAAGCGTCCGGCATGACCCGGCACCGATGAAACCGGCAGACCCGCCTCTGCGAAGCCGACGGTTTTTTCAATCACGACGGCATCCGCCAGCGGGCCGAGTCCGGAGCCGAGCACGATGCCGGTCATGGCAGTCAGGAGTTCATCAGGGATTCGATCTCTTCGGCCTCGATCGGGATCTTGCCCATGAGGTCGAAGTTCTCGTGCTTGCCGATGAGGAAGTCATTTTCAAGACGCACGCCTAGCCCTTCCTCGCGGATGTAGATGCCCGGCTCAATGGTGAAGACCATGCCCTCGGCAAAAGGTTCGTTCGGCGGCGCGACATCGTGGACGTCGATCCCCATGTGATGGGAGGTGCCGTGCATGAAATACTTTTTCACCAACGGCTTGTCCGGCCCCCGCTCCTTCGCCGCCTTCGCGTCGATGAGGCCCAGACCGATGAGCTCGCCTTCCATCAGCTCAATGACCTGCTTCTGGTATTCCATCGGCGTATTGCCGGGACGAAGCAAACCGTTGGCACCACGGACCACGCGCAGCACGGCGTCATAGACATCACGCTGGCGTTTCGTGTAGCGACCGCTGACCGGGATGGTGCGGGTGAGGTCGGAAGCCCAGCCGGCGTATTCGGCGGCCACATCGAGCAGCACGCAGTCGCCTGCCTGGCAGATCTTGTCGTTCTCGACGTAGTGCAGCACGCAGGCCCCTTTTCCACCACCGATGATCGGGCCGTAGGCAAAGCCGCGCGAGCCACGACGGACGAACTCATGAAGCAGCTCCGCCTCGATCTCCCACTCGCCGACGCCGGGTTTCACAAAGCCGAGGATGCGGCGGAATCCGGCCTCGGTGATGTCGCAGGCCTTCTGGATGAGATCGATCTCGACCGGGTCCTTGATCATGCGGAGTTGGTGCATCAGCAGCGCGAGGCGCTCATAGCGGTGCAGAGGATAGCGGGACTGGCACTGCTTGATGAAGCGGTCATTCCGGGTCTCGACCACCACGGCGGCGCGCAGATGCTCGTTGGTATGCAGGTAAATCTGGTCCGCCTGCGGCACCAGGGTGTGGAGCATCGACTCGAAGGTGTTCGACCACTCGACGCGCTCGATCCCGGAGGCCGCGCGGGCCTGCTCCTTGGTGAGCTTGTCACCTTCCCAGATCGACATCAGCTCGCTGGTCTCCTTGACGAAGAGCATTTCGCGCTGCTTCGGATCCTTGGCATCCGGCATCAGGACCAGGATGGTTTCCTCCTGATCGATCCCGCTGAGGTAAAGGAGGTCCGCGTTCTGTTTGAAGCTCATGGATCCATCCGCGTTGGTCGGATAGATATCGTTGGAGTGAATGATTGCGATGCTGTTCGGCTTCATCAGCGAACGCAGGCGGTTTCTATTTCGGACAAAAAGCTGGGAATCGATCGGTTCGTAACGCACGGGAAGGACTGAAGCGAAAGGTTGGGGAGACGGCAACCCGTTTTAGAAAGGAAAAGCGGGGTTCGGCGGAGAAGCCATTTCAAGCGGGACAGGCCTGAAGCGGCTTTGGGTTCAGCGATTCAAATCGTATCGGGGAATTCGACTTTCCTGAGTCATTACACCGTGAATGCGGGGATGTGTTACTTTGGAATACACCTCGATCCACAATGCTCTGGTAGAAATGCGTTGCTGGAGTCAGCCGCGATCGCCCTCCACCACTCCGGCCTGATCGACGATGATCGAGTCGAAGGGCTCCAATAGCAGGTTCTTGACCTCTTGTTTCCGGAAATCGAGCAAGGTGGTCTTCCCTTTCCGGATCAGCCGGATGTTCCGCCCACCGAACTCATCGCGATCGCCAGCGGCCTGGATGGCCTCCAAAAGAGTCATCGTCTTGCGAAATGGGATCGGCCCGGCCCGGCGAACGCGGCCTCCAATACTGACCCGTGGTTCCTGATTCACGAGGTCGGGTGTTCCCACCATTTCCACCTCGATTGCAGGACGCGCGTATATCCCCGCATCCCGGTAAGCCTTTTCCGCCGCGCGGGCGAACTGCTCGGCAGTCAGACCCTTGGCCGGGATCAAGGTTTCCAATAGAGGCAGTCGGACTGAGCCACTTTCACCGACTCGGTATTCGCCGTCGATCTTCGCCTGCTCCTCCGCAGGCACGCCCCGCAGGGTGAGCTTCATCGCATGGCCGGGTTCGATCCCGGCGATGGCGTTGGAAATGGTCAGTAAGCACGTCAGGGAGAGCAGGGAATTTCGTTTCATGACGCACGCCACGATTGCAGAATTTAACTTTGTGTCAAAAAGTTAATGCCTGAGCAGTTGCTCTTCTCGAAAAAACAAGCGAACTTCCACCCATGAAGTTGCCGAGGCTGGCCCTGACTGCCACCCGCATGCTCCGGCCATTCCGATGGCTGGCGGTGATCGGCGTGCTGGGGCTCTGCCATTGCGCGCCGAGCTACACCCTCGTCAGCCAGCAAAAGGATCAGGCCACACTTGACCGGATGCACGAGACTTTCGGCTTCCGCAAATGGGTTTCCGCCAGAACGAAGCCAGACATCGTGATCATTGGTATCCATGGCTTTTGCGGTGCGGCCATCGACTACGAAAACCTCGGAAAGGACCTCCTCAAGAACCAACCCAGAACCGCCCTTTACGCCTACGAAGTGCGTGGCCAGGGCAGCGACCCCTTCAAAGAGCGCCGTGGCGACATTGACGAACCCGCTTTATGGTATCGAGATCTCCTCACCTTCACCAAGCTGGTCCGCGAGCGGCATCCCGACGCGAAGATCATTTGGATGGGCGAAAGCATGGGTGGCCTGATCGCCGCACGCACCTGGCGGCAGGAAGCGGGTAAACGTCCGCCATGTGACGCACTGATCCTTTCCTCCCCGGTCGTCAAAATCCGCTCCGACGTGCCTGCCTGGAAAAAGGAAATCCTCAAGCTGGCTGCCGCCACCGTGCCGAAGGGCAGGATCTCGATGGAAACGCTTTCGGGCGGCCAGGCGGTCCAAATGACCCACTCCTCAAACCACAGCGATCAGGCTGAAACGAATGCCTGGAACATCGACGAGCACACTTTCCGGCTGCTGGCATCCCTCGGCGACCACATCGAGGGGATGAATGCCTGTGCCGAGAGCTTCCAGCTGCCGGTGCTGGTGCTTCACGGTGGCAAGGATTTCTTCACCGAGGACAGCGCCGTGCGGGAATTCATGGGGCACATTCCGAAGCAGACCCCGAAGTCGCTGCTTTACTACCCGGACGCCTACCACCTGCTGATGTATGACAGCCGGAAAGACGAGGTCATCCGCGACATCGAGCACTGGATCGCCCGCTTCCGCGAGCGGGCGCAATGATGCGTTTCGTCGTTGTCAACCGTCAGCCCGCCCTCTAGCTTGCCGCCTCTTCCGCCACCACTTCATTTGAAAACCCTTCGTCTCACCCCGTTCCTGATCCTCGCCGCCTGCGCCGCGCCGAAGGCCACGGTCGTGGATGAACCCAAGAAAAAGGAACGGGTCACGGCCATCGCGCAGGAACCGGTGATGCCACAAACTGACGAGGCTGACCAACTGCGCCTGCCTTCGGATCTCCTCGATAAGCTGCCGGAAACCAGCCAGTTTCACTCGACCAATCCGAATCTGCCTACGACCAAGGCGAATGACGGCGCGGCGGTGATTGCCAAGCCACCGGCAGAAACGCCGCGCTGAGCAGGCTGCCTGTTCGATTTTCCGGTCCTGACTTGCCGAGCAGCATCGCCCGGGACCAGTCTCCCGGCACCGATGCTCAGGCCGCCGAAAAAATTCGTCCCCACCCCCTTCGAATACCATCAGGAGATCGAGGTGAAAATCGATGCCCTGACGAACCTCGGCTCCGGCGTGGCCCGCGTCGATGGCTGGGTGGTCTTCGTCCCCTTCTGCCTGCCCGGCGAAACGGTCCGCGCCCGCGTGTATCGGAACGACAAGAACTGCTCGCATGCCGACCTCGTCGAAGTGCTGGAAACCTCCCCTGACCGGGTCGAGCCGAAATGTCCGCTCTTCGGTACCTGCGGCGGCTGCCAGTACCAGCACTTTTCCTATGAAAGCCAGCTCGCCTGGAAAACCCGCCAGGTCCGGGAGTTGCTGAAGCACATGGCCGGGATCGAGTTCCCCGTGAACGACTGCCATCCTTCGCCGCAGCTCTGGAATTACCGCTCAAAGATCACGCCGCATTTCGAACAGCCGCGCGAGGGACAGATCGGCCCGATCGGGTTTCTCGCCGTGGGGCGTCGCTCCCAGATCATCGACGTGCCGCAGTGCCCGATCGCGATGGACGAAATCAACGCCGCCCTCCCCGCCGAGCGCGACGCCATCCGGGCCCGCGCCCACACCTTCAAGCGCGGAGCCACCATCCTGATGCGCGCGACGAAGGACCGCATCGAGACCAATCCGAAAGCCGTCGCCACCGAGCAGGTCGGAGACATCCACTTCGATTTCCTCGCCGGGGACTTTTTCCAGAACAATCCCTTCATTCTCCCGGAGTTCACCGGCCATGTCGCCGAAAAGGCCTCGGCCGGAAACACCCGCTATCTCGTCGATGCCTACTGCGGCTCGGGATTGTTCGCCCTGACCTTGGCGAAGAATTTCGAACAGGTCGCCGGAGTTGAAGTTTCGGAAACCGCAGCCGATTGGGCGCGACGGAATGCCGAATCCAACGGGATCACCAACGCCCGTTTCTTCGCCGCCAGCGCCGAGGCGATCTTCAGTGAAATCGACTTCCCTGCTGCCGAGACCGCCGTCGTCATCGACCCTCCGAGAAAAGGCTGCACCCGGGAGTTCCTCGACCAACTCGCCGCCTTCCGCCCGGCGCGCGTGGTCTATGTCTCCTGTGATCCCGCCACCCAGGTCCGCGATCTGGCGATTCTTCAGGAGCTGGGCTTCAAGTTGGAGGACATCCAACCCTTCGACCTCTTCCCACATACAAGGCATCTGGAGTGCATCATGACCCTCACTCTCAACTAACGGAATGATTCAACAATATTTTCATAATATTGACATGTATTTTTTCCTTAACTGTCAGCTTGACGCCACCGCACATCTGCGGGCAGTTGTTCGTTCATGGTTCGACCCTGAACTGGACTCCAATGCCATCTTCCCTGCCTCCGCTACAACTTCATTTCTTCTGCGAGGAGCCCTTCAAGGGATTCGCCAGGATTGAAGGCATCGCGACGATTGAGGAAACCGGAGTGATATTCGAGTACGCAATGACTGGCAGTGTCGGAACCACGCCGAAGGGCTCTGTCCGAAAGCATCTCTCGTTCGATGACATTGCCTCCATCGAACTGCGCAAGCATTGGCTCTCGGCGTCGCGTTTCCGTTTCCGATCGAAGTCGCTCAAAGCCATCGAAAGCTACCCCACCAGCGATCCATCGGTCTTCGAGATCGAGGTCGCGCAGGAGTCCAGGGCGGACAAGCCAGCCTTTGCCCAAGCGCTGCGCGCCGCCTTTGAGCGCCATCTGGCGTCCAGAAGCGCATCAGGAACGTCCTGATCCCTCAGCGCTTCCCACGGGCCACCTTGCGGACGAAGGACTCCATCGCTTTTTCCTGCTCCTCGATCCGGTCGACGAGCTTCAACTGGGTGCGGCAGCGATCAAGATTGTGTCCGGGCTTGTGGATCTTGAAATAGACATCGCCTTCCAGGAAATCCGTCAGGAAGCGGATGCCTGTCTCCAACGTGATCAGCTTTCCTGAAAAGGCGAGATGCGACAACTCGGCCTCATTGAGAAAGCCACCAGCGGAGTCGAGGAAGCCTTCGACGAGTGCCTCGAACATCGACATCCGCATGCTGACCTTGGAAAGATCCGCTTCATCTTCCTCCGCCGGACTGGTGGCTGAGCGGACGAGGTCGCCGAAGTCATAGAGGGAAAGCCCGGGCATCACCGTATCGAGATCGATGACGCAGACCGCCTCATCGGTTTCGGCGTCGATCATGACATTGTTGATCTTGGTGTCATTGTGCGTCACGCGGACCGGCAGCACCCCTTCGTCGCGGAGGTCCAGCAAGCGGCTGGTGACTCCGGCACGGGCGACGATGAAATCATACTCCTCCTTCACCGACTCCAGACGGCCACAGGGATCGAGGGCCGCGACGGCGACGAGTCGTTCAAAGCGTTTCCGGGTATCATGGAAGTCGGGAATGGTTTCCACGATGTCGGCTGCGGGAAGATCGCTGACCAGATCCTGGAACGAGCCGAAGGCCCGCGCCGCCTGGTAGGCCTGCCGGGTGTTTTCGACGACGTCATAGGTCAGGCAGCCTTCGATGAAATTGTAGCAGCGCCAGATTCCGCCGTTCTGGCCCTCGGTCCAGAAGTGCCCGCCACGCGCCGGGTAGAGGTTCAGGGTCTGGCCTCCCAGATCCTTTTTCACGCGCAGCACCTTGGAGTTGATGTGGCGGGTGACGCGCTCGACG
>JANOKL010000231.1:0-1582 GCA_031419215.1 Luteolibacter sp. | reverse complement strand
GGCATATTGGCGATCCTCTCGAACTGGAGAAACCACATCGGCAAAAGCCGCCCGATTTACCCCACCCATCGCCTCGCCATCCGGATCCCAGCACAACCGGTCATTCATCCCGCGAATCTTCGTTTTTCAACAGGCTGCTAGGGCTCGAAGCCTTGTCCTGAAGCAATTCGGGTTGTCCCACCTCTCCCACAAGCAAATGGATGGGCATCTACCATAACACTCGTAGAAGAGCCCTAAAAGCGATCATACGAGTCCCGAATTTCAAGCTGATGAAAACCGCTGCCACGTTTACTCCATCGCGTGAATGCTGATGCCGTGCTCGGAGCAGAGCCGCTCGACCTGAGCCTTATCCAACAACAGCGTGCGGTTCGCCTCAATGGCGATGGCCCGAACCCCGGCGGCCGCGCAAGTCTCGATGGTCAACGGTCCCACGACCGGCACATCGAAGCGGAAGTCCTGGTTCGGCTTGGAAACCTTGGCGAGGAGGATTTCCTTTCCCCGACCAAGTTCGCCGCCGCGCTTGATGCAGGCGTTGGTGCCCTCGAAGGCTTCGACCGCGAGGACCGTGCCATGGCGAACGACGACGCTCTGGCCGATGTCGAGTCGGCTGCTTTCCTTCGCGATGCGAAAGCCAAAAGCGGCATCCTCAAGCTGACGCTTCTTCATCTCCGGCCCACAAACCGGGCCAGGGCCGGGCAGGAGGTCCTCGAGAAAGGTGGTGGCAGGCAGCAGGGTGATGCCGTCCTTCGCGAGTTCGTCGCCGATGGCCCCGAAGAGCGTCTCGGCATTCCGCTCCTTCACGCGGGCGAGGAGCATCAAGGTCCGAAGATCCGGGCGGAGGTCGAAGAGGTTCTTCGGCGCGATCTGACCAACCATGACGGATTCGGTCGCGCCCTGGCTTTTGAAAAACTTGATCAGCTTCCCGAGCTGGCCGACGCGCATCCATTCCCAGCCATCAACCGAGTCCTTCAGCTCAGGTTCCGTCTCGTTCTCAAACGCCGCGACAACGAGCTTCACCCCGAGAGATTTCCGCCGGGCGGCCTCCACGAAGGTGCGCGGATAGACTCCGTTTCCGGCGATGATTCCGATGGTGCGTGGGGCGGACATGCGTCAGGCGATCAGGCTACGGACGAGGCCGAACCGACTCCGGCCAATCCGGGGGTCGCAAACGTAGCGGCTGTGGGACTCGAACCCACACTCGTTAGAACTCGATTTTGAGTCGAGCGCGTCTACCAATTCCGCCAAGCCGCCGTTGCGGTGCGCATGTTGGGAAGCTGCGGGACGGAGGGCAAGCGGAAGATTCAGGGGAATGACGAAAGAGAATGACGAATGACGAAGCCCGAATGACGAAGAAATCGTTGAAAGCACGTCTGAAGTCGTCATTCGGATTTCGTCATTCGTCATTTCCCGACCTACCTTTTGGGTTGCCGACTCACCGGACTTTGTTAGCTTCCGGGCGATTGTTGGGAAAGGAGTATGAATACTGTCCTCGATCAACCCGTTCTCGTCCTCAACCGCTATTGGCAGCCGGTTCAGTGGTGCAGCGTCAGTCGGGCCCTTCATCTCCTCTGCGTCGGTCACG
>JANOKL010000230.1:0-8564 GCA_031419215.1 Luteolibacter sp. | reverse complement strand
GAATCCGGCACGTTTGTCGTTCGCGAGATCCGCCGTCTTCCATTCGGGTAAATTCACTTGATCCGACTTCCCGCCTAACATGATCTCAGGAATCTGGTGGGTGCCGTCCAAAAGGCGACTGATGGAGTCCGCATTGTTGATCCATGTAAGAAGTTCAGCGCTCTGATCCAATGAGTCACGCGGCGTCAATGCTACTACTGCTTGTTCAAGTTTGCCTGTCGTTCGCGAAATTTTGAACTCACGTAACTGCCAAGGTCCGTTGGAAATTTCATTGGTTCGAACTTGATTGAGCATACCATGCCCGGAAAAATCATTGGTAATAGCTTCCAGCGCCTTGAGATAGTCAGGGCCGAAATCAGTAGGGCCCCCAAGCGATTTGTCGCTCAAGGCGTGCCAGCGGGTAGCCCATCTCTTGAGATCCGTTAGATCTGGCGCTCCCTGATAACGTCCAGGAAGACCGTATTCGAGAATGAAGGTGAAGGAGCCTCCGCCGGACACTCCATATACGAACCTTCCTTCCCCCAGACGGGTAACGGCGGCATGGGGCTGAGCATCAAGGAAGCGAGTTAAGTCGATCCTGTTCACGATTGCTAGCAGTTTGATGTTGTCGCTTTTCCACGCGTTCCTGAGTCCCGCCGCTGCTCCGGGTCTTTTGCTGAAATTATCTCCATTTAGGCTGTCATTGTCTTCGAGCTGCTTGAACCAAGATTCAGCAAAGGCATCAACGTCAGTGTTTGGGCCAGCGATTCGCTGTAACGCGCTACGGATATGCCAACTTCCTCCCTTTTGAACCTGTGGAGAGTTGGTAACAACGTCCGGCGAGGTGATAAGTAACTCTTTTTCGCGGAGGAATGGCTCGTTTTGGGCTAAGGCAGTAGCGGGAAGAACGACTGATAAGATAGAAATAATAAATTTCATGATGGGATCTCGTTTTAGAATTTGAATTGCAATTTCACCCTCCCACCAAGATCTCCGCGACTTTGCTCCATTGGCCGGTGCGTTGGGCGTCGTTGGAGTAGATGGCGCGGTATTTCCATTTGGCGGAGGTGGCGGGCATGGGGGTGGTGTCGATGTAGTTGGGGCGGGTATCGAGGGCGAGGAAGGTCCATTGGCCGTTGCCGCTGTCTTTCTGGATCTCGACGCCTTCCTGGCTTCCTTTGTTCCAGAGGACTTCGACCTGGCCGCCGCTGGAGCGGAGGGAGATTTCCGGGGTGAGGGTGGCGGGATCTTCGTCGGCGGAGTCGGGGCCGATGATGCCGAGGGCTTCGCCGGTGGCTTCGAGGTAGTTCGGGCTGGTCTTGAGGCGGCGGACGAGGTCGCGGAAGCGGGTGAGGATGCCGAGTTCCACGCTATTCGGCGTGGGGACGGGGAGGGCGGGGGTGATGGGCTGGACGGCTCCGCCGGTGCCGCTGAGGAGGGCGTTCTTGTAGGAGGTCCACTGGCTGCCGGAATCCCGCATGGCGATGGAGTGGTTGAGAATGTAGCGGAACCAGGTGGCGTCTTCGGCTTGGTCGGCTACTTCTCCAGCGGTGATTCCCAAGGCGGTGGCGTAGGTGGGGATGGTGTCGCGGAAGCGCTCGAAGAGGGCAGCTTTGCCGTTGTCGTCGTCGGGGATGTAGTTGGATCTTGCCATAATGTGCTGGTGTTCAGGATTATAGGAGATTTTCAGCGAATCCGTGGGGCTTTCACTGCTCTGCGTGGAACTTCCACGCAAGTGCTTGATCGGTTTCCCGAGCGGCGTAGGGTTTCCACGCGGTTGCGTGGGAGGTCCAAGGGTCTGCGTGAGGGTACCACGCAAGTGCGTGTGCGGCTGCCCATGCTGTTGGGGCGGTCCACGCAGGTGCGTGAGGGGTTCGCCAGGTTGCGTGGAGGAGTGGTCATAGTGGATTTAGAGCCGGGGAGTGAGGGTGGAGGATGAGGGGCCTCAGCCTTGGAGGATTTCGAGGAGGTTGCGCACAGGGACCCAGGTGGTTTCGTCGGGCTTGGGGGTCTTGCCTTTGGCGACGTAGAAGCCTCCGTTGATGAGTTCCTCGCCGTAGTAGATGATGCCGCCCTTGCTTTTCAGGTTGGACAGGACCTCGGCGGCGGGCACGCCCTTGGCGGTCATGAAGGCGTAGAGTGGCACGCACCATTGCTCGCCAGCGAAATGCCAGGCGGTCCACGGGATGCCGACATCCGGTTTCTCAAAAGGCGAGGTGTCCGATGTTGAGGAGACGTCCGCCGGGATGAGGTCGAGGAACCATTTCTTGTCGATCAACTTACCAGGGCAGGACTTCTTCGTCTTGGGATCGTCCCGGTGAAAGAGGATGGTGGAGGCGTTTTTCTTCAGGCCGGACCATTTCAGGAGGACGCGCACGGTGGCTGCGGTGTTCGTCCAACAGGCCTTGCCCCGGCCGGTGTGGGGATCCTCGATATCATAGTCACCCAGGACCTCGATTCCGAGCGAGCGGTGGTTGAAACTGGCGGCGTGGATGCCCTTGGAACGGAAATCACACATGCCGAAGATCTGGTCCTCGTCGATGAAGAGATGGGGGCCGGTGGACCAGCCCTTGCCGCCCGCAGATTTCGGGCTGCTGTAGAAATTCTGGATGTTGCGGATGTGCTGGATGGTGAATCCTTTGGGGCGCTGTGCGAGAGATGGGGCGGCGGTGTGGTGGATGGTGATGCTATCCAGCCACTCGGGCACCGCCCTGCCTGCGAGGTCCTCCGCGAGGGAGGCCGGTGTCCAGACTTTGCCAACGTTTTCGAATGCCATGATCGGGGTTTTTCGGAAGGTAGTGATCGGTGATGGTTACCCATCGTGACCGGGAGCTGTTATTTCATGTAGGATTTGATGACGGCTGCCACGGGGGTGAGGAAATCCTTGTCTTTCCAGTAGCTGCCATGACTGAAGGGGGTCCAGGAGGTGAAGAAGCCGCCGCTGTTCATGCGGATGTCCTTGCGGACACGGGCGGCGTATTCGGTCCCGAGGGGCTTGAGGGGCCAGCCGAGGGCGTCGTCGGGATCGTAGTAGTTGTCCCAGGTGAAGTTAGGGTGAGGTTTGTCGATGGGCTGAATGGTGGGGAGGCCCGCGACAAACAAGGGGATGTTGCACCCGGCGCTTGCGATGTGATGAAGTGTCTTGAACTTCAGGAAGTCGATTTGATCCTGAGGAAGCGTTAGGGGCTTGTGAGTCCAGATCCCCTTGTCCCGCGAGGAGTCCCAGATGTAGTTGGAGAGCACTTGGGCCCCGAGGGAGTGCGGGAGCAGCACCACCGGCGTCGAGCTTGTGACTCCGGGAATCGAGAGAAGATCGTGCATCACGCCGCGGATCCGTTCCTGAGCCTTGACGTAGGCGCTGGTGGGCGATCCGGACTGGTGTTCCAAGGTCGCAGCATCACTGAACGAGAACAGCATGAACTGTCGAAGGCGCTTCCACTCGATGCCATTGGCACTCGAATCCATGTCATTCCACACCCGATACTGATGATTCTGGATCAGGTCCTGATAAAAGATCGGATGGAAGGCAACCCGCTGCCAAAGGGCCGGGCCGAGCTTTTTACTGAGGTTGGCCCGCAGCTCCTCGGCATAGTTCATCTCGGTATTGCCCATCCCGTGAACGGGAAGAATGACGATCTTTTTCATGGAGAGGAAAGATGGATGGGGCGGGCTTTCAGGTAAGAAGTGGAAGGTTCTGCTGGGGTGACTTGACGAGTTGGTCGCGAAAGGATGCTGGGAACTCAGCGATCTAACAGAGTGGATGCCAGCAGAACTCCTTGGATCAATCAAGAGTCCATGGCATTCAAATTCGGATCTATAGTTCGGAAAGATAAAGCATCATGAAATTTCGTGACAAAAATGACATCGTGATCTGATCCAATCTTGGCTTGTGAGATGCTTTGTGGACTGTTAGTCAATCAGAAATACATGCGAATCATTCGTGCCACTCAAACTTGGAGAGTGCTCTCGCCTTCATTGGGAGGTGAGGGCTGCTGTCTTCAGCAGTTGGCGATGCAGCTCGGGTATCGCGTGGGGGAGATTTGCGGAGCGTTGAGATGCAGCGATCGCTATCTCAGGGCTGTGTTTCTCCGTGACGTCGGGCTTTCCCCGAAGGAGTGGATGCGACAGGAGCGGATGGTGGTGGCCCGGCGCATGCTGGATGGAGGGAGAGAGCCCTCTGCTGTGGCGATGGATCTTGGTTTTGCCTCGTTGAACAACTTCCGCCGGGAGTTTCAGGAGGTTTATGGAGTCTCGCCGGGGAGATGGATGGAAGTGAACATCGAACATCGAACCTTCAACATTGAACGTTGAAGAGAAGAGTTGAAGGTAAGAGTGACCTGGCTCCTATTTTAGGAGCTTGTCGAGGTGGGGGAGGGCGGCTTGATGGATGGACCTGTGGCCGCTGGCGGTGGGGTGCTGGCCATCGCAGGTATCGAAGGTGATAGGACCGAGATCGACGAGGTGGGTTTGCGCGTCCTTGCTGGTCTGGAGATAGGTCTGGACGGCGGCGGTTACTTCGCTGCGGGCCTTTCCGGAGACGGGGATCATGACGATGACCTTGGTGGCGGGGCTGGTGCGGAGGCGGAGCTTGGTCAGGGCGGCGATGACGGGCTCGGGTTTCGGGGCTGCGTTTTCTCCGAGGTTGATGAGAACGACGTCAGGACAGGGAGCTAGCTTTTCGCCGGTGAGTCGTGAGGTGGTGCTAGTGATCTGGTCGATGAGGTCGGCGACGGGTGGGTTTCCACCTCCGCCACCGGTCCAGGCGTAGCCGCCGAAGGCGAGGCGGGATTCGCGGTGGCCGTAGTGGGTGGCAAGGAGGTAGCCGTAGCTGGCTCGGGCATCGTCGGACGCTGCCCAGAGGTCGTTTGCGGGGCGGCCCTGTTTGGCGGCGAGTGCGGCACCGTCGCCGGAGAGGATGGAGTCGCCGAGGTTCAGCCAGAGTGGGGCGGGCTTTGAGGCGGGGAGGATGCTGCCTTTTGGGTCGAGCAGGAAGTTCGTGATCGACAGGGCATTGGCCGGAACCCCGCCACGGAAGCGGTCCTCGAAGGGAGAGAGGCCCTTGATGTAGAAGTCGATGATGGGATTGGCGACGGACTCGGAGAGGGTGATGATGTTTTCTCCGGCAGAGAGCTGGTGGGTCTGGAGTGGGCCGTTGTTGACGGTCCACGCGACGATAGGGAAGCGGGTGGGGGATGGGTAGTTGAGTCGGGCGGTGTCGACCTGGATCGCGGCAAAGTTAGTATCGGTGAAGGCGAGCTTGAAAGAGGCTCCGCAGATGGGGGAGTGGATGGCGTCGGCGGTGCGGATCCAGTTGAGGGGGGAAAGTCCTGCGACGACTCGGGGATCGGAGGTGGAAATGATGGTGACGTGAGTGATCGAACGACCGCTGGGTGTGATGTAAGGTTTGTGAAAGCTCTCGCCACTTTCGGCAATTTCTTCGGGGGCAACTTTAGGAGCTTTGGAGGAAAGCAGTCCCTCAGTGCCAAGCCACTTGAGGCAGGCGACCTGCCAAGCGTCCCAAGAGGGGCCCTTGTAGCCGCTGAGGCCGTGGCCGCCGTTGGGGAGTTCGAGGTATTCGGTGTGAACTCCTTTCGCTTTCAGGGCGGCGGCGAAGACGCGGGAGTTTTCCGGGCTGACGAGTTTGTCGTCGAGGGCGTGGGCGAGGAAGGTAGGTGGAGTTTGCGCGGTGACTTGCTTTTCGCTGGAATAGAGATCGAGGGCCTGTGGGGTGGGATTGGGGCCGAGGAGGTTGTTTCGTGATCCGCCGTGGGCGAGCGGGCCCATGCTGATAACGGGGTAAACGAGGACGCCGAAGTCGGGGCGGGAGCTGAGTTTTTCGATGGGGTCCTCGGCGTTGGCATTTCCGGCATCGAACTGGGTGATGGCGGAGGAGGCGAGGTGGCCGCCGGCGGAGAAGCCGATGATGCCGAGGCGCTTCGGGTTGATATTCCAAGCCTCGGCATTGGCGCGAGCGAGGCGGATGGCGCGTTGGGCATCGAGGAGGGGAACAGCGGCCCTGCCTTTGGGAAGTCGGTACTCGAGGACGAGGCCGGTGATGTCGTGCTTATTGAGCCACTCGGCGATGCCTTTTCCCTCCGGACCGGTGACAAGACCTCCATAGCCGCCACCGGGGCAGATGATCATGGCGGCACCGTTGGGATGTTCCGGTTGATAGACGGTGAGGGTGGTGGTGGCGGGTGAGGTGGTGCCGTCGCCGTTGGGTGCTTCCTTGTCTGGCCAGACGGGAACGCGGAGGGGATCGGCGGAGGCGAGGCCGAGGAGAGAGAGAAGGACGGCGGAGCGGAGAAGGGATTTCATGGAGGGAAAGGGAACATCATTCTTCGCTGAAGCTACGAACGACAGGTCGAACATCGAACGTCCAACATTGAACATCGAAGAAACGTGGCGTGAAATTGTAGCTTTCAGGACTTATGGCAGGGGCCTAGAAATTCGGCGATGCAAATCACGAAGGTCTGTTGCCAAGGCTGCGGCGCGAATCTGGAGGTCGATGAGTCGATCCGGTTCGTGACGTGCAACTACTGTCACGCGCGGCTGGAGGTGGTGCATGATGCGACGACTACGCACACGAAACTGCTGGAGGCGCTGGATCAGCGGACGGAGTCAATGGCGCGGGACATCAAGGTGCTGAAGCTTGAGAACGAGTTGGGGCGACTGGACCGCGAGTGGGAGTCGGTGCGGCAGTCGAAGATGATCCACTCAAAGAATGGATCGGTGTCCGAACCAGATTCTGCCAGCGCGACGGGCGCTGGAATCATGGCCATCGTGCTCGGGGTTGGCTGGATGATTTTTGCAGCGTCGATGGGAGCGAGTCATTCGCCCTTGTTTGGCCTCCTATTCATAGGAGTAGGAATTTTTATCATGATCAGTGGAAACGCGAAAGCCTCCGAGTTCCAAAGCCTGCGATCATGGTATCAGATGAGACGGGGGAAGTTGATCTCTGAGATCCAGAAGGAGAAGCGGGCTTCGAGATGACCGACGTTACCTGCCAGAAAAGTCATTTTTGAGCAATGCGGTGCCTCGATGCAGCGTCGGAACATCGAGTCGATTCGTCACCTGCCGCTATTGCGGGAGCACGCTTGAAATGATTCGGAAGCAAAGTGAGCTGAAGCCGCTGGAACCGAAGGCTGTGCCGGCTGGGCAACCAGACACGGACGAAATCGCCATGCGCAGTAGATCCAGTGATTTCGTGCAATTGAGAAAGCAATACCCCTGGGAACGGCTACGGATCTCACCTGAAGGAATCCGGTTTCGTCTTTCCGAGACTGTGCCCCGAGAGTCCGGATCATGCCCGGTTCCTCAGATCCGGCGAGATGAGTGAGATGAGGGCCAATGAAAAGGGCACCGCAATCCAGGCTGGATCGCGATGCCCCGGAGGAGATGATTGGGAAAATTGGATCAGGTTGGATCCTCGCCGTAGTTGTTAGGGCCGAAGGTGCCGCGGAGGCAGCCGACTTCGACAAAGGCCCAGATTCCGCCGACCAGGGGAATGAGGTTGATCAGCACCCAAGTTCCGGGCTTGTCGCGGTCATGCCAGCGCTTTATCTGCAAGGCGAGGCTGCACCAGATCAATGGGATGTAGAGGATGATCGCGAGGACGCCAAAAATACCCTGAGTTTTTTCGGACTGCCCCAAAATAGCTCCGAGGATGCCGATGACCACCATGAAGGCGACAGCGCTCAGGATGGCCCAAAGCCAGTAAGTGCGTCTAGGGATGCGGCCCTGGAAGGAGAACAGGATTTGTTTCGGAGTCAGTGCTGTCGCGCCTCCCTGTGGTGGAAGTGATGCGGCGTTGGGCGTCTGGTATGGTGAAGGCGTATTCATTTCACCATTCAGTTAGAGGGATTGGCAAAAGATGGCAAGCCCTCATCGATCTGAGATGCCAGGGTGACCGATGATCTGCCCACCTCAACCACAGCTTGGGTGCAGATCCCCAACCACTAACCGGGGTCTAACCGGAATTGTCTGTGCGGCTCAGACGTTCTGAAGGAAACGGCGCTGGGCCGCAGCTTCCGGATTGAGGGCAACGTTTTCCTTGTCCTCGACGGTGTCACCTAACAGCTCATCACGGAACTTCGCAACAATGGCCTCGACCGGCCAGGAGCTGGCTTCCCCGAAGGCGCAGATGGTGCGTCCGTCGATCTGGTAGGCCACGCTTTCAAGGGTCTCGATGTCCTTCGGCGAGGCGTCGCCGGTGACGAGGCGATCGGTGATCTTCTTCATCCACATCGAACCTTCGCGGCAGGGCGTGCACTGGCCGCAGGACTCGTGGGCGTAGAAGGCGTTGATGTTGTTGAGCACCCAGGAGATTTTCCGGGTGTTGTCCAGGACGATGACCCCGCCGGAGCCGGCCATGGTGCCGCAGGCGGCGAGCGAGTCGAAGTCCATCGGGATGTCCCAGAATGCGAGCTCGCGCTCGGTGCCGTCCGGGTTTTTTAGTTTAAAAACCTCATCCGCTTTGAGAATTTTTGATGACGATCCACCGGGGATCACGGCCTTGATTTCACGACCGTCTTTCGGGCCGCCGCACATATCGTAGAGCAGCTCGCGCATGGTGACCTTGCCGA
>JANOKL010000229.1:0-11404 GCA_031419215.1 Luteolibacter sp. | reverse complement strand
CTGCCGAGGTTTACCCTCGTCGGCGCCACCACCCGCTCGGGAAATCTGACCGCGCCGCTGCGCTCCCGCTTCGGCCTCGTCAATCGGCTCGACTACTACAGCATCGACGACCTCGCCCTGATCATCGAGCGCTCCGCCGGGTTGCTCGATATTTCCATCGACCGCGCCGGAGCTCGTGAGATCGGCTCCCGCGCCCGGGGCACGCCGCGCGTGGCGAATGCGCTGCTGCGCTGGGTCCGCGACTTCGCCCAGGTGAAGGGCAACGGCGTCATCAACGGCCCGGTGGCCGATGCCGCCCTGACCATGATCGAGATCGACTCCGATGGCCTCGATGAAATGGACAAGCGCCTATTGGAAGCGATCATCTACAAATTCAACGGCGGTCCCGTAGGCCTCAACTCCGTGGCCGTCGCCTGCGGGGAGGACCCGGCGACCGTCGAGGAGGTTCACGAACCCTTCCTGATCATGCAGGGCTTCCTCCAGCGCACGCCGCGTGGAAGACTGGCGATGCCTGCCGCCTACGCGAAAATTGGTGCTCCACCCCCGCCACCACGTCCGGAAGAGCCGCAGGGCAGCCTTTTCTAACCGCATCATGCCCGAGCACCATCACCATCATCCGGCCCCGCAGGCCGTGAGCGTTCAGGACATGATCGAGCGCTGCCGTGAGGTCGGCCTGCGTCGCACCAAGGCCTTGGAGGAACTTCTTTCGACCTTGCTGGAAAGCGCGCGGCCGATGACGCTTTCCGAGCTTGCCACCTCCGAGCGCCTGACCACCCAGTGCGACAAGGCCACCGTCTTCCGCCTGCTCCAGCGTCTAACCGAAAAGGGCTTCGTCCGCCGTCTCGGCCTCCACGAACGCGCGGCGTATTTCACGCTGCTCATTCCGGGACGCCATCAGGACTACCTCATCTGCACGGAATGCGGCAGCATCGAACCAGTGAAGGCCCCCTGTCCGGTGCATGAACTGGAGGAAGAGATCCGCGTGAAAACCGGCTTCCGAAATCTTTATCACGAGCTGGAGTTTTTCGGGGTTTGTCCCAAGTGCGCGTGAAATGGATATGGCTTGCCTTGCGCTCTGCCCTAGAGGGGCAAAAATTGTTCATCACTTTTGCCACAGATTCACCATTGGAAGAGGGGACAGCCCACCTGTTGAAGCCGTCGCTCGACCGCTGCCAAGAACCATCTTGGCAAAGTGGACCGGGCGGCTATGCTGGGCATATGAACGTGACCGTCCAAGCCGCCAGCAACTTAATTCGGAAAGTTTTTTGTGTGGTAATCCTCTCCGTATGTGCTTCGGGGGACCTTGGCGCAGAACTTGTTGTTTCCAACGTGCGCGCCGCCCAGAGGGTCATCACCAAGCCTGAAGATGCGAAGCTGGTGGATATTTGGTATGATCTTAGAGAAAACGGCAAAGGCGCTGCTACGCCAACAAATGTAGCTGTTTCAATTTCCGACGACGATGGCAAGACCTTTGTAGTCCCAGCCATGACATTTGAAGGTGATTTCGGCAGCGGGCAAACCGCTGGAAAAGACAAGATCATTACTTGGGATCCAGGAGTTGATTGGGATGGCAAGGTTTGTCCAAACATCCGTTTCTTACTCACCGGGCCAACCCCTATTGACGACGACGACGATACTGGATTAGGAGCCGGGTTTAATGCGGCTAAATCATCTAATTCATTTATACAGAGATCGGATGAAGGTGATTATAACGAGGCGAAGGCTGTGACAAACGGAACCTATATGATCCCACCACCAGGTGATGGTGATGGTGGCGACACGACAGGCAATGGGATTACGGTACCATCAGCTTTATCTAATCGAACCTTTGTGGACACCAGAGATCCCAAGGGTAAAAATCTCGATGCTCTAGCTGGAGTGCCGATGCTAGTTGACGAAAGGCCGAAGAATGATCGATTGATTAGTTACGAAATGACCATGCAGACCCTGCCACGCCCTTCGGCTGGCACGGTTACGGTGTACTCGCAGATCAAAATCCCCAATTTCGCCAAAAAGAATGGCGGTTGGGGTGTTGTCCCAGGCGGCTTAGGAACTTTCTATGGTCTGGAGATGACCGCGACGGCATCGCAGTTCTTACACGATGACTCAATCCAATATAAGGTGGGCGGTGATCCCCCTACCCCTAATACACCAGAGATTGAGTGGAAACCCGCATCCTTCGATACCATTATCGACACCTTTATCGATAGCCCGCATAAAGAGGGTGGGGCGCTTGCAGAGGGGACTTACTATTTCAAAATCAAATTGTCTTCCCCCGGTGGAGGGAGTTATGTTGATATATCAGCCCAATTCAAATCGGCGAGGTTGTGCAGCAACAAGGGAGAGCCCGTCAAGGCACTCGATTCCGGTGCACCACTTTGGCTGGTGATACACGGAAAAAGCGACGGGGAAAAGAGCTTCCGCTCACTGAACAATGCCGTCTATACCGGCACTGGTAAAGAGCAAGTCGTTAGTCTCGATTGGGCGAGTGGGGCCGAAGGTTGGACTGGGGAACTCGGCAACGGTCGCTATTTTGTTAATCTTGGGAAAAACATGGCCGCTTTAGTCAAAAAGGAGCGCCGGGGCGGCGGCAAAGTCAATTGCATCGGTCATTCGTGGGGAACCTTGGTGGGTTATGAAATTGCAAACGCTTTTGGAGGCTTTAATCGATTTGTCGCATTGGATCCAGCACTCCTAGCATTCGGCGGATATGACGATGGCCAAGTAAATTTCGGGAAAATTAGTTCATTTTCCACAGGTGTCAGGGGCGGATTCGGAATGTATGGAAGCACTCCGAAGACGCTAACCTGTCATCTGTCGATAAGGCTCAATTCGGACAATGCAGATGGCCCTCCCGGCTTCTTTCACAGCCTCCCAAGAGACTGGCTAGCGCGCTCAATGACTAATAGAAGCGATGCGTATTGGCCATTCTTTAAGGATAAGTTGCTCGCGACTACCAGCCGCAAAATGCCATGGGGAGAGGATTACAAAGACTTGTCCGGGTTTGATTTGGAATGCGCGGGAACCACTAGTGATCGAAATGCACTATTTGTGAAGCACCGTTTTGTTAATTTCAATTCATCGGCAGGGGTTTTGACGAAGGCAACAATTCGAAAAGGAAAAAAAGGATCAGAGAAAAACGATTGGATATATACTCCCAATCTTTGAATTCACCCAAAAGTCAAATCCTTATGCCTTCAAAGCAATTTCGTTTGCTCGGTTTGATGCTCGCTTTGATGGCCTGCGTCTTGGCGACTCGCCAATTATTGCGCAAGCCCAGTGCTCCGGTTAAGGGTGCGGAAAATGTCAAACATCGCTCCTCAATACAACCTACATTTGTAGAGAAGAGATCCAGAGAGCATCAGGAATCAAGAAAGAACGCCGAAGTTTTTACCACATCATTCACTATCGAACGACTTTCCAGCGAGCATGATCGCGCTCCGACAACAGAAGAGTGGAGGGAGCTGACACAAATCGTATTATTTGCCGAAGACGGTGAGCTGGTGGATAGGGTAAAAGCGAGATTTTCGGTGTATGCGGAAGCTGAGAATTTGGAACCCTTGATAGAGGCTTATGAAAAACCTGTGAACGATAACACTCGTCAACGGATCATCGAAATTTTCTCCACCTTGCATCCAGGAGGATTTTCGCAGACCGCTCGGCGCATTCTCAACGACGACGCTAGGCCGATTACGGATCATTTGGTTTGCGCGTGCGCCCTCTCACTAGTGCGCAATGGAGAGGTTCAGGACGTTTTGGCGATCTTTAGACGAATCAATAGCGCTGGAGAGGATCCGGAGCCCGCTGGATCGCTCTATTCGGAGACGGACGGTCTGATGTATGCGATCAGCAAGGCAGGAAATCCAGAACTGGAGCAATACTTCATCGATACAGCCGTTGGCCAAGCGGCCCCTACTACGGGGCGTGCCCGGTTGGCCGCCGTCGCAGCGCTTGGAAACTATCACAGCGTGCCCGTGACGGATCTCCTCTACGAACTCTCGCAAAACGAGAGCAATGAGCAGATTCGCAAGCAAGCGGAGCGCTCGCTAAAGCTCATCAAACGACGGGGACACTGAACGGACACGCCGAGGGTGCGATGCCGCAGACAAATTTCATGGCAATTCAAACAACCGAAATACAATTAGAGACGATGAAATAGATCCAATATCCCGGGCGGCGGACCGGTGATAAACCACCTTCATGCAGGACGGCCCACTGCATTGACAAACTCCTCGTAAGTGAGGCATGCGGACGGGCCACGGTTTATTTCCTCGGACCGTCGGAGAGCCTCCCCCTGTCCCTCATTCTCTTCTGCCTGCACTCGGGTAGAGAATCAAGCAAGTGGGCAGCGTGCCTAGCCGGTTGGATTCCGGGCTTGAACATGAAGGTTTCGATTTCTGCGAGCGTGCCTTTCCTCCGGTTAGGTCAGCTATTCCACCGTCAGTCGCCCCGCCCTTCTCCTCAAATGACGGCCGCCGGGGAGGTTGAGGCAGGCGGGGTTTTTCGCGTCGAGCAGATCGAGGGAACGCTCCAACAACTCGCGGCTGAGATCGCTGATGTCGTGATCGCTGAGGAACTTTGCGATGGCGGCGCGCTGGAGCGCGGGCGGCAGTTCCTTGAGCGCTGAAAGATGAAGTCGGCCTTGGGGATCGAGGACTTTTGCCTGATCGAGTGCCCAGCTTGTGATCGCTTCGTGATCCTCGCTGGCATCGATCGCCCGGCAGAGCGGCGGCACGATATCGCGACCGGAAATGTCCTCAAGCAGTGGAATGGCTTCGTTCCGCAGGCGGTTGCGAGCGGTGAAGTTTTCCGCGTTGCTGGCGTCTTCCCGCCAGGTCAGGCCGCGTGACACGAGGAACTCGCGGAGGTCTTGCCGACGGACGCCGAGCAGCGGACGGATGAGTTCGAGCTTTTTTCCCTCGGCCACGATCGGCTGGACCTCGCGCATGGCTTTCGCGCCGTGGGAGCCACGCAGCAGATTCCAGAGCATCGTCTCCGCCTGATCGTCGGCGTGGTGGGCCAACAGGATGCGTGAGCAGCGATGAAGGCGGGCGCAGTGGGCGAAAAAGCGATGTCTGGCCTCACGACCGGCGGTTTCCAGCGAGAGGGATTTTTCCTTCGCAAGGGCGGCGACGTTTTCATGGCCGATCTCACAGGCGAGATGATGAGACGTGGCTAGCGAGGCGACGAATTTCGCATCACCACGCGAATGCTTGCCGCGCAGGCCGTGGTCGAGGTGGCAGACGACGAGGTTGGAAAACCCGGCCTCGATGAGCAGGTGCAGCAAGGCCACTGAATCCGCACCACCGGAGACTGCCACGAGGTGGCGTCGCGTCTTCGAGGTGGGGAGGTGCATGGCTGAAAGCACTAAGCACTAAATCCTAAATTCTAAACGAAGAAGTGAAGAACTGAAGAATCCCCTGAAGGGTGGAATGACGAGCGGCAGACTGTCCGAAGCGCCGCCCTGGGTGCAAAGGCTATCCAGTTCCAGGGCGGCGACAATCACTTCGGGGGGAGGATCAAGGGCACTGCGCGAGGCAGAACCGGTGACCGAAAAGCTGGAACTCCCCCTCAGGAGTCGATGTCGCCAGATCATGGATGGGGGGAGGCGTTGCGTCGGCGGGCAGCCGTGCAACAAACTCAAGGTATCCTGATTTTCGGGGAATGTAGCTACGTGATCGCGGATTCGTCCATCAAGCCGGCTGCTGCTGGGAAATGCAGTGCAGCGTTCCGCCTTCCTCGACCAGATCGAGGCAGTCGATACCGGTGATATCCCGGTCCGGGAAAAGCTCACGGATCATCCCGAGGGCGCGATCGTCGTTGGCGTGCTGACGGAACGTGGGGACGAGCACTCCGCCGTTCACGGTGAGGAAATTGACGTAGGAGGCCGGCAGCACCGGCAAGCGCCAGCCGGGGACTTCGCAGGCTTCTGGAAGTGGTATCGTCACGAGCTCAAAGCTGCGTCCGTTTGGCTGGAGGAAGTTTTTCAGCGTCGCGAGATTGTCGGCGAGGACGGCATGGTTCGGTGAGGAAAGGTCCGGATCGATGCAGACGAGGATCGTTTGAGGATCCACGAAGCGGGCGAGGTCGTCGATGTGACCGTCGGTGTCATCGCCCTCGATGCCCTGCTTCAGCCAGAGGATGTCGGTCACGCCGAGTCCGTCGCGGAGCTTTTGCTCAATCTCCTGCTTCGAGAGATGCAGGTTGCGATTGGGGTTCAGCAGCACGGCTTCGGTGGTGAGAAGCTGGCCGCAGCCGTTGATCTCGATCGCTCCGCCTTCGAGGATCATGCCGCCGGTGAAGCGCTGCTTGCTGAGGCTGGCGGCGATCTGTTTCGGAATGGAGTTGTCGAGATCGTAGGGCGGGAACTTTCCTCCCCAGGCATTGAAGTCCCAATCGGTGATCGCGGTTTCGCCGGTGTGGCGATGCTTCACGAAGATCGGCCCGTGGTCGCGGCACCAGACGTCGTTGTGCGGGTGGTCGAAGAGCTCGACGTGCTCCGGTACGGCCTTGGCGCGATTGCAGGCTGCGGCGATGGCAGCGTGGTCGGCCCCCGGGGCGTTGATGCGCACCGGTTCATGGCGGGAAATGGCAGCGGCGATCTCCGCGAACTTCGCCGAGATCAGGTCGCGCTTCGCCCCGCCCCAGTGGCGGGGATCATCGACCGGCCAGGAAAGCCAGACGGCTTCCTGCTGGGACCATTCGGCGGGCATCGAAAAGCCAAGAGCGGCGGGAGTCATGGGGGGAGGAGAAAGTTCCAAGGGCCAAGTTCCAAGTTCCAAAAATGAGGAAAGGGAATGAAGAGCGGAGAAGTCGGAGTATCGGACTCCAATGAAAATGCTGCGGCGGTGGTGGGTGGTGCTTGGGCTGATAGGATCCGCGATGGCGGACGATTCGGTGGTCACCGACAACTGGCCGGGGGCATTGCAGGTGCTCAAGGCGGTCGCCTCCGACCCGATGCCTTCCAAGCCGGTTGACTGGCAATCTCCCGACGGGCCGTTCGTTCTCCATGGCGATCTGTTCGGCGATGGCCGGCATCTGGCCTTGGTCGGGACCACGCGCACCACTCTCGCTCAAGGGACGAAGGAGGGATGGAGGATCCTTTCGAGCGACGAGGTCTTTCCGCTCTGGGCAATCCGGAAGTTTTCCCATCTCACTCCGCCGCCGACTCCCTTTGTCTTGAAGGATCTCGATGGAGATCACGTGCCGGAGGTTCTGATTGCCTTCAACAATGACGGCTGCGACGCAGGCTACAGGATCGCGAAAAAATCCGGTGAGGGCATGAAGCTCCTCTCCTTGAGGTCTGAGCGTGGCGAACCCGAGGTGGAGGGTGGATTCACCAAGGTCGTTTCTCTCACCTCGGGACGGAAAGCCTGGTGGTCGGGAACCACCTATTATCAGTGGAAGAAAGGGGTGCCGCATCCGGTGGCGACCTGGATCGAGGACAGCAGCCGGGATCTGGAAGGGGTTCGGCTCATCGCGCTGAGGTACGCGGAAGGCGAAGTTTCCAAGGCCTTCGAGATCGAGCACGAGAACGGAGTCGATTGGTCGGTGCGGAGCTGTGTCTGGAAAGGCGGAGTACAGACTTCCGATCAGAAGCCTTTCGCAAAAGTCCGTTTCATCAGGGAGCCGGCGGGAGCTGCCGAGGATTCCACGTTCCTTGCCGGGATGGTGCTGATGTTCGAACTGTCCACCGGCATCAAGGGAACTGCTTCCATCCTGCCAAAGGGCAATCAGAAAGGCTTCAATCTCGCGAAAGCCACGGCAGGATTGCGGGTCGAAGTGGAAGGAAGCGAGGAGGCGAAAAAGCTTCTCAAGCGGGTTCCCTGAGCAGGCTTGCAAGGACTTCGCGATCTGGGACCGTATCCCTGCTTTCCTTATGAAACGACGCAGATTTTTGGGCAGTGTGACGGGTGGGGCTTTGGCCGGGGCGGTGGGTGTTGGAAATGCGGCTCCGCAGCCGACGGTGCCGCCGCTTTCCGGGCCGCTGGTGAAGACTCCGGCGGTGCTGATGGCTCCGCGTGAGGATGGGGTCGAGGAGGTGTGGGCGGTGGGGCGGCTGTGCCGGGGCTGGGTCGAGTGGAAGGCTTCCGATGGCACCACGGGCAAGGCGGCGGAGGATGCGTTCGGCTTTGTGCCGCAGGGCGACCGGATCGTGCGGGTGAAGGTCGAAGGATTGAAACCCGGGACCGCCTATCAGATCCGCGCGGTGGCGGAGTCCGGCGATGGCGAGAAGGCTCATGAGGAGACCGAGTGGAAAAGCTTTCGCACGCTGGATGCGAAGGCGTCGGCGACGAAGTTCGTGGTCTGGAACGACACCCATCAGTGGAACGACACGATCACCGCGCTGCACAAGGCGACCCCGAAGGCGGACTTCCTGCTTTGGAACGGCGACACCTGCAACAACTGGGACCAGGAAGACTGGCTGGCTCCGACCTTGCTCCATCCCGGCGGCCAGGACGTCAGCGATGGCCGACCGATGTTCGTCATTTGGGGCAATCACGACGTGCGCGGCAAATGGGCCTTCAGGATGCCCGAGCTGGTGGCGACTCCGTCCGGTCGTCCCTACTATGCCTTTCGTAGCGGGCCCGTGGCCTTCATCTGCCTCCACACCGGCGAGGACAAGCCCGACGATCATCCGAGCTTCGGCGGTCGAGTGGCCTTTGAGGCGCTGCGACGCGAACAAGCGGCGTGGTTGAAGACCGTGATCGCGCAGACGGAGTTTCGTGATGCCCCGTATCGCGTCGTCTTCTGCCACATCCCGCTGCGTTGGACCACCGAGGTCGCGGACGCCCAGTATCAGAAGGGTGGCTATGATGCCTTCAGCCGTTTCAGTCGCGAGGCGTGGCATGACTCGCTGGTCGCGTGGAAGACGCAGGTCGTCGTCTCCGGCCACACGCATCAGCCCGCGTTTCTTCCGGGAAATGAAACGTTTCCTTACGCCCAGCTCGTCGGGGGCGGTCCGAAACCGGAGGCTGCGACGTGGATCGCGGGCACGGCCGACAAAGGCGCGCTGAAGTTCGTGATGAAGGACCTTTCCGGCAAGGTCATCCAGGACGTCTCGTTCAAGCCGCTGGCTTGAAGTCGAACAGGAAGAACAACGCCCCGGCGATCCAACAGGCCCTCTCCTTCATGTCCTTCACCAGGCGAAGGTCATGAAGACATTGGAAAGCGAAAGCAGGATGACCGTTCTCAGGCCGGGAACCGTGTGATCAGTCGGTGGCGGTAGCAGTATGCGTTGGACTGGGAGCGGGACGCTCCCGAGACGGACTGGAGCTGGAAGCTCCAGCTACGTTCATGGCCCGGTGACCACGCGGTAAAATTCCTTCGCCGGGGCCGTGCCGCTGAAGGTCGAGGAAAGGGTGCCGCTCGATTGATAGAGGGTGGCGACACGCCGCAAGGTCCAGGAACTAAGGCTGGTGGAAGACTCGATCCAGTACGGCGCGAAGCGGATCGGGGTGTAGGAGAGCTGGCGGGTGGAGTGCGTGTAGGTCGGCTTCACCGGTCCGCTGGCAGCGGAGTTGGGATTGGTGTTGAGATACCATTCCACGCGGTTGTTGAGGCCGTCCTTGTCCGGGTCATCGGCGGGATTGCGGCCGGAGCCCACGGCACCAACGGCAGTCGATCCGAAATTGGCGGTCATCCAGGCATTCGGCAGTCCATCGGAGGGGGTGGAGTCGTTCGAGAAGCCCGTCATGATGCACGAGGCGTAGCGACTCAGATTGGTCCCGTCGCTGAAGGCGTAAACGGCTCTGTCAAAGGCGGTTCCCGCCTCGATATCACTGTCTGTTAGTCGGGCATCGCCGAAATTTCCATTTGGCGTGTAGATGAGCGTGGTTCCGGACAGCGTGAAAACCCCGTTGGAGGAAGTGCTGCTGATCAGGCTGGGAGTCAGGCTATTGCCCTGTCGATCGAGTGCCCGCAGCTGGATGCGGTTGACGCCGAGTGTCACCGGCAGGAGGGAAAAGTTGCTGGTCGTTATCGATTGAAGCGTCCGGTCGGTGGTGAAAGGCGGCGTATTGGTGACCGAATAGCCGAACTGGATGCGGTCAACATCGTAGGTCTGGATCGTGGCCCCGGTCGAACCGGACGATGTCGTATAATACATGGTCGCGGCCTTCAGGATGGCGTTGGGTTCCGAGGCGTTGTTGCTGGAATGTTCCAGTCCGAGCGCGTGCCCGACTTCATGCGTCAGCACCCGTTTGAAATTGTTGGTGTTGAGCATGAACGAGGCATTCGTAGTGCTTTCCAGAACGACGTAACCGTAGAGCCGTTCCTGGAATCCCTGGGTCGGTCCGACCCGACCGCCGGTGAAGGTGGATGAGGCGGAATTGAAACTGCCACCGCCGATCCCGAGGACGCCGCTGGTGTTGATTGCGTTGCTGTTGTCGTGAAGCTGGATGCGCAGACGCCTGTCGGAAATCGCGATCGTGCTGGCCGCCGCGCCGAAGGAGACAGTGCCTTCGTATCGGAAGGTGAGGGATGAAGAGGCGGCCCAAGCACTGAGCGCCTCGGCGACGGCGGCCACCGCGCCGGCTTGGTTCATGCCGGTGGGGAGCTTGTTGGGATCGATGTCGATCAGGTAGGGGATCGGCTCATCGCCATCGCAGGTGGTGAAGCGGGTCGGCTGGCCGCCGGTTTCGGTGTAGCCCGTGGCGGTCACGACTGAGCCGGGCACGCCTGCGTTTCCTTGGGAAACTTCGGTTTCCGGTGCGGAGGCCGGGATGAGTTCCGGTCTCGGGCCACGGGCGTGGTTGCGGAAAAACGCGGTGGAATCGCCCCGTCTGGCCAGAGCCCGGTAGGCATGCTGCGGATGGGCGGTCCAGGCACCGCCCGCTGACTTGTTCAGGAGAAGCACGTAGGATTTCCCGAGCTCAAGCGGCAGTGAGCCGGAGCTGAAATCCTGACGGCCGTTCAGGGTGCCGCCGGGTGAATTCAGGACAACCCGGTCAGGGACATCTCCCTTGAATCGCTCGACGGTTTTAAGGGTAGAGCGCGTCTGGATTGTTCCGTCAGGGGCTTGAAAGGGATCGACCGACACCACTTCGACCTCGGCGACCGAACGGCTTTCGTCAAAGGCGGCGGAATCGGTTTGCCCGACCATGCAGCCAGCCCTGGCCTGCGCGAGCAGCGAACAGGCTCCCAGCAGCATGAGATTGAGAATCCGACCGGATTGGTAAGCTTTCATTAATGACAACCTATCATCCCTCCCATTCCTGTCTATCCCGGCAGCGTCAGAATACCCGCATTCCCTCGCGGATCTCTGCGGAAAACTCCGGATCTTCATGGGCGCGAAGGGCCCGCTCGTCGACGTGGCCGCGCTTTTTCAGCTCCGCGAGGGGTAGATCCTTCACCTTGAAAAGCCCGCGCTCGTCGAGGAGTTCGTCGAGCTTGCCGTTGATGA
>JANOKL010000228.1:0-5702 GCA_031419215.1 Luteolibacter sp. | reverse complement strand
AAAGGATTCGGACGTTTTTCCCGAGAACGAGGGTGAGTCGGACCTGCGGGGAGGCATCGAGGAGGGCGCGGCTATTAGGCTCGAGCTGACCGGGATTCGCCGTAGGAAAGTAGAGGACTCGGAAGGGCTGGCAGGTATCGTCGGCGGGGACAGGCTGGAGCTTGGAAAAGGCCGGATTGACCGGAAAGCCGGTGTCGATGACCTGAGCGGCTGGAAGGCCGGAGCGGATCATGGTGTCCCGGGTGGCGGGATCCGTGACGAGAAAGTAGTCGGTGCGGGCCTTGAGCCAGGCGGCGTTGATCTCGATGGAGTCGGTGACGACCGTGAAGACGGGCAGGCGGCGGCCTATTTTCGCGAAGATGCGCTCCAGGAAATACGGATAAAGCGGGTAGGTAGTGACGACGGCGTCCGGCTGGAACTCGTCGAGGAGCTGCTCCAGGTAGAGCTCCGGCTTCCGCATCAGCGGCATCTGCTGGCGGCTGAAGTCCTGGCGGTCTGCGGAGCGATACATCCTCGCCCAGAGCCGGGGGCTGTGGGTGGTGACGAGGCGGTAGCCCCATTGCAGGAAACGGGTGGAGCGGGGCGCGCCGGAGAGACAGGGGTCGGCGACGCGGGTGATGGCTCCGAGGTCGTCAAGCGCGAGCCCGAGATTGCGGGCGGCGCTGTTGTGGCCTTCGCCAAACGCGGCAGTGATGATGAGGAGTCTGGCGGGCATGCGTCGCGCGGGGACATCGGTGTTTTAAGTAGAACGCGACGTTGCGTCGATGGACATTTCAGGCTTTTCTGAGTCCATCGATGGCGAGGGATCAGGAAAAAGCCGTTCTGCGGGTGGTGGACGAGTCCCCTCCGAAGCCGCAGGAAGTCGTCAGACTGACAAGCAATGAGGGGAGCGTGACGCGATCCCTGGCGACACCGGTGTCGCCACCGCTGGCCCGACTGGAGCCGGAAGAACGGACCACCGAGGAACGCCGGACGCATGAGCCGGACTACGAAGCCCTGGTGGAGACCGAGGTGGCCACACTGCCGCTGGAGGAAACCTGGAGCGACGAGAACCGGGAATCGAAGCCAGTGCCCTGGGGGTGGTTTGCGCTCATCGGTCTGGTCTGCATTGCGGCAGTTTCGTGGTCGGTCTCGAGTCTGGTGGAGAATCAACACGCGCCTGAGACAGCCATGACCAAGGCGATCACGACCTTTGACAAGGAAGAGCAGGAAAAGGCCGAAGCGGAGGCCACGGTGGATCGGATCATGGCCTGCCTGAGGACCTACTGTGGGGCGGGGAGCATCGACAACCTGCTGCCGGTGGTGAGGCACCCCGAGCGGGTGCGCCCCTTGATGGAGCGCTGGTATCAGAGGCATGAATTGAAGGCCTCGAAACTGGACTCGTTGAATCTTTTCCAGCCGCTGACCTTGGAGAACCGGGGCAGTTACTGGCTGGTGAGTTGTTCGATCGAGGATGGCAGCAAGCGTCGTCTGCTGCTGGAGGAGACCGAGGGCGGCCGGGTGCTGGTCGATTGGGAGTCCGATGTCTGTTACCAGCCGATGGATTGGGACCTTTACTGCCAGGAGAAACCAACCGGATCCTTCGACTTCCGAGTGAGGATCAATGAGGACAATTACTTCAGCCACGAATTTTCCGACTCCACCAAATGGGCCTGCTATCAGCTCAACACGCTGCGTGGTGATGAAGTCATTTACGGTTACGTGAACCGTCAGTCGCCTTTCGGCCAGCAGATCCATGAGTTGCTGCAGGCGAACAAGAGCGGCGAAGTTTCCGTGATTCTCCGGATCAGCCGACCTACGGACCTGAAGTCGCCCCGAGGTGTGGTGATCGAGCGCCTGATGAGTCCACGCTGGTCCTACGTGACGCCACCCGATGCTTGATCGGCTGCGGGGCAGGTGCGAGCGTAACGGTTCGAGCATGACTGACTCCCCTACCCCAGCTACCGCACCGCCGCCGACTACGGGTCCGCGTTGCTTCTGGCCGACCTTGGCCGGCGTAGGGCTTTTCCTGGCCATTCAGTTCGCGTGTTCGATCTGGGAGCTGGCGACCCTCTCCGATGGGATGGAGAACAAGTTCAGTGCGCTGGCCCGGGACAAGTATCTGTCCTTCCTCATTGGCCAGAACCTGCTGGTGCTGCTGGCCTACGGAATCCTCGCCGTGGCGGCAATTTTCCTGGTGCTGCCGATGGCCACAGTCTGGACCCGACGGGCGAGGTCGGAAAAGCGCCGCTGGATCGTGCTTCGTGCCTTTTTCCTGACGCTGCTGATTCACGGATTTTTCCTCCTGCGACTAGCGAAGACGCGACCGTATTTCCTGAGCGATGCCAAATTGGGAAACTGGTACTACAAGCTCCTCGACTGGCCGCCCGCGAGCTGGCAACCGGCGATCCACACGCTTCTTTTCGTGGTCTTTCCCCTGGCGGTGCTGCTGTGGGTGATCTTTTGGCATTTCCGCAACAGCCACCCGAGGGCACGCTGGGGAGGTGGCGTCATTTCCCTGCTGGTGGCGGGCGTCGCGATTTTTCCGATGGCCTCAAAGGGCAAGTCAGGGACCCTGAAGCTAGGCACCACTGAAAAGGAAAAGCCTTGGAACGTGATCATCGTCGCGTCCGATTCCCTACGTGGCGATCGGCTCGGCTGCTCCGGCTACAAGCCCGCCCGAAGCGATGGCCCGGCGGCCCCCGGAGTCTCGCCTGTGATTGATTCGCTCGCCGCCCGCTCGACTCGCTTCGAGCGCTGCTACACCCCCATCGCCTCGACCTTCGAGTCATCGGTCTCGTTCATGGGCTCGCAGTTTCCCCACACCCACGGGATCTGCCAGATGTATCCGGATCAGGCGACCGTAGAGGCGATGGAGCGCAAGCTCGTGCCCGCGGCCTCGGTCATGGAAAAAGCCGGCTACGACACCGCCGCGATCGGTGACTGGTGCGCAGGCTACTACAAGGTGGTGTCGCTCGGGTTCAAGGACATCGACGTCTCGAGCTTCGACAACTTCAAGATCTACATGAGCCAGGCGGTGGTGATGGCGCACTTCGTGGTGCCGCTCTATTTCGACAATGCGCTCGGCTACCGGCTGTTTCCTGAAATCGGCTCCTTCGCCTCGTTCGTCACACCGGAAGTGGTGACGAAGCGCGTCGAGGAGCGCCTGGAAAAACAAGCCGCCACCGGAAATCCGTTTTTCTGGCATGTCTTCTATTCCTGCAATCATCTGCCCTACGGCTGCTCCCAGCCCTACAACCGAATGTTCGCCGATCCCCATTACAAGGGCCCTGCGGAAAACCAGGTGCAGTTCGACGTCGATAAATTCATCGGCGGCAACGACCTCGAACCCATCTGGAGGGCCATGCCCGCATCCGAGGTCACCCAGATCCGTGCGCTTTATGATGGCTGCACGCGGCAGTTCGACGACTGCGTGGCACGGATTCTCAGGTCCCTTGAACGAAACGGCCTCGCCGATCGCACGATTATCGTCATCACCGCCGACCATGGCGAAGACCTCTTCGATCCCGGCGTCACCCTCGGCCACGGACTCAGCCTCAACGGCAGCGGCCAGGCCAACCAGATTCCGATGATCGTTTACGTCCCCGGCCAGCCTCCCCAGATCATCCCCGAACCCATCCGCTCCATCGACCTCATGCCCACTCTCGCCGATCTGCTGAAGGTGGAAAAGCCCGCCGTCTGGGAAGGAAAGAGCGTGGCCCCGTGGATCCAGCGCATCGCTCCTCCGGAAACCATCCCCAGCTACAGCGAAACCAGCTTTCCCTTCATCCAGTTCAAGGTCCCCGGCATCGAGCGCCCCAAGCTCCCGCCCATGGACGAGCTCACCGAGATCGATGAGGCCTTCAACTACCAGTTCGTCCTCAAGGAAAAGTACCTCGCCCCGGTCATCGCCGCCAAGCAGCGCTGCCTTACCCTCCGCCACTGGAAACTTGTCTGCACCCCGACGGCGCAGGGCGGCCGACACTTCGCCCTCTACCATCTTTCCACCGATGAATCCGGAGCCATCGACCGCGCTGCCAACCACCCGGAAATCGTCGCCCCCATGCGCGCCGCCCTCGAGCGCTGGATCGACGATCACCAGCAATCCACCATCACCGAAATCTTCCCCAACGGCGAACCGTCCTGACCCAGAGACAGGAAAAGACACCCGCGTCCACCATCGGTCCCTTCGACAGCGTTTACCTCAAAAGCAAATTCCTACAAACCGCTTGGCCTGCCAGCCTGACGGATCTAAAATTTCCGCCATGCTGCGCTGCCGGATCCGCTACTTCAGCGACGGTGCCGTCATCGGCAGCAGAGTCTTTGTCAACGAAGCCTTCATCGCCTCCCGAGACCGCTTCACGTCGAAGCGAAAGGACGGAGCCCGGGGGCTGAAAGGCAATGCCGCTCCCGCTGCAAACACACTTTGGAGCCTCCGCGACCTGAAAATGGGAATTACCTAAACCTTCGCTGTGTCGCGAAAAAGCGCTCCCAGTGAAGGATACCAGTGCTCGAAAATTCCAGAATTCATTGAGCCGCTCCTGCAGCCAACGCATTGTCCAGCGGAGTTCCATTTCGGGTTGCGTCCCGGCGCATCACTTCTAGGCTTTCGGGTGTTGCGCAATCGGCCCCGCCCTGCGGGTGTCCGGAGACTTTTCCATCCACCATGTCCACCACCGCCCGCCCCGTTACGAAACGTGTCCTATTGATGGGCACCTGCCTTTGCGATGCCTTCTACGACGATGTTGCCAAGGCGACCGTCGAGGTCCTGGAGCATCTCGGAGTGAAGGTGGATTTCCCGGAAAACCAGACCTGCTGCGGCCAGCCGGCCTTCAATTCCGGCGATTGGGCCACGTCCCGCAAGGTGGCGAAACACTGCGCTGCGGTCTTCGCAGGCGACGAATCGGTGATCGTGCCCTCCGGTTCCTGCGCGGCGATGAATTTCCATGGCAACCCGCTCCAATTCGAGGAATGCCCGGATGACTCGGTCGACTCGCTGGCGAAACGCACCTGGGAAGTGCTCGATTTCATCGTCAATGGTCTCGGCATCACCACCTGGCCCGGCGAGTTCAAGCAGCCGACCAAGATCGCCTTCCACCGCTCCTGCCACAGCCGCGGCACCGGCACCGGAGACGCGGCGATGGCCCTGCTTTCCTCGATCAAGAACGCCGAGGTCCTCGCCTTCGGTCAGGCCGAGCAATGCTGCGGCTTCGGCGGCACCTTCTCCGTCACCTTCCCGCATATTTCCGGTCGGATGGGCTCTCTGAAACTCGACCACGTCCTCGAAAATCACCCCGACGTCCTCACCAGCGGCGACATGTCCTGCCTGATGCACCTCGACGGCCTCGCCCGCGTCCAAGGCCGCGCCGTCCCCTACAAGCACGTCATCCAGCTCCTCCGCGACTCGCTTTCCCTCTAAATTCCGAAACCCATGGTCAACGTCCAACCCATCGACCTCTACGCCCGGCAGATTTCCGACGAGAAACAGGCCTCGGTCATCGACGGCTCCTCCGCCGGCACCGAGAAGCGCTACGCCGTGCTCGGAAAGGATTACAAGGACCCCGACTCGCTGCGCAAACTTGCCGGTGCGATCAAGGACCACACGCTCCATCACCTCGACCACTATCTCTAAATAGCGGAGGCCGAGCTGGTGAAAAATGGCGCGAATGTCCACTTCGCCGACACCGATGACGACGCGCGGAATACGATCCTCGAGTTCCTCC
>JANOKL010000227.1:0-6856 GCA_031419215.1 Luteolibacter sp. | reverse complement strand
GAACAGCACGAGGCCGACGAGGGCGGCGATCGCTCCGAGGTTGAAGGCGATGCCGGCGGTCTGAACCACGCGGGCCAGACGCCAGAGCAGGGCGCGTCTTCCGGCTCCGCCCTGGGTGATCAGCGAGTGCCACCAGACGGACTCACGGTCGCCTGTTAGACGTCGGGCCAAGACGCCGATGATCGACTGGATCACCGAATACGCTTCGCCTGCCCGACGCCGGAACAACCAGGCCAACCACGCGCCGATCAGGATCGCGACCTGCACCCCGAGCACCACGGCAAAGAAAACCGTCACGTTGATCCCTCCTCGCTCGCGGTCCCACAACCCGAGCACGGTGGTGATCCCGGCGGACAGCGCGAGGAGAAGAAGACCAAGCGACACGCCGTCGAGGGCGAGGGTGAACTTTCGTCCGATCCCGCTGCGATGCCCGGAAAGCCATTCTTTCAGACCGATCCGGCGCGTGGCGTCCGGAGATTTCCCGGCGATGCTGGCGGAAACGAGCCGCTTTTCCTCCGAAGTCGGCACGGCGGAGCGAGACAGGGCCTGCTCGAATTCGATCAGGTCTTCCAGCGTCCACGGGCTTCCATCACGTGCCATCGCGGTCACCAGAACCCATTTTCCTAGTCCTGACAATGGCGGGCACTTCAACAAAACGCATCAACGAATCAAGATGCGACGATTTGACTCTTGCCGCTGCGCTGGACGCCACTACATTTCCACCGATGGCCATTCCCGACCCGACCGCTGATCTCCGCCTCGCCATGCAGGACCGCATTCTCGTGCTCGATGGGGCCATGGGAACGACGATCCGCGGCTACGGGTTGACCGAGGCCCAAGCGCGCGGCGAGCGTTTCGCGAAGAACGAAAAGGACATCCTCAACAACGGCGAGATCCTTTCCCTGACGAATCCGGACATCATCGCCGACATCCACAAGCGCTTCTACGAGGCGGGCTCGGACATTTGCGAAACGAACACCTTTTCCGCCACGAGCATCGCGCAGAGTGAGTTCTTCGTCGAGGACCCGCGGGAACATGGCGGCCGCAAGGATCCGGAGTTCTTCCAGAAGATCATCGAGGATCCCTTCCTCAACGACCTCGCGTGGGAGATGAACGTCGAGTCGGTGAAGCTAAGCCGGAAATGGGCGGACGCGATCGGTTCGGACACGGGTCGCAGGCGCTACGTCGCGGGCGCGATCGGGCCTCTAACCGTCTCGCTGAACATTTCCCCGGATGCCGAGGATGCGGGCTTCCGCGTGGTCACCTTCGATCAGGTGAAGGCCGCGTATGCCCATCAGATCCGCGCCTTGATCGCGGGTGGCGTGGACATCCTGATGGTCGAGACGATCTTCGATTCGCTCAACGCGAAAGCCGCGCTAGTAGCTGCGCAGGAGGTCTTCGAGCAGGACAAGTTGCATCTGCCGCTGATCATTTCCGCTGCCGTCGGTCGTGGGGGCGAGACGATGATTTCCGGTCAGACGGGCGAGGCGCTTTGGAACGCGATCGCGAACGTGAAGCCGCTGGCGATCGGCCTGAACTGCTCGCTTGGACCGGATCTGATGCGGCCGTTTCTGGAAGAGCTCTCGGCGAAATCGAGCTCGTTCATTTCCTGCTATCCGAATGCCGGACTGCCAAACGCGCTGTCGCCGACCGGCTTCGATCTTGAGCCCGACGACATGGGCCGCTGGCTTTCCGAGTTCGCGGAGGCCGGACTGCTCAACATGGCGGGTGGATGCTGCGGCAACACACCGGAGCATGTTTCCTCGATCGCGAAAGCGGTGGAGCGTCATGCGCCACGCGTGATTCCTGAAATGAAAAGTGCGCTGCGGCTGTCCGGCTCGCAGCCCTTCACGGCCGATGAAAGCACCGGCTTCCTGATGATTGGCGAGCGCACCAACGTCGCGGGCTCACCGAAGTTCGCGAAGCTCGTGCGCGAGGGAAATTTGGAGGAAGCGGTCGCCGTCGCGAGACAGCAGGTCGAGAACGGCGCCAACATCATCGACATCTGCTTCGACGACGGACTGATCGACGGCAAGGCGATGATGGAGCGTTTCCTCAATCTCGTCGCTGCCGAGCCTGACATCGCGAAGGTGCCGATCATGGTGGATTCCTCGAAGTGGGAAATCCTCGAGCAGGGACTCAAGGGCCTGCAAGGCAAAGGCATCGTCAACTCGATCTCGCTGAAGGAAGGCGAAGAGGTCTTCCGGTCCAATGCCCGCACCATCCTCAAGTATGGCGCGGCGGCGGTGGTGATGGCCTTCGATGAGAACGGCCAGGCCGCGACGTATGAGGAGAAGATCCGCATCTGCGAACGGGCCTACCGCATCCTGGTCGATGAGGTCGGCTTCGCAGGCGACGACATCATTTTCGATCCGAACATCCTCACGGTCGGCACCGGCATCGAGGAGCACAACAACTACGGCGTCGATTTCATCAACGCCACCCGCTGGATCAAACAGAACCTCCCCGGCGCGCGCGTGTCAGGTGGCGTATCGAACATTTCCTTCTCTTTCCGTGGCAACAATCCGGTGCGCGAGGCGATGCACTCCGCCTTCCTCTACCACGCCGGCAAGGCGGGCATGGACATGGGCATCGTCAACGCGGGCATGCTCGAAGTTTACGACGAGATCCCGAAGGACCTGCTCGAGCACGTCGAGGACGTGCTGCTCAACCGGCGTCCCGATGCGACCGACCGCATGCTGGAGTTTGCCGAACGCTTCAAAGGCAAGACAGGTGCGAAGAAGATCGAGGAGGATCTTTCGTGGCGTGAGGTTTCCGTCGAGAAGCGTCTGGAGCATGCCTTGCTGAGGGGCATCGACCGCTTCGTCGACGAGGACACCGCCGAGGCACTTGAGAAATACAAGAAGCCGCTCAGCGTGATCGAGGGTCCGCTGATGGATGGCATGAGCGTGGTCGGCGACCTCTTCGGCGCGGGGAAATGTTCCTGCCGCAGGTGGTGAAATCCGCCCGCGTGATGAAGAAGTCCGTGGCCTATCTGAATCCGTTCATGGAGGCCGAGAAGGTCGAGATGCTGGCGGGTGACATCGAGCGGATCAAATCCGAGCACGCTGGCATCAGCGACGAAGAAGCCCTGAAGCGCGCCGAACGTTCGCGATCGGCCGGACGTTTCCTCATCGCCACGGTGAAGGGTGACGTGCACGACATCGGCAAGAACATCGTCGGCGTGGTACTTGCCTGCAATGGCTACGAAGTCACCGACATGGGCGTCATGGTTTCGTGCGACAAGATCCTCAACAAGGCGGTCGAGATCGGCGCGGACGTCATCGGACTTTCCGGCCTCATCACGCCCTCGCTCGACGAGATGGTCCACGTGGCGAAGGAGATGGAGAAGCGCGGGTTCGCCGAGCGCGGAATTCCATTGCTCATCGGCGGCGCCACCACCAGCGCGGCCCACACGGCGATCAAGATTGCCCAGCATTACAGCGGGCCGGTGGTGCACGTGCTGGACGCCTCGCGCTCGGTTCCGGTGACCACCGCCCTGCTTTCGGAAGATCAGCGCGCTCCGTTCGTGGCCGAAAACAACTCCAAGCATGAGAAGCTGCGCAAGCAGTATGCCGAAGGCCCGAAGAAGGCGACCCTCTCGCTCAACCACGCTCGCGCGAACGCACGCCAGACCGATTGGGAAACTGTGGACATCGCGCAGCCAACCTTCACAGGCACCCGCACGATCGAGAGCCGCGAAAGCGCGCCGGAGATCTGCCATCGCGATCGTTCCTATGAGGCAGGCTTTGCCGAGAACGAGATCATCCCGATCACCCTTCGCGAGCTTTCGAGCTACATCGACTGGACGCCATTTTTCCATTCGTGGGAACTCCGCGGCGTTTGGAAGATGGATGAGAAGCGTTTCCAATCGACCAATCCAGACGTTGTCGTCGAGGCGCACAAGCTGCATGCCGATGCGCTCGAACTTCTCGACCAGATCATCGCCGAACAGCGTTTCACCGCGCGTGGCACCTTCGGGTTCTTTCCCGCGAATGCCGAGAGCGACGACATCATCGTCTGGGCGGACGATTCACGGACCACCGAGCAAACCCGTTTCCATGCGCTGCGGCAACAGATCAAGAAGGACAGCGGAAAGCCGAATGAAGCGCTCAGCGACTACTTCGCGCCAGTGGCGGCGCTTTCCAAGCGCCAAGCCCCCATCGCGATTCCAAACACGCAATCCATCAATCGCGAGAAATGGGGTGATCTCCCACATTGGTATCAGGACGAATCTACCTACGCTGTCACGTTCCGCCTCGCCGATTCGTTACCTGCGAAAGTCATCAATGACTACCAAACAGAGAAGCATCGTTTGATGACGGACTTGAAATCATCCGATGACGCAGGCGACCACTCGCTTGCGAAGGATTTCAGAAAAAGAATCGCCTCACTCTACGACGATCATCTGGAACGAGCCCTCAACCAAGGTCATGGCGATTGCTGGATGAGACAACCGGAAATCGCAGACGTGGTGAAGGAGTCCATTCAGCACTTCGCGGGTGATCGTTATGATCTGGATGCATGGTGCGTGATGCCGAATCATGTTCACCTTCTTCTCAAGCCACGCGACGGCCATACTCTTTCGGAGATTCTTCATTCCATCAAACGCCACAGCGCCAAGGTCGCGAATGAACTCTTGGGTCGAAGCGGTGAATTCTGGCAGAAGGAATCCTACGATCATCTCGTCCGGGATCCTGAGGATTTTGCGAATCAGCGAAGCTATATTCTGAATAATCCGATCAAGGCCGGGCTACCGGCTTGGAAGTGGGTTTCTGAAGAGGCATGGCGCTTGGAAAGCGCCGCCACGATTCGTGATTACATCGGCTCATTCGTCGTCGGAATCCACGGTGCCGATGAACTCGCGGCGGAATTTGATGCCGCCAGCGATCCGTATCAGTCGATCATGACCAAGGCCATCGCCGACCGCCTGGCCGAGGCCTTCGCCGAACTGCTCCACCATCGCGCCCGTGTCGCGTGGGGCTACGAGCGTCCGGACGAGTTCACCAGCGAGCAGCTCATCAAGGAGAACTACCGCGGCATCCGTCCCGCGCCGGGCTACCCCGCGCAGCCGGACCACACGGAAAAGCCGATCCTTTTCGATCTACTAGGTGCATCGGAGAAGACCGGCGTCACCCTCACCGAAAGCATGGCCATGCACCCGGGCTCGGCGGTTTCCGGTCTCTACTGTTCGCACCCGGAGAGCCACTATTTCATGATCTCGGAGCTGCAGAAGGACCAGATCGAGGATTATGCGAAAAGAAAGGGCATCGCAGTCGATGAATGCGAGAAGTGGCTGGCTCCGTGGCTGGGATATTGAAGCACGTTCACGAGGGCACCAGCACGCTGTAGCGGAAGGTAACCACCTTTTCCTGCCCGGCCGGTATTTCGATATCCCATTCCAGCTCGCGGCGCGGGTTGATGCGGCGGACGCCTTCGGTGCGGAGGGTGGCGCGTGGCTTGTCGGTGGCCTCGATCATCTCGCCGGAGAATTGCTTGCGCACGTTGAGGACGGCGGCCTTGCCACGGGTGTTCTGGAGCGTGATGGAGCCCTTGACCTTGGTGCGGTAGTAGCCGCGTCCGCCGATCTCCAGGCCTTCCCGCTGTTTTTCCTCCTCCACCTCCGCGTACTGGGTCGAAACACTGAGGGCCTTGGTGATGCGGAGGCACACCTGCTGGCCGGGATTGACCCATTTCGCCATCGACTGGCCGCGGAATTTCCCACCTTCCACCATTACTGCCGGGGCAGTGGTCATGGGGAACCTGAGCGGATTGGCGAATTTCACGGCATCCCAAGGCTCCGAGTTGTCGGGCTTCTGTTCGTTGTTGCGATAGTTGTAGCGGCCGTATTCATCTCGGTCGTCCTCGATGATCCACTCGACCACTCGCTGGTAGCTGTTGTTTCCAGCTGCAATTTCAAGGGCGAGTGAATCTCCGGCTGCGAGGGTGCGCGGACCGATACTTTCGAAGTGCATGTCGTCGCCTGCATTTCCCTTCTCGCTCGCGTCAGGCGCGGGAGTCTGGTTCGGCGCAGCGGAGTTGTAGGAAACCATCTGGGACTGGACGCCGTTCGTGGATCCGGGTTGCTGGGCGAGTTGCTGGAAGAAGCCCGCCAGCGATCCATCCGGAGAAAGGGGGGAGTCCACGTGGGCGAAGCTCATGTTCGGAAAGCCGGAGATCAACTGGACCTCCGTGTCCTGAAGGTCCATCAACTCGTTGCGGATTACAGCCGTCTGGCGCAGGGACAGCTTGGAGGGGTCCGAAAGATCCACTCGATAAGCGGGTGTCCAAGCAAGCCCTTTGGTGAGGTAGGAAATTGTGACCCGGCTGCCAGCAGGGATCTTCCGCGCATCGAAGATCATGACCGGTTTCTCCACCCTGCGGGTCTTCGGTCCGAATGGGCCTGTGACTTTAAGTGACTGGATGCTGCTGGAACTTAAATACTCGCGGTTGCCTTTACCATCTTCGAGGACAAGGAACGTGCCGGTGGTGACGGCGGGTTCGGAGGGGGATTGGGGTTGGGGCCGGTAGTAGCGTCCGGACCATGGATCAGGCGGTGTGAAATCGGTGTTCCAGAGCTTGCTCCGCGTGCGCTCGGGGAGATCCCAGACGGTGCCGCGCAGGACCTGCCCGGGTTGGTCGATCGGAGTGCGAAGGGTGACTTCGACCTGTTTGCCGGCGAGATCGTCCTGGAGGATTCCGTTAGGCAATTCCTTGTCATCGACTTCGTCCACCATCTGAAGAGTGGTGCGGACCGCGAGAATGCCTTCGTTCTCGACCTGGAAAGTTCCATGCATGACCCGGGGCACGTGATCCCAGCGAAGCAGTCCTGGCGTCTCGACCGGGAAGGAAGCGC
>JANOKL010000226.1:0-16759 GCA_031419215.1 Luteolibacter sp. | reverse complement strand
GTTCGAGGGCCAGATCTCGATGCCGGATTTTTCGACCTGATCGCAGTAGTCAATGATGTCCGGGACGCCGAGGCAGGTGTGCATGAGGTCTTCAGGGCAGGTGGCGGTGTAGCCGGGGGAGTGGCAGAGCTCCAGGAAGACGTCGTTGCCGGGGAGTTCGAGGAAGGCGAGCTGATTGCCCTCGGGCGAGTCCTTGAGGTCGCCGACGGTGTAGCCGAGCTTTTCGTAAAAGGCGATGGAGGCCTCGAGGTTCTTGACGCGGATGCGGGTGTGGAGAAAGCGGATCATCGGCGGGATTGTGGCGCGAAACGGGGCGCTTGCCAACCCGCTGCGCGGGGATTCTCATTTTCCGCGCACCGAGTGATGAATCATGGCGCTGGCCTTGGGAGGGTGGTAGCCTGCGCCTGCTATGAAAACGATCGTTGTTGCACTGGATTACTCGGAATCGACATCTGTCGTGCTGAACGCGGCAGTGGAAATGGCGAAGGCGTTCGGAGCCTCGCTCCATCTCCTGCATGTGCTGGAGGCGGAACCCGCCTACACGGCGTATGGCTTCACGCCCGATGAGTTTCCCGCGATCCACTTGTTTCAACAGGAGGCGAGGAAGCGTGCGGCGGTGAAGCTGGATGAAGTGCTGGCCACGGTGCCGAGCGCCATCGGAGACGTCCGGACGAAGCTGGTGGAAGGCGCGCCGTTGCATGCCATTCTGGACTACGCGAAGGAAATCCGGGCGGATCTGGTGGTGCTGGGCTCGCACGGGCACGGCGTGGTGGCCTCGATCCTGCTCGGCAGCGTGGCGGAGGGACTCGTCCGAAAGGCGGAGTACCCGACGCTGGTCGTGCCGGTCCGGCGTGCGTGACTGGTGCTGCGGCCTTGCGGCCCGTGGAATCGGCGGCTAGGGATGCCCCATGGCGCGACGCTCCTTCAGCTTTCTGCTCGCCCGGCGGTATCTCAATCCCCGCCGGGCGGTGCTGTCCTCATTCACCCTGATCTCGCTGATCGGCGTGCTGCTGGGCGTGCTGGTGCTGGTCGTGGTGATGGCGGTTTACGCAGGTCTGGAGCGGGATGTGAAAGGCCGCCTCCTGGGCTTCACCCCGCACATTCTCATGCGCCAGAGTCCGGAAGGCGGCCAGCTCGGCCCGGTGGCGGACTGGCGTGAACCGGCGGAGCAGATGGCCAAGGTGCCAGGTGTGAAATCGGCCACTCCCTTCGTGGCGGACAATGTGATCGTCGACATCGACTCCTTCCAACGCCCGGTGCTTTTCTACGGAGTGGAAACGAGCGATGCCGCGCAGGTGGATGGCATCGCGAAGATGCTGGATGTGGACCATTATCCGGGATCGACCGCCGACATGGGGCTGGACGACCGGGTGGTGATTTCCTCGACTCTCGCCGACCAGCTCAACATCCGCCTCGGCGAGGTGCTGCGGCTGTATTCGACGCGGAATTTCGATGGCGTGATGCAGGCTTATAAAAGCACCGAAAAGCCCCCGATCCGCGAGGCCTTCAAGGAATCCTGGACGAAGGTGAACGAGTTGCTGGCAAAGGGATGGAAGCAGGAAGGCGGCAAGGAGATCCTCACGATCGAGACGGTGCAGGACTGCGGCGACCGTCTGGATGGAATCGAGAAGCAGCGCATTCGTGAGCCGGAGCGTGAGCTGATCGTGAATATTCTCCAGGCCCTGCAAAGCGGCGAGGTGGATGAGAAATCGGGCGTCTGTCGCTTCGAGCCGGAGGTCCGCAAGGACATCGAAGGCTGGCTGACGGACCTTTCGAAGACAGATGCCGACAAGATGGACGGCGAGATTCTCAAGAACCTGAAAAGCGTGGTGCTTCCAAAAGAGGCGGTGGTGATCGGAGTTTACCAATCCTCACAGATGAACCTCAACACGCCGGACATCTTCATGCCGCTGGGTCTCGCGCAGACGCTGGCAGGGCTGGATGACAGCGTGCAGGGCATCACCCTGCGCTTGGAGGATCCTTATCAGGCGGATGTGGTTGCGAAGGCGCTGCGGGCGAAGATCGGCCCGGATTGGATGTCGGTCACCTGGATGGAACAGTATGCGGCGTTCTTTGCGCTGATCAGCCAGCAGCGGGTGATGATGTATTTCGCGCTGTCATTCATCGTGCTGGTCTCGGCCTTTTCCATGATGGCCGTCATGTTCACGGTCACGATCCAGAAGAAGCGCGAGATCGGCGTCATGAAAGCCCTCGGCGCGGCACCAAATCAGATCGTCCGGGTCTTTCTTTATCAAGGGATGATCCTCGGTGTGCTGGGCTCCATCGCGGGGGTGGCACTGGGCCGACTCGTCATCCACTATCGTGGAGCCGTGCAGGCGGCCCTGCGCGGACTGGGCTTTGATCCGTTCTCGGCAGGCTTCACCGGCTTCACCGTTTTGCCAGCCCACAACAATCCGGTTGAACAAGCCGTCATTGCTTTTCTGGCTTTTGTGCTTTGTTCCTTGGCCGCCCTGGTCCCCGCCGCATTCGCTGCTCGCAGCGATGCCGCCAAATCCCTACGCAACCTTTAAAAACCTCCGATGGATTTCTGGCTCATCCGCAACGGCGAAAAATCCGGTCCGCTTCCTGATTACGAGATTCGTAGTAAAATCGAGTCCGGTGAACTGGGTCCCGACGATCCCGCATGGTCCGAAGGCATGCCGAACTGGGTCCCGTTGAAAACCATCGCGCTGTTTTCGGAGCTCTTCGAACGGCCGATCGGGATGGCTGAACCAGGACCAATCGACAATGCACTACAACCATTGCCTGACCAGCCCGATCCACCAGCGGTGTATCGCCGCTTTTGGGCGCGCTGGTTCGACCTCTTCGTTTATGGCGCACTGTGGTGGTTGGCGATGTGGTCGTCCGGCAATGATCTGAAGGCCTTGCTGGTGAGCCCATGGCTGCTGGTGCTGCATCTCGTGCCGTGGTTTCTGATCGAGACGATGATGATCCATCACTTTGGCACAACGCCGGGCAAGGCGCTGCTGGGGCTGTCGGTGGTGAATACGGACGGCAATCGTCTTACCTATGGCCAGAGCCTGCGCAGGTCGTTCCGGGTGATGTTTGCGGGGATCGGGTTCGGGCTGACGCTGATTTCTCCCATCTGCCAACTGATCAGCTGGTTCACAGTGCGGCGGATCGGGTGCACGCTGTGGGATCGGGCTGGTGGACATCGGGTCAAGGTCGTGCCTTTGCGCACGCTGAAAGTATCGGCGCTGGTGCTCGGACTTTTCATTGCCTTGGAGATCGAGGGCAACTTGCTGGCTCCGCCGATGGTGGAGATTTGGGGGAAGGATTTCCCGGAGCTGAAGGAGCTCTACGACAAGACCCGGAAGCAGTGAGGTTTTGAGTTCATGAACTTGGTTTTTCGTGGATTTTGAGGATAAGAGTTTCATGGCGAATAAAATGAGAATGAGTCGCAATAGCATTTATAGACTTGACGACAATAGGTTGAGCCTTTCATTTTTCGCAGTCAGTTGCCCCTCAGCATGGTGAGGATTTCTCCAAGCCTTCTGTTGCGCTGATCCCCGAACATCGACTAGCTATTCCCGTCCATTGATGCATTCCGTCCTCTATGCACTGAACATCGGCACGCTCGCCACCTGGCTGAGTGTGGCGGGGGCGGGTTCGCTTGCTCTGGTGGTGAGAAGCGGGGAGGTGGTCTTTGATGCGATGCAGGTGTTGAAAGTCGAGGATTCCGAAGGGCCCGATCTCGCCTTTGACCTAGAGCAAATGGCCGCTGGCTCCTCTGCTCCATCGGATCCGGAATTGCCGCCTTCTGAAAAGGAGGAATCGTCCGAGCAGGAAGCGGTGCCCGAGGTTGTGGAAGAGGTGCCCGAACTTCCTGAAATTGCGGATGTGGCGCCTTTGCCTGAGATTCCCGAGCTGCCTCCGATGCCGAAGCCTGAGCCTGTGAGAGAGCCCCAGGCTCGCCCCACTGCCAAGCCTTCGAGTCCTTCGCGCACGGCTTCAAGGGGCTCCGAAACGCCTGCCTCATCCTCAAACTCCGGATCTGGCACCGGCAAGGGCTCCGGCACCTCCACCGGCAATGGCTCGGGCGCGGTCGGTGCGGCGCGTTGGGCAGGAGGCCGGATGCCGGCCCCGAACTACCCGTCCGAAGCACGGCGCAATGGCCATGAGGGCCGCGTGGTGGTGCTGTTCTCCGTCGACGAGCAGGGAAATGTGGTGAGCGCGAAAGTCACCGGCCCTTGTCCCTATCCGGCGCTGAATGAAGAGGCCTTGCGCGCGGTGAGGCGCTGGAAATTCCAACCCGGGGCGCGGGCCAGTCTGCAGCGCCCGATCATTTTCAAACTGAACTGACCATGCTGACTGCGAACATCGTTCTCGAAACATTCCACAAGGGCGGCTGGGTGATGTGGCCCGTGCTGGCCACCTTTTTCCTCGCCTTCTGCGTGCTGATCGAGCGCGTGATCTGGTGGCTCGGCCTGGCAAAGTCGATCGAATCCGCCAAGCAGGACAAGGCGCGCGATGCCCTTGGACTTGGAGACTTTGAGGCGGCGTTGACCCTTGGCCAGAAGACCTCGGATCCCTTTCTCCTCAATCTCCGCGAAGGCATCTCCCACGCACACACTTCCATGCTCGCAGCGATGCAACTGCATGCAGCTCATCTGATCGAGAAATCCGAAGCCCGTCTGTGGGTGCTTGGCACGGTGATCACCCTTGCCCCACTTCTGGGACTGATGGGCACGGTGGTAGGTTTGATGGAATCGTTCGGAAGTCTGGGTGACGAGACGCTTGGCGTGACCAAGGTGACCGGCGGCATCTCGGAAGCCCTCATTGCCACGGCCTGCGGTCTCGGCATCGCGATCGGCTGTCTGCTGCCCTTCAACTATTTCCGGAAACGCGTCTCCTCGCTCCGCAACGCGCTCGAACGCTGGATCAATCACACCGAGTTGCTGGTGCATTCCGCGAAGTCGCATGGGCATGATCTTGAGGCTTTCGCCGCCTCGAAAAACCTTCCTCGCTGAACTGAAATGCCGGTGAAACTCCAAGGCGGTTCCGCCGATCATGAGGAAGAGGCGCGGATCGAAATCGTGCCGCTGATCGACATCATGTTTTTCCTGCTCGCCAGCTTCATGCTGGTCAGCCTGAGCATGACCCAGATCAGTCGGGTGAACATCAATCTGCCAAAGGCCTCTTCGTCCGTTGCCGATCCGAAAACGCCGCCCATTCACCTCGCGATCGATTCCTTCGGAGTGATCACGTGGGATTCAAAAATCGTGACGCTTTCCGAAATCACCAGTCGCCTAACAGCTCTTCCTCCGACCGTTGACACGCGTGTCATGATTGCGGCCGACGAAGAATCCCGGCACAAGCAGGTGCTTTCCGTGCTCGATGCCGTGAAAGCGGCGAAGGTCGAGAAGGTCAGTTTCGAAACGAAGAATCCGAATTAATGAGCATCCGCCTGTTACCCATTTTCAACGCCGTCGGTTGTGCCGTGCTCTTGGTGCTGATCGTCATTCAATGGAAGAGCGGCCAATCTCTGGAAGACCAGCTTCGTGAGTCACGCGAGCAGACGGTTTCGGAAACAAAAGGCCGACTGGATGCCGAAAAACGTGCGGTCCAGCTTCAATCCGACGTGGAAGGGCTGAAAGCCTCCATCGAAGCCATCCGCGAGGGCTCGGAGCGCGACAGGAAAGCCGCGGAGGACGCAGGGAAATTTGCGAACGATAAAGCCGGCGAAGTCGGGACCCTGACAATCGGTCTCGGCAAGGCGCAGGAACAACTCAAGGTCTGGGAAGAGGCCGTGAAATCACGCGACGAGAAGCTCAAGGAGCTCAACGAAGCACTCGTCGCTACTCGCCAGCGGCTCGATGAGGCCATCGCCAAGCTCAAGCAGGCTGGGGCGAGGTAGTGGCGGCGGATTCCATCCGCCCTGCCATACCATTCGGGGCGTGGCGCTTGGAAAGCGCTGCCACGGTCACTGCATTTCGAGTGCGAGATACGCCTCGATCTCCTCCGCTGGATTGTGGGCTCGCATCAGGCTTTCACCGATCAGCACCGCGTTCGCGCCGGCATCGAGGGCACGCTGGGCATCGGCCAGGGTCTTGATGCCGCTTTCGGAAACGAGAAGCACTTCCTCAGGCACTTCGTCGGCCAGCTTCTCGGTGGTGGCGAGATCGATCTCGAAGGTCTTCAGATTGCGGTTGTTGATGCCGATCAAATCCGCGCCGAGCTCCAGGGCGCGTTCCATTTCGTAAAGATCATGCACCTCCACCAGGACGTCCAGCTGGAAGGCCTTGGCCTCGTCGTAGAGCTTGCGCAGCAGGTCGTCATCGAGCGCCGCGACGATCAGCAGGATGGCATCCGCACCGCAGACCGCCGCTTCGTGGATCTGCACCGGGTGGATGGTGAAATCCTTCCGCAGCAGGGGAGCGGTGGAGAATTTCGAGATCTGGGTCAGGTAACTCAGCGAGCCCTGGAAATATTTCTCATCGGTCAGGATCGACAGGCAGGAGGCACCGCCATCCAGATAGCGCCCGGCCTGGCGGACGGGGTCGAAGGAGGGGTCGATCAAGCCGACCGAAGGCGACGCCTTCTTCACCTCCGCGATCACGCCAAGCTTTCCCGGTCCGCGATCAAGCGCGGCGCGGAAGCCTCCGAAATCATTCCGTTGCAAGGCGGCGGCGCGAATCAGGGCAGCCCTTGGTATCAGGGCTTCGACTTCCTCGTGCTTGGTGGCGATGATTTGAGCGAGCTTGTCGGACATGGTGAATCGGAAAATGGCCGCAGCGCATGCAACGGCGCGCCACGAAAACTCGAAAATGAATTTCCGGCAATGGTTTCTCAAAAAAACTCTTGCGCCGGGTCTGCGGATGCGTAGAAAGCGCCCACGCAAATAGCTTTTGCGGGCGTAGCTCAGTGGTAGAGCGCCACCTTGCCAAGGTGGATGTCGTGAGTTCGAATCTCATCGCCCGCTCCATTCTTTTCCTTTCCTAAGCCGCTCATTTTGAGCGGCTTTTGTGTTTGTGGGGTGAGGGGTTTTACTCCTTGAGTCATTCGGGAGATCAGAGTAGTCTCGCAGGCATTGATTGATGAATCAGGAACGTCCATCCCCTTCGGCGATCAGCGCCTACCTGGACCGCATCAGGATCGCTCGCTCCACTCGGCAATCGCTGACTTTGAAGGAAGCGTATTCGCAGGTGGAGTCGGTGATGAAGACGAGGATTCGCTGGATTACGCCGTCTACCTCAGACGGTTTGAACGCTGGGTCGAAGAAGTAGGGCTGGTCCACGACTCCCTTTTTCCTGTAGTGGAGGGTGGCCGCGAGCACGATCTGACTTACGTGGTGGAGGACGCGTCCGTTCTCAAATTCACCAAGCCATCGCTGGCGGGCTATGTCGTCGATTTTGAACTTGGATACCCTCGGCTGAGGATCGCGAAGCCTCTGGAATACCTGAGACGGCAGCTTCTCCAGAACGAGATTTTCTCCGACAACATCCGGTTTGCCGGGCTCGGAGGTCTTCGATTCAATCGGCGGATCGTGACGCGTCAGCCTCACGTGATTGGGGAGGATGCGGGATACGATGACATCACGGAATTGATGGTGGGGAATCTCGGATTCGAGAAATTGAGGCACAACCACGGAATCGGGTATGAGGATTCATTGGCATTCGTGCGGGCCGATCTTGCGATTTTCGACCTTAGGCCGCCGAATGTCATCAGAACCGGGGCTGGGTTGTTGATTCCAATCGACTGTATCCCGGTCAAACTCACCGACCGAGAACGTGCGTTGCTGGGTTGCTGAGGTTTTCTGATCATCCGGCAGTTGGAACTTGCCACTTGGAACTTGGAACTTTCCTCTCCCCTGCATGTTCGTCTGGTCGAAACTCTCCGCTGCGAAATGGATGGATGCTTGGGAAGAACGCTTCGCCGGCAATCCGAACCTCGCGATCGAAATCATCAAGGGCGGCAAGTCCGTCCGCGTGCAGGTCTATTGCGGCACGAAAAAAAAGGCGGCGGCCATCGTCGCGCAGTTCGGCGGTTCGGTCCGGGAAATGAAGAAGGACTGGCATCGTGCCGAGGTTGAACTGCCGCGCTCGATCAAGGTGCGGGATGTGTTCGTCGTCACGGGCGAAAGCCGGGCCAAGGAACTCGCGGCGATCCGGCAGCAGAATGCGAAGCGCGAGGTGATTTCGATCCCACCAGAGATGGCCTTCGGCACAGGCGACCACGCCACCACGTCGACCTGCCTGCGCCTGCTGGTCGATATTTCCCGCGAGCGGAAGGGCACCGATTGGACTGTCGCGGACCTCGGCACCGGCACCGGCCTGCTTGCCATCGCGGCGCGGAAACTCGGTTCCGGCGAGGCCTTTGCCTGTGATTTCGATCCCTTTGCCGTGAAAGTCGCCGGTGAAAACCTGGAGCGCAACGGCGTCGACGGCGTCGAAGTGAAGGAACAGGACGTCTTGAAATGGAAGCCGCGCAAGAAGGGGTACGATGTCGTGCTGGCAAATCTTTTTTCCACTGTGCTGATCCAAGCCTGGCCAGTGATTGCGAAATCCATCGCTCCCGGCGGGGATTTGATCGTGTCCGGCATCCTCTCCACTCAGGCTTGGGAAGTCTTCACCGCCGCTGCGGCGGAGGGGATCGGGTTCACGAAAATCATCAAAAAAGGCAAGTGGGTCACCGCCCGGGGAGGCCGGATGGCGGATCTGGTCGAGCGGTCCGGGGACTGAGTTTGTCGCTCCATTTCCCGGTTCCCTCCCATTTCACTTGCCACTGGTAGGGGGCAACCTCCAAAACAGCGGCCCGCTTCACCCGGGAGGGCGCGCGAGCAATCGAGTTGCACCGCCCGGTCCGGCGGATCAACCACACCGCGCGTTTCCATGGACAGCATCTCATCCCGCATCGCCCTCGTTTCTCCTTCGCTCACTCTCGCCGTCACCAACCAAGCCAAAGCCATGCAGGCCCGCGGCGAAGAGGTTTACGGACTTGCCGGTGGCGAACCCCAGGCGGACACGCCCGACTTCATCAAGGAGGCCGCCATTCAAGCCCTCCGGGACGGCCACACGAAGTACACCCCCGCTGCCGGCATTCCCGAGCTGCGTCAGGCACTTTCCGAAAAGCTCCTCAACGACAACGGCCTCACCTACGACCCGAAGCAGATCTGCGTGACTGCCGGTGCCAAGATGGCCTGTTACAACGCCATCCTTGCCGTTGTAGAGGAAGGTGACGAGGTCGTCATCCCGACTCCTTACTGGGTCTCCTATCCGGAAATGGTCCGCCTTGCCGGTGGCATCCCGGTGATGGTGGAAACCAAGGAATCCACCGGCTGGAAGATGACTCCCGAGCAGTTCGAGGAAGCCATGACCCCGGCCACCAAGATGGTCATCCTCAACAGCCCGGCCAACCCGACCGGTGCCGTCTACACCAAGGAGGAGCTGCTCGCCATCGGTGAGATCGCCCTGACCGAGGACATCGTCATCCTTTCCGACGAGATCTACGAAAAGCTCGTTTACGGCGAGGCCAAGCACATCTCGATCGCCTCCCTCAGCGAGGAACTCTACAACCTCACCATCACCGTCAACGGCTTCTCGAAGGCCTACGCGATGACCGGCTGGCGTCTCGGCTACACCGCCGCGCCAAAGCCCCTCGCCGACGCGATCGAGAAGATCCACAACCACACCGTCTCGAACGCCACCAGCTTCGCCCAATACGGAGCCGTGGCCGCCCTGACCGGTGACCAATCCTTCATCGAAGACCTCCGTGGCGAATACGACGTCAGCCGCCAGTTCATGCTTAACCGACTTCGCGGCATCAATAACATCCGCGTCGTCGAGCCCCAGGGTGCCTTCTACTTCTTCGTCTACACCGGCGCACTCGGCCTGAAGTCGATGAACCTCTGCGACAAGCTGCTTTCCCGCTACAAGGTCGCCGCCGTTCCTGGTGTCGCCTTCGGTTACGACGAGGGCATCCGCCTCAGCTACTGCACCACGCTGGACGTCCTCAATGAGGGCCTCACCCGCTTCGAGCAGTTCTGCCGCGAGCATTGAAGTCATTTAAACCGCTTCATTCCAAAGCCGCCGCTGGGTTCGCCTGGCGGCGGTTTTCGTTTGGAGGTCGGGGCATCTTGAGTGATCTTCAAGCATGAAAATTCTCATTTATGATGACGATTTTCATGTTTCAAATCAATGAAGCTTGAAAAACAGAAGTTAAATTGCTAGATTTCAAGTATGAACTGCATTCTCCGTCAGCATTTTCACGAGGAAATCCAGATCGCCCTATCCCGCAACCCTGTAGTAGCGGTGCTGGGGCCGCGCCAGTGCGGTAAAACCACCATGGCGCGCGAGTTCGTGCCGGAAACTTCCGCGAACTATTTCGATCTTGAGGATCCCGCCACCCTCGGCGTCCTGGAAAACCCGATGACCGCGCTCTCTGCGCTGCGGGGGGTGGTGGTCATCGACGAAGCGCAAAGGAATCCGGAGATTTTTCCGATTCTCCGGGTTCTAGCGGATCGATCCGATGCGCCTGCCAAATTTCTCATCCTCGGCAGCGCCACGCCGGAACTCAGCCGCCAAGCCTCCGAATCACTCGCGGGCCGGATCGAGGTGGTGGAAATGAGCGGATTCTCCCTCGGGGAAGTCGGTGTGCCGGCTGAGCGGACACTTTGGCTGCGAGGAGGATTTCCCCGGTCCTTCCTCGCGGAAACCGATGAGGCCAGCGACCGTTGGCGTCGCGAATTCGTTCGCACGTTTCTGGAAAGGGACCTCGCGCTGTTGGGCTTCGGACTCTCCCCGCAGCTCATGCAGCGGTTCTGGACCATGGTTTCCCACTACCATGGGCAGATCTGGAATTCCTCGGAAGTGGCGGGCTCACTGGGCGTGAGCCCCAACACCGCCCGGAGCTACCTCGACGCCCTCACGCAGACCTTCATGATCCGCCAGCTTCAACCGTGGCACGAAAACATCGGAAAACGGCAGGTAAAGTCGCCAAAAATCTACTTCCGTGACAGCGGGCTTTTTCACCGACTCCAAGGCATTTCCTCATGGGACGCCATGCAGACCCATCCCAAACTTGGAGCCTCATGGGAAGGCTTCGCGCTGGAGGAGACCCTCAAGGCTGCCAAGCCGGATGAAGCATACTTCTGGGCCGTGCACAGCGGCTCGGAGCTCGATCTTCTCATGTTCTGTGGAGGAAAGCGCATCGGAGTCGAATTCAAGCGCAGCGATGCTCCCAGGTTGACCCGCTCCATGGGAATCGCCCTGGAGGATCTAAGACTGGATGAACTGGTGGTGGTCTATCCGGGTGTGCGTCGCTACGAGCTTTCCGGGAAAGTGAAGGTGCTGCCACTGGCGGAAATCGCGACGATATAAGACAGCTGCTGGAACCAGGGTGATGAAGAGTTACAGATTCTCATGAGAAGAAAATTCCCAGCAGTCCTGCGATGGCGATGGTGGTGTTTTGAAATCAGTCTCCTGATCCTGCGGTTTGCCCACAAATCGCTCTCGACCCTCGTTCCCTATTCCCCGCCGCACGTCGAATTTCCGGCGGAGCAGTTCAAGCCCTTCGTCAGGGCGGAGGTCCTGGAATCCACCATCCCGGGAGCAGGGCTGGGTCTTTTCGCCGTCGATCCCGTGGAACCCGGTATCGTCATCGGGGAATACGTCGGAGCCAACGTCGGCTCATTTTTCAAGGCGCTGCGGATGCCCGACATCAAGTACCTCGCGATGTGGGAGAAGCTCGATGGCGCCATCGACGCAGCTCGTCATCCCGGAATGGCCATGCGCTACGTGAACCATCATCCGGATCAGGAACTGTCGAACATTCTGTTTCGGGCAGAAGGCCGCCGCGTGTTCCTGGAGACCACCAGAAGCGTGGAAGCTGGAGCGGAATTCTTTGCGAATTATGCGGAAGTCTATTGGCGGCTTCTGAGGATAAGACCTGCGGCCCCGCCTTCTGTTACTCTGTAGCCTTCTGATGCAGCCTGGTGATTCCTTGTCATCAACCTTCCGGATCATCCAGGATCATCTGGAGTCGTTCCGAAAGGATGGGAGGAAAGCGGCCAGGCCAGCTTTCGTCGACAAGACCGACAGAGGCCATGTCCCGCAAGTGCATGCGGTCCTTGTCTCGGAACGAGGTCAGCTTCATCCGGACAAGGTCTTCCAAGGGCACTAGTTCGAAGCCGTCACCCGGTTCCGTTTGATTCAGCTCCGGTGTTGGTTCAATGGCGTCCGGCACGGCCTTTTCCCCCGCCCATAGAATGTGGATCGCATCGCGCACCTTCGCCTCGGGACCATCGAGAAAGACATCCATCGAGGCAGCTTTACCCAGTGCAGACACCCGGCGATGGACGAAACCTGCCGATTCCAGGGCAATTGTGGCCCGTTCCATATCCTCGCGGCGCAGAAGAATATCCACATCCCGCGTGTTCCGAACCGCAGCGATATCAACGCGTGAGACCCATGCGGCCACGGCGTTTCCGTCGACTACGGCATAATGGACTCCTTTCTTGGTCAACGCCGCTGCGGCTCGATCGAGCCGATTTTTTACGTTGTCGATGCCTTCTGCCATGCGCTGCCAGGATACGGGAGCCAACGCCACTGTCGTGCTCATGAAGGAATATGGCCAGAACCGGCCTTTTTCGCCAAGATTCAAATCGTCAGTGGACATTCCTCACAACGGAAACCGATAGCCCGCGCCGCGCACGGTTTCGATCAAGGTTGGGCGGGAGGGATCGGCTTCGATCTTTTTCCGGAGGTTCAGGATGTGTTGGTCGAGGGTGCGGGATTCCGGGAAATACTCGAGGCCCCAGCACTCGTTGAGCAGTTCATCGCGGGTCACGACCTCGCCCTGGCGATTGGAAAGCAGAACGATGACCTTCACCTCGCGCACGGTGAGTTCGACCTCGGTGTTGCCGCGTTGTGCGATCAGTCGTTTCGGGTGGATCTGCCAGAGACCGAACTCGATCACCTCGCGGGTGGCCGATTCTTCATTGCGGCGCAACACGGCGCGGACGCGGGCGAGCAGCTCGTGCTTGCCGAAGGGCTTGCGGAGAAAATCGTCGGCTCCGAGTTCGAGTCCGAGCACGACATCGACCTCCTCGGATTTCGCGGAAAGGAAGACGATCGGCGTCCGGCGGTCATCGCGGCGGATGGTACGACAAACCTCGTAGCCGCTCGCACCGGGCATCATGATGTCGAGCAGGACGAGGCCGGGGCGATGGCGTTTCCAGAGTTCGATCGCTTCCAGTCCGTTCTTTGCGGCAAGCGTCTGGTGGCCCTCATCTTCGAGCAGTTCGATCACCGCCGCGCGGGTCACTGGATCGTCCTCCGCGAGCAGGATGATCACGAAGTGCTCCTTTCTTCGAAGGGAAGGACGAGTCGGAATTTCGCGCCTTTCGGAACTTGCAGCAGTTCCAGACGTCCGCCCATCTGTTCCGCGAGGTCGCGGCTGATGGCGAGACCCAGTCCGGTGCCGCTGGCTCCCTCGTCCACACGTGAGCCGACACGCTCGAAGGGTAGGAAAATCCGCTTGGAGGCTTCTGCAGGAATACCGGGGCCGTTGTCCTCCACCTCGACGATCAGGTTTCCGGATTCGGTGGAAATCGCGACGCGGGCCTTGGCGGATTCGCCGGCGTATTTCTCGATGTTGGAGAGGAGGTTCGAAACGATCTGCGAAAGCGCGTCGGCATCGACCGGGATGGCGCCGGTAAGATGGAATTCGAACTCGCAGGAAATCGACCTCCGCTCGAACAGCGGCGCGAAGTTTTCCCGCAGCTCGTTCACCAGCTTTTCGACATCGCAGGCGGCCGCGCGGGTTTCCGATTTTCCGCGTTCCATGCGGGCGAAGGTCTGCACGTTGTCGACGATGCGGGAAAGACGGGAGGTTTCCTCGCGGATCAGGCTGAGCCTGCGCCTCACCTTTCCATCCTCGACCGGCAGGCTATCGAGTGCGAGATCGGTGTTCAGAAGCAAATTGGTGAGAGGCGTGCGGAGTTCGTGTGACACGCGGTTCACGAAGCTTACCCGCTGTTCGGCGAGACGGCTGGCTTTCCGCTGCCACGATACGACAGCAGCTCCACCCCCTAACAGGAGCGCGGCGAGGGCGAAGGATCCGGCGAGAATAGGCAGGCGGTAGCTCGTCACCGTTCGGACCGCATAGTAGCGGCGCAGGGTCCAGTCACCGAAGCGTGAGACGTGGCGGAGGATTTCATCGGGAGGCCGTTCGGTGTCGGACTGGCCACTGGTGAGAAAGACTTTCCCGCCGGGTGCAGTCCAGGTGAGAGCGCCAGGTTCGTCCTTGGGCAGGTCCAGTTCAACCCGCTTGGTGAGATCACGCTGCACGGTTTCGGCGGCGGCGAGGGGATTGAGGATCAGGACCAGTGCGACCTTGCCGTTTCCCAGACGCCACGCGAGCGGTCGTCCCGGAGTCTCGATCCAGCCGGACCCATTGAGGCTTTCGTTTTCCTTGAAAACCCACTCGGAGGCTTCGCCTTTGGCAAAGCGGTCGAGCACTGGCTTGAGCGCCGCGTCACGGCCATCGATGCGCCTGTGGGCGCGGGAAGGATCGGAGAAGCCGGGGTTCAGCCACGAGCATTGCACGAGGCCCACGACGTTGGGCTCCAGATCGCGGGTGCCGCTTTCCAGCATCCGCTGTGCTTCAGCTTCCAGCGCGGATTGCCACAGTCCTTCCAGCACGCCGATGCGGCGGACGGTTTCGCGAAAGGAATCGTCCACGCGGTTTCCGGCGGGCTTTTCCGCGATGCGCTCGACGTGGCGTGAGAGGACGAGGCCCGTTCCCGCGACGAGGGCAGCCGCGAGCGCAGAGACCAGCAAGGTCCCGGCCCACGGGGAGATCGCGATGCGCATGTCGTTCGCCTAACAGATTTTCGCGGCGGCGGTCAGTCGAGTTTGATGAAGGCGAGCACTGAGCGGGTGGGGTGGAGTTTGCCCTTCGCATCGATGTCGGAACCACTGCCGATCAGGATCCATTCGCCGCGCTTCACGCGGAGTTCGGATTGCCATGAGTTCGAGCTGAAAATGGGGAAGGTCATGTCCGCCTTCCACTCGCCGTGGCGGAGAATCCGGTGGTGGACCGACTTGCCTCCCTCGACCACGCGTTTCAGTTCGAAATGCACAATGGCTCCTTTGGGATCGGAGAGGACTTCGGCTTGAAGGGTCGTCCCGACATTCCGGGTTTCGAACGCGGTGGCGTTGCCGTGTTCCAACTGCGAAGGTTTTCCATCAGCCGCTAGCGAACGTTGTCCGGGTTCCCACTGGGTTGGATAGATCACCTCGGCGACGTCCTCGATCATGCAGGCGGAGCCGGCCTGGTTCGGCGCGGTCAGGTCCGAGGTGGTTTCCGCCTTGCCGTTTTTCAGCCACTCACTGGTCGTGGCCCAGGCCAGATCCGGGATTTTGGCGAGATCGTTCGCCTGGACCCAGTCCGAGAAGGTCCGGTGGTCCACCCGGATGAGCTTGGAGGAAATGTGGTGGATGTCGGTGGTTGCCGCTGGGGGGGCTGCAGGTGCGGGGAGGACGTTGCCGCAGAAGAAGATCAGGCGGACTAGGTGATGCGGGTCTCGTGGTTTGGGCTTCACAGGCAGTTCCGGGCTCGTGCTCTGGTTTGGTTCCGGCAGATCATCGTCAGCCCGTGAGGCGAGATAGGTCTTTCCGGGGATGAACCGGATGTCGTTCGCGCCAACGGGCAGTTTGGCGGGCTCGGAGGCGAAAGGGTCTGTTTGCGGTTCGTTTCCTTTTTCATCCTTGTAAGCGCGCTCGGCCCTGATCGAACGGAAGCGGGGAATGAACACGTCGTCCGGTTGCCGCGTCCGCTCGGCGAGTTCGTTCCAGGCGTGGTGGGGCAGCATCATTCCGGAGAATCCCATCTTCGCCTGGAGAAGCATCGCTCCACTCTCGATCGCCGCGTCCCCGCTCACATTGTAGCCCAAGTTCCTCGTTTCGAAGGACGAGGGTGTCGGCCACTCACCTGGACCCGGCGGGTCATACTCCGTTGCGTAGGTTTGCTCCCACATCGAGGCATTCAGGAACTCCCGTCCCGCCGTCCCGGTGGAGAAAGCCGTCTGGTCGAGCTGGGCGGAACCTTCCTTGATCCAGATCTGAACCTGCGCGCGCAACTCCGAGGCGTCCTCTTTGAGCGGATGTTTTTCCAGCCAGGCATCGAGCTGGTCCGCCGGGACGAGGAGGTGCTCGGTCAGGTTGACGAAAGAATCTCCGCTCGTTTCGGGAACGGCCTTTCTCGGCTCCTGATTGAGGAAGGGATTCGGCTCTTCGGCGAAACTGAGCAGGGAGAAGGCCAGAAAGGAGGCAGTGAGGGTGGATCGGAAGTTCATGATCAGGAGGAGCGGGTGTCGTGCTCCGGAGTCCAGAAAAGCCAATCCTGTGGAAGTCCGCGCCAAACGACGATCAATCCTCTGCAAAATTTTCGCAAAATCCTGCCGCTCGCCATTCAAAGCAGCGTCTCCGCGATTTCCAGCCACTCGTCGGCGAGGTCCTTGCCTTTGGGCGGAGTCGGTTTGCGGGCTCGCTGGTACCAGTAGGCGGCGTTTCCCCAATCCCCTTCCTCGCGGTGCAGCCAGGCGTGGATCCAGGCACCGTCAGGGTCGGGGAGGTCCTGGCAAAGGTCGTGCGCCTCATCCCAGCGTCCGGCCCGGGCGAACCACAGCGTGCGGGCGGTTTCGGAAAGTCCGGTGGGCGGTTGGAGATCGGTCGTGGCGGATTGGGAAAGTTCAGCGGCAGTCATGGCGTTTGGGCTCGCCAGTTTGGCATGCGAG
>JANOKL010000225.1:0-2218 GCA_031419215.1 Luteolibacter sp. | reverse complement strand
CCCCGGCCTCCCCGAACTCCTCCCCCACCTCGGCGGATGGAAACTCCAATGGCGGCGGAGCGACACCTACCTCACCGGCGGCCCCGGCCTGCCCATCCTCCTCCGTGGAGAAACCTCACCCAACCTCCCCGACCCATGGAGCCAGCCCGCCGACACCATCGGCGACACCCCCGACACCCGCTTCATCCTCCTCCCCGGCCCCACTCGCGGCTTCGCCCGCCTCGAGCTCTACAACCCCAACTGGCTTCTCGCCCCCTAACCCCGCCGCCTGAGGAGAAGGGACCTGACTGTCCCTCATTTCAGGTGTCGAAACAAGGGGACCGAAGCAAGGGGACAGGCAAGTCACCGGTGATTTTCGGGACCCCTTTCAGACCCCTTTCCCGATGGGAAGAAGCGCACCGGGCAGACCGAACTGGCTATCATTTCCGCTGATAGACACGAACGTAGTCGACTTCCATGAAGGTGCCGTCGATGGCATCGGTGATCTTTCCGCCCCAGCCGATGATGGCGAGACTGAGCCAGATCGGGGCTTCGCTGTGGCAGAAGGTGTTTTTCTCCCTGCGGATTGGCGTGCCGTCCAAGAAAAAGACCAGTTCGTTTTCGTTCCATTCCAATCCAAAGGTGTGGAAGTCACGGGCAAAGTCATACTTGTCGGCGAACGGAAAGCTCTTGGACGAACTGGGATGGGTCTTTTTGCCGTTCACCTCCTTGGTGTCGGTCCAATTGTGGATGTTGGTATTGATCTTACTGGGATAGTGGCCCTCGTTGATGTCGATCTCGAATGACTTGCCCTTGGGGGGAGCTGTCTTGTGCTGGGTCATCAACCAGAATGAATTGTTGGTGCCCGCCGCTGCGGCGTAGCGGTAGCGGCACTCAAAGAAGCCGTATTGGAATTTCTGATTGCTCCAGATATTGCCGGATGTCCATTTCTGGCCGCCACGGTTCTCCTTCTTGTTGATCAGCCTCAGTGTTCCGCCATCGACTTTGGCATTCTCCCGCCAGCGACTGCTGAGGATGTGCGTGCTGGGAGCATTCTGCGAGGTCCACTTCTTCTCCAACTGGGCGTCCGGATAATCGAACTCATCGCTCCACGTGAGCGTCCATTGGTCCGCACCGCCGGGCAGGAGCGTCCCGGGTTTCGGCGGAGGCGCGGCGGCGTGGGACACGATCGAACCAACAAACAACAGAGCAATGGAGACTATCGGGCATTTCATGGCAGTCCCCACAGTAAGCCAGCCCCGGCAGGCAGCTTTCGGAAAATCGCGCAACAATGCTTCGATTATGCGCACTCACCTCGGAGTTGATCGCGTTCAGAGGCCTCTTGAAACCGGGCTATCATCGGTCCAATCCGCTTTGATGCCAGAACCAGGCTGCTACGACGTCACGCGAACATCGGCAGCACGGGTTTCCCCTTGTCGGCCATGGTGAATGGCCGTTTGGACGGGGAAAGGGTGATCTCGTGGTAGTTCGATCCGAGCGCGTAAGCAATGGTCGCGTTGAAGTCCTGCACGCTGACCAGGCCTTCGTGGCTTACGCGAGGCAGGCTCGCTCCGAGTCTTCCTCTTCCCTGTTCACCATCGACCTGAGGGGGAACGAGAACTCCGTGTCAGAGCATTGATTCCTACCTCTCGAGGCTCCGTCCGATTCGACCTTGCCGAATCAGCCATAAACGGCCATAAACGGCTAAGAAATCAGCCAAGCGCCATGCTGCCACCCGTCTTCACCATCACGCCCGAGATTCTTCGGCTCATTGCCGAGCTGGACGAGTTCAAGGGAACGTGGCGCATGGTCGGCAGTCTCTCCCCGGACAAGCTCTCCTCCCTCCGCCGCGTGGCCACCATCGAAAGCGTGGGGTCTTCCACCCGGATCGAGGGCTCCAGGCTCACCGACCGTCAGGTCGAGGATCTCCTGGGGCGGCTGGAAATCACCGAGTTCAAGACCCGGGACGAGCAGGAGGTGGCCGGATACGCCTACGTCATGGATCAAGTGTTCGATGCCTTCGAGCAGATCCCCGTGACGGAAAACATGATTGGCCAGCTCCACCAAGACCTCCTCCGCCATAGCACCAAGGACGAGCGCCATCGCGGCCACTACAAGACCCTACCCAACCACGTCGCGGCCTTCGATGCCGATGGCCGGGAGCTTGGAATCATCTTCCACACCACCGCGCCCTTCGACACCCCACGGGAAATGGAGTCGCGCGTCTCCTGGTTCACCA
>JANOKL010000224.1:0-1608 GCA_031419215.1 Luteolibacter sp. | reverse complement strand
CAACTTCGTCGGCTCCACCACGCTCTACGCCTTCATGCAGGGCGTGGGAATGGTGGACGACCACTCAGTCGACTGCCTTTGCAGGACCTTGAAAAAGTAATTGCCGTTGAGAGCCGCGTGACTTCAGGGCGAGGAGTTCACGCACCAGGTTCGATCACTGCACCGGTGCCATCAGCCTCGCCAGCCGGCACGCCGCGCGGAACCAGAACGGCCGCGCGGTGAAGTCCTCCACCTTCGTCTGCGGTGTCCCTTCGAAATCCTCCGTCAGCATCACCTCGATCTCCTTCACGAAGACCGGGTCATCGGAAAGCGCGCTGATCTCGAAGTTCAGTCGGAATGAGCGGTTGTCCAGATTCGCCGTGCCGACGCAGGCCAGTTGATCGTCGACCAGCATCACCTTCTGATGCAGGAACCCGCGCTGATAGCGGAAGATCCTCACGCCATAGGGCAGGGTGTCTTCGAGGAAGGAGAACGACGACAACCACACCAGCAAATGGTCCGCCTTTTCCGGCACCAGAATCCGCACGTCCGCGCCGCGCAGGGCAGCGGTCTGTAGGGCGGTGAGCACGCCTTCGTCCGGCACGAAATAGGGCGACGCGATCCATAACCGTTTGCGCGCCGTATTGGCCGCCTCCGCCACCACAAGCTGCCAGGAATCGCCGGGGTCCGCCGGGCCGGTCGGGATGATCGCCGCAGATTGATCATCCTCCCTCGGACGCGCGTCCCACGATAGCTCCGGAACCTCTCCGCTGGCCCAGTACCAGTCCTCCAGGAAGACCAGTTGCACCGCCTGCACCGTCGGCCCCGACATTTGCAGATGCGTGTCCCGCCAGGCTCCGATGCTGGCGTCCTCGCCCAAGTATTCGTCGCCCACATTCAGCCCACCGAGAAAGGCCTCACGCCCGTCGATCACCACGATCTTGCGGTGGTTGCGGAAGTTCAGTTGCAGGCGCGACCACCAGCGGCGGTTCGTTCCGAAGTAATTGCACTGCACGCCGGCATGTTCGAGCTCCTTCAGGAAGTGCCGCGACAACTTGCTGGAGCCCATTTCATCGAACAGGAAATACACCCGTACCCCGGCCCGAGCGCGTTCGATCAGCGCTTCCTTGAAACGGTTCCCCACGCGGTCGTTCTTCACGATGTAGAAGTTCACCAGCACATACTCCCTCGCGCTCTCGATCGCGCCGAAGACAGCCTTGTAGGTTTCCTTTCCATCAATCAGCAGTTTCAGCCGATTTCCCCGCGTGAACGGCAGCCCGCTGAGGATTTCCGCCCCTCGGGCGAAGGCGCTCTTCACCGGCAGCTCATACTTCCGCAATCGCAAATGCATGTCCGCCGAGAGTTCCCGCAGCCTCGCATTGTCCCCGCGCCGGCTGTTCACATAGCCCTCGAATCGACGACGCCCGGCGATCCAATATAGTGGGACCGCCAAGAACGGAAATGCCGCCAGCGAGATGATCCACGCAATCGCCCCCTGCGCCGTCCGCACCGTCATCAGGGCATGGATGACGTGCAGAAAGCCGATCACGTACAAGAGGATGATCCCGCCCAATTCGAGCGCGAGGATCCATTGTTGCTGTGACATGCCTGCACCCTAGCAGCCGGAAA
>JANOKL010000223.1:0-1731 GCA_031419215.1 Luteolibacter sp. | reverse complement strand
CCTGCCAACGGAGCGGAACCTTCAGCGAATCCGTGGTAGAGCCGTCCCTCGGCTCAGGGGAAAAGGCGTTCGTCAGCCCGGCTCTCTGCCGCAGTTCGGACTGGGACAGCGCTCGTGGCAGCAGTTGCAGCCGGGAAATCGCGCCCGTGAAATGCTTCAGCCGACCTGCCTCGTTCGTTTCTCCCAAAGCGCCGACGTGAATGACCGCCTGCGGGGTGACCGTGAATTTGAGTTGGCGTTCCAGATCGAGTTCGCCATCTACATAAACCCGTAGCGTGCTGTCGCCTCCGCCGCCGTAGGTCCACGCGAGGTGATGCCAAACGTTTGGCTCAGGGACCTTGGAGAATGGCGCGGTGGCCTTGAATCCGGACCTGAAGGCACCGGACGTGGCACTTCTTGAAAAGCTGAACTCGGTTCCCGGACCACCTTTGGCAGGAGCCAGGACCAGCACGGTCTCGGTCTTTTCCACTGTTGGATTGAGCACCCAGGCCTCCACCGTGAACGGGCTTTTCTCAAACCCGGCAGGCAGCGTGAACTCCGAGACAAGGTCCTGCCCACCACTGAACTCAATCGCCGGGCGCCCCCTCACCGTTCCCACCTGCAACGCTTGTTCCGATTTCAACAAACCGGCGGCCCCTTTGTCGGAAAGCTCCTTAACGGGGCCTTGGGCAAGCTGCGACGCGTCCAGCTCGAACAAGGCCTCGGCAGCCTTCGCGGAAATGCAGATCGACGGGCATGAGAGTCCGAGGACACACGCTAGGTGAACGGCGCTGAAAAATTGACGCTTCATGGGTTTTGGGTGTTCGAACTGACCACGACAGGAAGTTCTCCGTTCCCGCATACTGGAGAATTCAGCGGCTCTTCCAGTTTCGAGAAGGATTCGCGGCCTCTGTCGTCGGAGAAATGAGAATCACCCAAACGAAATGAACGTCGCGGGACGCTTCCCCTTCAGGCCCGCTCGACGCGGAATTCACTGTTGCGGAAGGTCCGTAATTGGGATTGCACCTCGGATTCCCCGGCCTATGCTACCTCTATGAATTTCCCAATCGCTTTCCTAGGCAGCCTTGGAACTCCGGAGATCATTCTGATCTTCGTGGTCATCCTGCTTCTCTTCGGAGCCAAGAAGCTCCCGGAACTCGCCCGCGGCGTGGGCAAGAGCATGGGGGAGTTCAAGAAGGCCCGGGAGGATTTCGAGCGCGAGATCGTCCGTGGTGAGGACGAGTCCCGCGTCGTGCCAGCTCCCGTCAAGGAAGCCCCGGGTAAAGAGCCACGCGACGTCTGAATCATGTTGAAGCATCCACTTTCCAAGCTCGCCCCGGTCAAACTCGGGGCGCTTTTGTTTGCGACCGCTGCACTTTTCATCAGCGGCTGCCAGCGCAAATCCACCGCCTCCTGGGACACGCCGGGTGAAGCACCAGCGGGGGTCTCCACCACGCCGGTTTCCACCCCGGCTCCGGAAAAGAAGCCCGCCCCCGCCGCCACTCCGGTGGCCGCACCCGCTCCGCAGAAGGAAGTTTCTCCTGATGCCTCCGCTTCAGGCTCCCTGCGTTTCATCGGCTACAACGTCGAGAACTGGCTCACGATGGATCGTTATGAGAACGGCAAGAACACGAAGAATGCCAACAAGCCGGAAGATCAGAAAGCGGCGGTGGTCGCCATTCTCGCGCGCATGAAGCCCGATGTTCTCGGGCTTTGTGAAATCGGCCAGAAGGAGGACATCCTCGATCTCCA
>JANOKL010000222.1:0-11790 GCA_031419215.1 Luteolibacter sp. | reverse complement strand
GCATCCGAACATACACAGCCGCTTGTAAATTTCAAGCTATACTGACAGTATTGGGCGGGACGCCCATGCTCCTTGAAACTCAAAACCAAGCGCCTGCCTACTCATAATGCGTCCAAAGCCTCAGCACCTTCACGACCTTCTCCTCTTCCAGCACCTGATAGACGATCCGATGCTGAATGTTGATCCTGCGTGAATAGGCTCCTTTCAAGTCCCCCATCAAGGCCTCGAAGGACGGCGGACTCGCGAACGAATCCTGACCGATCAGGGCCAACAATTCCTTCGCCTTTGCGGCCAGCGGCGTGCCTCTGAGCTTCCGGGCGTCGGTCTTCGCCTGCCGGGTGTAAACCAGCTCGTAGTTCACAGATCAATGGACTTGGAGCACTTCGACACTGGCTCGGCCATGCCTTCACGGATCGACTCCCGCATGCCCGGAACGCCAAGCAGGAACAAGGTTTCCTGAATCGCCCGCCAATCCTCCTCGGCCAGCAGAACCGCATCTCCCCGCTTTCCCCGGATCTGGATCGGCTCGTGGTCCGAAAGCGTGGAATCGATCAGGTTGTAAAAATCCGATCTCGCAGAAGTGGCGGAGATTGTCCTCATGCGGAAAACGTACGCAATTACGCCCCCTAAGCAAGGCAACACTTCGTGGGCGGGACTTGAAGTCAAAGCGCCTCGATCGCCGCTTGGATGCGGTCGGCGATTTCGCGATAGCCGGTTTTGCCTTGGGAGGCGATGATTTCCTCGGGCGTGAGGTGGATGGGATCGCCGACGGTCACCGAAATTCGGGCGAAGCGGAGCCTTCCCGAACCTCGTGGCAGGGCCTCGCGTGCGCCGCGGATGCGGACCGGCTGGATGACCGCGCCGGACTTCACGGCGACGAGGCCGATGCCGGGCTGCGACTGGCCCATTTCGCCGTCGAGCGTGCGCTCGCCTTCCGGAAACACCAACACGCGCTCACCGGCTTTCAGCAGCTTAATGATCGTTTTCAGGCTGGCCATGTCGGGTCGGTCCTGGTCGACGGGGATGGCGTTCCATCTAGGATACAGCCAGGCGAAGAAGCCAACGAAGAGGGTCTTGCGCGCGAGGTAATGGATCTCGGACCTGTAGAGGTTTCCGATTAGCGGCGGATCGAGGAAGCTCTGATGATTCGAGGCCACCAGCACGCCCCCTTCATGAACGATCTTTTCCTCGTTGATGATGCGCAGGCCGAAGACCGAGCGGAACGCGGCTCCGAGCGTCATCCAGCCATACCAGTAAATCCATCTCATCGTCGTGTGCGGTGGGAAATTCAGGCGAGCTTCAGGCCCTGCTGTTTCAGGATCTCGATGGCGGCGAGGACGCCGGACTCGATGGTGTGATGCGAAGTGTCGAGGATCGTCGCGCCTTCGGGAATCATCAGCGGAGCATGAACCCGGCCACTGTCGGCCGCGTCGCGCTTGGCGACGGGATCGTGCTCGCCCGCGTCGCGACGACGGGACTGGCGGACGTCTTCATCGGCATCGACATAGATCTTGAAGGGCGTTTCCGGAAAGACCACCGAACCGATGTCACGGCCTTCCATGACGATGCTGGCGCGGTTCAAGTAATCGCGCTGTAGGGCGACGAGGGCATCCCGCACTTCCGGCACGGCGGAGACGGCGGAGACGTTTGCGTTCACCTCCGGAGAGCGAAGTTCATCGCCGGGATCGATGCCGTCGACGGCGATAGTGGAAAAGGTGCCGTCATCCCCGCAATCGAGCCGGGTGCGGTCCAGCAGCGCGACCACAGCCTCATTGTCATGGGGATCAATGCCATCCCGCAGCACCTTCCAGGTCACGGCACGATACATCGCCCCGGAGTTCACCATGATGAGCCCGAGCCGCTGGGCCAGCTCACGGGCGAGCGTGCTCTTTCCAGAGGCAGCGGGACCATCGATCGCGATGGCGACGTTTCCCGAATCGGCTGCGAGGGCGGAATTCACGCGTGGACGATGGTTTTCATCTCGAAGTCGGAAGGCTCGGTGCGCTCGTGGCGGATCGCGTCGAGGTGGCGGGCGAAGCCGGGATACGAGGTGTTCACGCAGTCGGTGTTCTTGATCACCGTCTCGCCCGAGGCGAAGAGACCGGCGATGGCGAAGGCCATGGCGATGCGGTGATCGCCGAAGGAATCGAGTTCGGCACCGATGAGCGGCTTGCCGCCCTGGATTTCAAGCCCGTCCTCGAACTCGGTCACGTCCGCGCCCATGCGGCGGAGGTTTTCGACGACGGTGGAAATGCGGTCGGTTTCCTTCACGCGCAGCTCGCGCGCATTGCGGATGATGGTGGTGCCTTCCGCAAGTGCGGCGGCGACGGCGATGACGGGGATCTCGTCGATGAGGTTCGGGATTTCCTCGGGCAGCAAGGTGGTGCCGCGAAGCTGGTCGCCGTGGATCTCCAGGTTGCCGATTGGCTCGCCTTCGGTCTGGTGCTCCACGTCGATGATGCGGGCTCCCATTCGAACAAGAACCGCGAGGATGGCGGTGCGCGTCGGGTTGAGGCCGACGTCCTTGATCATCAGCCTCGATCCGGGGATCGCGGCGGCGGCGACCAGCCAGAAGGCGGCGCTGGAAATGTCACCCGGCACGACGAAGTCGCAGGACTCCGGCATTTGTCCGCCGTAGATCGAGATCGCATTGCCCTCGCGGACGGTGCGGACGCGGAAGGATTCGAGCATGCGCTCGGTGTGGTCGCGCGTTTCCGCTGGCTGGACGACGGTGGTTTTTCCCTGAGTGAACAGGCCGGCGAGGAGGATGGCGCTCTTCACCTGGGCGCTGGCGACCGGCATGTCGTAGGAAATCGGCGTCAGCTTTTTCCCGTGGATGCGAAGTGGGGCGCAGCCGGGCTTTTCGCCGAGAGTCTCGATCTGCGCGCCCATCTGTTCGAGCGGCTTGGTGATGCGGCCCATCGGTCGGGAGGAAAGCGAGGCGTCGCCGAAAAGTTCGGTCGTGAACGGCTGCGGCGCGAGCAGTCCGGCGAGAAGGCGCATGCCGGTGCCGGAGTTGCCGCAGTCGATCGGGGCGGTGGGGGCATCGAGCTTCATCGATCGGCCTTCGATCTTCATCGAGATCGGGCCGTAGCCTTCGAGTTCCTCCAGCACCTCGACGCGTGCGCCGAGGGCCTGCATCGCCTTCAGGGTGTTGAGACAATCCTCGCTGGGAAGGAAGTTGGTGACCTTGCAGGTGCCGTTCGAGAGGCCGGCGAGCATGGCCGCGCGGTGCGACATGCTCTTGTCGCCCGGGACGCGGAACTCGGCATGCAGCTTGGTGATCGATTTGACGCGGAATTCCGACATGAAGGAGGACTAGAGGGTGGACGAAAGGGCATCGCGACGCGACTTGGCGGCAGCCAGCCAGCGGCGGACATTTTCATGGTCGCCACTCTCCAGAAGGGCAAGCATTTCGCGCAATTCGTCGATGGTGTCACGCAGCGGCGCGGCCACGGCGGCGCGGTTTTCAATGAGGATCTCCGCCCACATCGTCGGATCGCCGCCTGCCACGCGGGTGGTATCGCGCAGGCCGCCGCCGCCGAAGCGGCCGTCTTCCGGCGTCTGGAGCGCAACCAGCGCTCCCGCGGCCGCGAGGACGTGCGGGAGATGGGAAATCCGGGCGACGAGTTCGTCATGCGCCGCCGAAGTGAGCCAGGAAGTCCGGCAGCCGACGGATTGCCAGAAGCGCTCAAGTTCCCCGCACAGATCGTCAGCGGCCTGCTGGTCGTTCGTCATCAGGCAGGCAGCGTTTTGGAACAGAGTGGGAAGCGCGGCCTCGATGCCACCGCGTTCGGAGCCGGCCATCGGGTGGCTGCCGATGAAGGTGATGCCATGGGGATCGAGAAGCGGCGGCAGGGTCGCGTGGACCATGCCTTTCACGCTGCCGACGTCGGTGACCAGCGCGTTCGAGGACAACCCAGCGGCGATCGCTTTTGAAATCAGATCCGGCATCGCGCCGACTGGCACCGCGAGGACGATGAGATCGGCTCCGGCGATGGCCTCGGCGAGATCCGAAGTCGCGCCAGTGATCCCCGCCTGTTTCGCAAGAGCGGTCGTCTCCTCGCGACGCGACCACAGGCTGCACGATTCCCCCAAGGCCAGCGCAAGCGAGCCACCTAACAGACCGCCGCCGAGGACCGCCACCTTGTTGAAATCACTGCTCATCGGAAAATAAGGAGGCCGGGTCCGCGGAACGAACCCGGCCTGCTCGGAAATGTTGAGACTTTACCGGACGGGTCCGGGACTATGGCACGCGGAAGCGCTTTTGCTCGGCGGCGGGATAGGTCGGATCCTGAACGAGCGTGCCGCTTGGGATGTCGCGAACGTCGACCATCTTGTTGTTGTAGGGGCTGAAAACGAAGCCTTCCTTGCCGGGAACCGGATTGGCGAAGGGCCAGTCCTTCTTCTTGATATCCGTTTTCGGGGGAGTGTCTCCGCCCGAGCCACCATCCGGCGTGCCTTCGCCATTCTTGAGACCGTCGCCAGCGAGTTCCTTCTCGCGCTTCAATTTTTCGGCCTCCTCCTTCTTTTTGAGATCTTCCTTCTTCTTGGCTTCCAATTCCTCAGGAGTCAGGACCTTGGCATTCGGGTCCGTGCCCTTGTTGCGCGGGTCGCCTTTGCCGGGCTCAGGGTAAGGGACGCAGGAAACGAACAAGGCCCCGCCAAGCAGGACGGATGCGGTCAAAAGTCGGGAGGTCATGGCAGGAAGTGTCTCAGGGTTCGGGGAGGTTGCTGATCGACGCAACCTTGATTACGTGCGAATGATTAAACTCTGTCCGCGCCGCGTCAAGCAGTCGCATCATTCTCACTCATCGCTTTTCAATCATCGAATGGCGGTCTAGGGATCGGCCAGACGATGGAGCCACTCCGCCAACGATTGCTGGACTGGATGAAGGGAAGCGGAAGCTTTTCCTCGTTCGACGAGGCCGCGTGCGAGGTGTTCCGGCATCAGTTTGAGCGAAATGCTGCCTACCGGGCTTACGCGCGAGCGCTGGGTCGGACGCCGACCTCGGTGGAAACCTGGCAACAGATCCCGGCGGTCCCTACCGATGCCTTCAAGCTTCGTGACTTCCCCCTCGCCTGCTTTCCTTCGCGCGAAACAGTGAAAGTTTTCCGCACCTCCGGCACCACCCGGGAGATCCGGGGCGAGCACTGGTTTCGCGATCTCTCGCTATACGAAACCTCGGTCCTCGAAGGCTGGCGGAACGCGGGTCTGCCTGCTCCGACAAATCCCTGGGTCCTCTCACAATCCCCTGACAACGCCCCGGATTCCTCACTGGTCCACATGTTTTCCACCCTTCAGCGCCATCACGCGCCAGCCGTCCCGGACTGCTGGATGATCGACGACGCCGGAAAAATCGACACCTCGGGGCTCGCCTCGCAAACGCAGCCCGTAGCCCTTTTCACTACGGCGATTGCCCTCTTGCGGTGCATCGAATCCGGAAAAGCTGTTCCTCTGCCCACAGGTTCGTGGATTTTCGAAACTGGCGGCTACAAGGGATTGAAAGTCTCGCTCGATCCCGCCGCTTTCAAGGACCTCGTTGCGCGGTCCTTTTCCGTGCCGGTCGACCGCATTCTCAATGAATACGGCATGACCGAACTCAGCTCGCCGTTCTACGCTTGGTCGGGTGAAAGTCAGCATCTTGGCAGCCCTTGGACGCGCATCCGGGTGATCGATCCGGAAACCGGCAGGCCCGCGGAAACCGATCAGCCCGGCTATTTGGAAATCCTCGACCTTGCCAATCTCGATTCCGTCGCCGCGATCCGCACCCAAGACCTCGCGATCGCCCGCGGAGAAAACTCTTTCACCCTCCTCGGTCGCGATCCGGGTGCCCTGCCCCGGGGCTGCTCGCGACGCTCGGACGACCTGCTTTCCACCTCATGAGCACCGCCGCCCAACGCATCGCGGCACTTGTGGCCTGCCGCCGAGAACTCGAACCCTGGATCGGGATTTTCGATGAATCATCCCTGACTTCCCTCCTTGAAGCCCAACTGGGATCCGCCCTCGCGCTGGATGCCTGGATTCCTCGTGGCGACACCCGCTGCCGGGCATTCCCTCTTTCGCCGCTGCTGCACATCGTCAGTGGAAACACCCCTCACGCGGCGTTTCAATCAATCGTTCGAGGCCTCCTCGTGGGCTGTCGAAATCGCGTCAAACTCCCCTCTTCCGGCCTGCCGGAGTTCGAACGCTGGCTCGCGGAAATTCCGACGATTCTCGGTGACCTGATCGAAGCCCGGCACGATCTCCCCGATTACTGGCTGGACTCCGCCGGGGCCGTGGTATTCGGAAACCAGGCCACCTTGGACACGTTCCGGGAGCGACTGCCACGCAGCACCCGACTGATCGAACACGGGCCGAAGTTGAGCATCGCCGTGGTTTTCGAGCCGGATGCATCTGCCGCCGAGTTGGTGATTCGGGACGTGCTCGCCCACGACCAGCGCGGCTGCCTTTCGGTGCAAGCCGTTTACGTCGAGGGTGGAGTTGACACCGCCAAAAACTTTGCCGCCCAGCTTGCCACCGCCTTGGAAAATGCCCGTTCTGCGAGTCCCCGCGGGTCCATTTCCCTGTCCGACTCCGGATCCATCTCCAACGCCCGCGAGCTCGCCCGATTCCGCGCAGCGAACGGCAACGACGTTTCGCTCTGGGAAAGTGTCGGAAGCACCCAATGGACGGTCGTGTACGATCACTCACCCGCCTTGATGCCGGGACCGCTCAATGGCTTCATCACCGTCCATCCATTGCCGACCGGAGTTCTGCTGCGGGACGCTCTCGGCCCGGAAATCGCGCATCTCTCGACTGTGGCCATCCACCCATTTTCCGACGCCCATGCCGACCGCCTCGACTCGCTGGATGTCCCGAGAATCTGTCCGCTCGGCCGCTCGCAGCATCCACCGCTGTTCTGGCATCACGACGGCCGCCCACCGCTGGCGGACCTTGTCGTCTGGCGCGACCGCAGCCTTTGATCACCACCATGACTGATCCTCCCATCCTCGCCGAAGGCACGCTCCACGAGCAAATCGGCCCGATCCTCTACCGCGCCACGCTTCCGAATGGAAAGCCGGTGATCGCGCATCTTTCGAAGCCGCTGACCGATTCACAGGCCGTCTTCGAGCCAGGATCGCGCGTCCGTTTGGAGCTTACGCCGTATGACTTCGACATCGCCCGGATCACAGGTCGGGCCTCGGAATCGTGAGGCGAAAATAAGGCGACCGGTGGAAAATGAAGCGGCCCGATCGACTCTCCCCGGGAAAACCCAAAAACCCTAAGGGAAAATTCAATCGGGCCGCCTGCTTGTGTCGCGACACTCGAGGCATAAGCGAAAACCGCGAACCGAGTCAACACTTATTCGAAAGTTTTTTCGCGTCGTGAAACTCGGCTCGTGACCTCTGCCTATTGAACGTCTCGCGGGCGGAAATTTGTTCGTCGAATTTCAGTCCGAGCCGCCTTTTCAAGCGCCAGCACGGGCACGGATCGCCGTTTCCGCGCGCTCGATCAGAACCCGCATTTCGGAATCCGCACCTTCACGGGCGGATTGGATCAGAGGCAGCGAGGACTTTCCGCCGACCTTGGCGAGGAGCCTCATTGCCGAATGTTTCAGCGGTATTGAAGCACTCTTGAAACGGGCCTGTATCAGAGGCTCGATCTCCGGCCCTAATTCTCCATAAAGCTGCTCCCAAACGGTCGAGTCCGCCGCCCAGAGACTGTCGAGGACCGGCGCGACGACATCAGATTTCCTTTTCACCAGAAACTCCACCATTTCACGTGGAGGCGTGGTTCTCGAAACACTGAGCTTCTGAAGAGCCAGCCCCGCAGCGGCGGTGGCCTTTGCATCGTCTGCCGGTGCCCAAGTTCCAAGAGCACGGCAGATATCCCCTTGCAGGGGAGCATCAGCCTCCTTGAGCAGTTGGACCAGGCGCCGGGTGATGTCGTCGCGATACGAGATCGGTTCGGCTTCGGCCAGGCGCTTGACGGCTTTCCGGCAGCGTTCGAGGTCGATGCTTTCGAGTTCCCTGCGATTGAGGTCGAAGAAGGACGGATTGGCCTTGTCCTGCATCTTGTCCGCCGCGCCTTCGATGAAGAGATTGTTGTCCACCACCACCTCGACGACTCCGAGCTTGTCCAGAATCCTGGTCGATTCGCTGTCATGGCCGATCTTTCCAGCAATGATGGCGACCTCCTCGATCGGAATGTTCACCCCGGACAGGACCATCAGCCAGTCCTCGCCTTCACGTGCATAAATGGAAGAGGAGACGTCCGCCCCGGTGGCACGGATCATGTAGTCGCGGACCAGCAGCTTGTTGGTGAACTGAAGCTGGCGGAACCAGACACCGACCGCCCTGAACTTGCCATCCCCACTGGCGATCCGGGCGTTTTCCTGGATGAGGGGATCGAGGCCGATGGTTTTCGCAAGTTCGCTGGTGTCGTCCTTGGCCGCAGCGGGAGCCTCAGCAGGGCGGTCAGTGGTGACGACTCCGGTTCCGAGCGGTTCGGAGCCTTCCTGGAAGAAAAACGGCAGGGAGATCAGGATCGCGAATGAGGCAACTGCCAGCGCCCACGCCTTTTTCCGGCCACGCGGATTTCCATAGACCACCATGACTCCGCCGATGAGGCCGGCGAAACCAGCCAGCGCCAGACGGGACGGAAGCGCGTAGCCATCAAGCGCGCCCGTGCGGCGGGCGCCGAAAATCAGCAGCATTGCCGCGAACACCATGCCGATGACACCGATCGCCGCTGCTATCGTCCGCTGCGGCGTCGGCGGCTCGAACGAACTCCCGAGCGGCTCATCCGAATACTGGACGGTCTGCATGTTCGGCTGGAGTGAAGGCGCGTGAGGCACGCGGGCAAAGCCATCGAGCCTGGGATCACGCCGCTCACCGGGATAGAATTTCTTGGTGCGGAGAATGGTTTCATCATCAATGCGGAATCGGTGCTCGCAGGATCCGCATTCCACGGTCCGATCACGCAGGTCGCTGCCGACCTTGAATCGTTGCCCACAGGAGGGGCAGCGGATTTGCAACTGTTCCGGGTCTTCGTGGTTCGGAAGCATGATTTGCCGACAACATCGGCGGATGGGACCAACTTGGCAATACCAAGCATTGTTAACCGGGAATAAGGCGATACGGCAGTTTTCCGAAGGGAACTTGCCACATGATGCCGGATACCGGCAGCCTGCGACAGATGCATGCCAACCGTCGAATCCTTCGGAAGCTCAAGTCCGGTCTCGATGCCACGGCGGACTACGACCTTTGGCTCAACCCTTTTGACAAAAGAGCTCAGGCACTCTGGGCTGCGGATTGTGCGGAGCGTGTGCTGGTTCATTTCGAGTCGCTCCACCTTGACGATGAACGACCAAGAAAAGCCATCGAAGCCGCACGTCTCTGGGCCCGGGGAGGGATAAACATGATGCCGGCCCGCGCGGCCGCCTTGGCCACCCATGCCGCCGCACGCGAGTCCGCGCATCCGGCCGCGGTCGCCGCAGCACGGGCCGCTGGCCATGCAGCCGCCACCGCCCACTCGATCCGCCATGCGCGGAGCGCAGCGGCCTATGCGATCGTTTCCGTCATGAATGCCGCGACGCCAGAGGAAGGGGAAGCCGTTGCGGTTGCCGAGCGCGAGTGGCAGTTGGATCACCTGCCACGGGGGGGCGATGCTGCTCCGCATCTGTTCGCGACGTAGTCAGGAACTGCTCTCGCCACCCGACCCGGCCGCTGTCATGTTCCCCAGAATGCCTCGCTTGATGGTCATTCTGGGATTCTTCCTGCTCACACCGGGCCTCGGGCTGGGACAGTCGAATGAGGTCAGCTATCAGTCCTACGAAAAGGACGAGCACACGCTTCATCTCTGGCACCTCGACGAAAAAGGGCCGCCATTCCTCGACTCCGGCATTTCCCAAACTCCGATGCAGGGGCTCCTGAATCTCGCCGCGCCTGATGTCACCTCTTTGCGCGGAATGGGAACCGGAATCTCGTTTCATTTCAATGTCGGCGGCACTCTCCGGCAATCTGACCTGATGGGCGGCATCCTGCTGGCCGCACCGACCTTGCACAACAGCCACGTCGACAATGTCCCGAATCCGTTTCCGCATTTCGGACAATCCGGTGCCTTCACCTACGAGGCGATCGTGAAGCTGGACGTGCTGCCCTCGGCAGCAGGCGGCATCGGACTCGGGCTGATCACGATGGATGGCGACAGCGCGGACCGGATTTTCAATTTCCGGATCGAGCGCGATGGCTTCCTCGCCTTCATCCCCCTGCCCCACTCCGGAACGGCCGGTGGTGCCCTTGCGACAATCCCCACCAGCGGCCCAAACGCGATCAACGCCCAACACTGGTTTCACGTCGCAGTGACCTACGACGGCAACGCGGGCAGCACCAACAACCTCAAGCTTTACTGGACGCGGCTCGACGGTCCTCCGCGTGTCGCGAACCTGATCGGAAGCGGCACCTTGTCCAATGATCTCAATGGAGTGCTCGGAGATTTCGCCGTCGGCAACGAGGCACGTGCCTTCGATGGCAATGCCGAAGCCGAACCCTTTCCCGGCATCATCGACGAGGTCCGCATCAGCGATATGGCGCGTGATCCCACCGACTTCTTTTTCGTCCCTGCCGCGCTTCGCCAGAGCGCGATGAATCAAAGCGTCCCGCCCACACAACCCACGCGAAGCCCCCTCACGCTGACCGGGATTCTCGTCGACAACCGGGCGCAGATCATTCCGCTCAATCATGAGCTCAGCCTGAAGTCGGGATTGCACCGGCTGGATTTCGACTTCGGCTATCCCGTCGACCTTCTAACAGGTCCCTCCACCCTGCGCTGTCAGCTCGAGGGCGTGGATGAGCGTTGGCAGGAAACCGCCCGCGGCATGTCACTGATCTGCCAGGTCATTGGTGATGAAGACGAGGTGCTTTCCCAAACCCAGTTCGCCGCCCTGGGCCGTAGCCTCGATTGGGAAACCGGGCTTGAGGAAGCCGCCATGGTTCAGCGCCGTGAGCCGATCTTCATCCCCCAGGGAGCCAAGGCTCTGCGCCTGATCCTCAGCTCGGGTTCTCCGGACACGACCGGGCTTTTCGAGATCGACAATCTTTCGCTGACCGACGCGGGCGCTACTCCGGAGCTACTCTGGTCGAACGGGGATTTCTCCATCGGGGAAAACTTCGGCTCGCCCGCCGGTGTCCCCAACGGCTGGCGGCGAGGCGGTACGGATGCAGCGATCGCCAGATTGATCACCAGCCGATCCGCTCCCGCACTAGGACTCGTCGATGGTGATCAGAGCAACCATGGCGAATGGAGTTCGCAGCAGCCATTGCCCGAGGACCTCACGGGAAAAACGCTGGTCCTTTCCTGGATGGAGGCCTTCAACGTGATCGGCGGCAGCACCCACCGGGCCACTTACATCAATGTTCCGCCGGGAAACTATGTCTTCCGCGCGATCGGTGCTTCCGGAGACAGCACCTCCTCACCTGACAACATCGAGATCAAGGTGGAGATCCGCCCTGGCATTTACGATCAACCCTGGTTCCTGCCCACTGCCGTCGGAGGGATCATTTCTCTAACGGCTCTGCTTGCCGTCGCAGGCCTCCGTCAACGGGCCAGGCGCAAGCTGGAGCGCCTGGAGTTTCAGAACGCCCTCGAACAGGACCGCAGCCGCATCGCCCGTGACATGCACGACGACCTCGGCACCCGTGTCACCGTGCTCAACCTCACCGCCTCCCTCGCCAAACAGACGCTCGATCACGATCCGTCGAAAACCAGCAGGCATCTCGACAAGATGACTTCCTCCGCCCGCGAGC
>JANOKL010000221.1:0-10855 GCA_031419215.1 Luteolibacter sp. | reverse complement strand
CCTAGTCGTCGCCAGTCAACCCGCCATTTGCCGGACTATTTTTATTATTTCTTCATCATCCCGATGTTCGCCTCGGCGAAGTGCTTGCCCATGAGCGCGAAGGTCTTGGCGCAGCCGAGGTAGTGATAGCCGGCATTCGATGCACCGCGCTTCCACAAGGCGAGTTCGGCTGGGCTGATGAGTTCGGCTTCGTATTTCTTGAGGGTTTCCTTCTTTTGCTCCGGAGTCATTTTTCCGTCAGAGTTCGCGTGGTCTTTGTGATTCGAATTCAGGAAATGGTTCATCTGGCTGATCTGGGCGCGCTTCGCGTCGATGGCACCGAGTTCATCCGACCAGAACGGCGCGGTCTGCACGGCGACGACGCTGCCCTTGAACTCGGGCATTTCCGCAGGTGCGGCCATCGCCTGGCGGAATGCGACCATGCTGGAGGATTGATCCTTGAGTCCACCCACACCCATGACGCCGATGACGAAGGGCATCTTTGGAACATTCAAATCCTTCCGGACATCGCGGATGAATTGCACGAGCAGCTCGGAATACATGGCGTAGCGATCTGGCTTGTCGTGCTTTGGGTAAACCTGGCCATCGACCATGTCGTTGAAGCCTTGGAGCCAGGAAAATCCGGCGATTTCGTAACCCTGCGCGGCATCATAGTCCGGCATGACTTGCTTCGGGTCGGACAGGACCTTTTTCACATGCTCCATCATCAGCCGGTAGTAGACCCCTGTGGCTGCGACCTTCTCGGCGTTCCATTTCGGCCGATCCTCGGCCTTGGGAATTCCGTGGGCTCCCTGCGGATGCTTGTCCCAAACATCCTGGGTTTCCTTTGGCATCACGTAAGGCCCGGCGCTTGGTGGGCGAAAATCGGTGTGCAGGCTCTTGCCGCCCCACGCCGCCTTGATGATGAGCACCGGTTCATCGAAGGCCTTGTCCATCACCAAGCCGAAGGTGAACTCCGGGCCGATCTTGTCGCTGGGCTTGGTTGGGTCAGCTCCCCACATCGAGCCGTAGCCTGCGGTGAGCTTGCCGTTGAGGGTGAAATTTTTCTCACCGGCACCCGTGAGATAGGAAATCGACACGCCTTCGCAAGTGGCGGGCTTGCCATCGGATCCGCGCATCATTTTGAGCAACGGTGCGGTGGCTGGGTCATCACCGATGTAGTCGAAGGTGCTGATGCTCGCCGGTCCCTCCATGTTCGACTGGCCGGCGAGAATGAAGACCTTGAGGGGCTTCGCTTCGGCGCCGATGACGGTAAGAAGCGTGGTGGTTAAGATCGCGGTGAGGTGTTTCATGATGTCCTGCTATTCTAATAAAACGTCTGCCCCTTCTTCATGATGGATTGGAAGCTTTGACTCCAGCATCATGATTCCTGACTGTGAAAATTCCGAAAACGGCGCGGCAGGATGGAACCCGTGCAGCATCAATGAGGTTCAAGCATTTTGGAAAGACGCTCCACAGGCAGATCACGGAACCAAGACTTTGAGGCGAACAAAGACTTTGTTCCCCGGATTGGCGAGGGTGACTTTCACGTGGTCTGTCGGGGTGCCGGGCGTGATTGTTACGATGCCGGAGCTGGCCACTGGAATGGCGACCGATGTCCAACCGGTTAGATTGTCGCCATATTCCACAGTCTGGGTAGTAGTCGGAGGAAGCGACAGATCACTGCGATCGTATTCGAATGACCAGACTCCACCGCTGGATTGAGTGAGTTCGGGCAGGATTGCCTGTCCGGACATCATCGGCGCGCCGGCCAGCGTAAATTCCAACAGATTGACGATGCCATCGCGGTCGGGGTCATCGTTCGGCCCGGCGTTGACGCCGACGCTTAGTCCCTGCGCTAGGTTGGCGGCCCATGATTCGTAGGGAGGGAGCGCTGCGATGGGCACATCTGCGAAGGTCAGCGTCGCGATTCCGTTGTTGGTGCCAACCAGAAGGTTCGCCTGCTGCCACGAAACGAGTCCTTTGAGGTAGGTGATGGTGGCGGCGGATGTGGCTCCGGAAACCTGCAGTTTGATCGTGGTGCCGGTGGCGCTGCCGGAGGAGACCGTGCCGGATGCTGCTCCACTCGCGTTGGCAAGAAACAGCATCGTCGGCGCACCCGGATTCCAGGCGACGTTCTGGTCGAAAACGAGTGCGATCTCGTTTTTCGCCGGGGTGGTGAAATACGCCTGCTGGAGATTAGGCGCGCTGTAGGTGCCGGACGGATTGGTGCCGTACACATCCTGCTCCACCAGTGGCCCGATCAGGTCGGAAAACTCCTGATAGCCCGCCGGTTCGTAGTGGCAGCTCGATCCCGGCACGATGCCGTGCGTGCTCATCATCTTCATGTTGGAGTAAAGATGTGACAGCGTCCGCTGGACTTCGCGCAGTTGGTCGTTGCGCGATTGATCGCCGCAGGCTGCCGGCCAGATCTGGAAGAAGTAGTAGTTGCGGAGGTTCGGGAAGTCCTGTTTCCAGGCGGCGGAAATATCCACGAAGTATTGCTGATAGAACTTGTAGTCGTAGTCGGGATCGATGCCGCCGGAGCCCTGGTTTTGTTCGCCCTGGTGCCAGAGAAGGCCGCGGATGCCGTGGCTGAGTTTGGCTCCGATCACCCGATTGTAGAGGTTGGCGTAGATCGAATAGACGTTGCCGGTTCCGGGCAAAGTGCGGCCTGCGGGATTCGGGCGGTGTTGATCGATGCGGGTGCCGCCAGCCGCGCCATTGATGATGCAGACGGGCATGTTGTTGTTGAGGACCAGGCGGTTCGCGAGATACCATCCCCAGAGGCCGAGTTGCCGGTCATTGCCTTTGCTGATGGCATAACCCCAGCCGGAGGTGAGTCCGTAGGTTCGAATCCACTTGTTGGTGGTGGTCGTGTCGTTGGGTGCGGAGTTGTCGGTGGCAAGGGCATTGGATTGTCCTTCGATGATGAAGGCATCGCCGCAGATGAGGTCGGTCACGGTGGCGAGCGGCGCGGAATCGTCGACTCCGCTGGTCGTGCCGTAGGTTACTTTGTAAGTTGTTTTGCCCGCGGCGATCGGTGCGGCGAAGGAATATGCGCCGCCGACCAGCGTCTGATAGTGCGTGGCGTAGAGCACGTCCGAGCCGGTGTCCGTGGTGTAAACCTTGAGGTAAACTTCGGTGGCTCCGGCTTGGGTGCCCCGGTAATGGACCGTGCCCAGACCGGTACCCGGATCGCGGGCGAAGAATTGTTTGTCCAACGGCTTCTCGTTGGCATCGGGCGTGCGCTGCACCCACGCGTCGCTGGCCGGCTCCTGAACCGTGATGACGACGCTGTTAGTGACGGGTGCTCCGCCGTTATCGACGGTGAGAGCGACAGTCATCGGACCGCTGCCTTGCGAGCGGGTGAGGGTGAGCGTGCCATTGGTTGCCTGGTTGATCACGGCCACGCCGCTGACGGACCATTTGTAAATGAGCGTGCCGAAACCGGCGGACTGCATGGCGGCGAGGTTGGTGACGTTGGCGGTGACGGTCATTGATTGACGACCGTCCCACTGAGTCGTCGAGGGGACGAGGGTGAACACGGGCTCCGGCACGGTGTCGAGCACGGTGAGCGGCACGTCGATGGTCTGGGTGCCGCCTGCGAAGACGGCCTTGAACTGGATGGTGGCCGAGTCATTTGCTGATAGACGGGGAGCAGTGTAGGTCAGCGAGAGCTGGTCGGTGGCGAGCACGGATTCCTGGGCGTTTTTCTTGTAGATCCAGTAAGTCTTTTGCGCCCCGCCGGCCTGGGCGGTGAGGGTGGTGCCCGTGCTTTCGTTCATCGTCACCGAGGTGGGCGAGACGGAGAAATCCGAACCGGGCGGCACGATGCCGCCGACGAGGGTTTGCTGCGGTTTTTGGTTTTCGTATTCGAGTTTCACCCAATCGGCGGAGCGTACGACATTGGAGATGCGCGCCTCGTCCATATCGCCGACGAAGTTGTAGGTTCCCGACCAACCGCCGAGGTCATAGCGGGAGGGGCTCTGAAGCTGCATGGTGCCGCCGTTGTTCGATGCATCGAGCGCCCCGTTCACATAAAGCCTGGTGCCGGAGCTTTGGAAGGTGTGGACGACATAGGTCCATTCCGAGAGGGGAACGCTGGCGGAGCCGGTGACGTTGGCACCGCCGAACCAGCAATCCAGATTGATGCGCGGGGGGCTGTTCAACTGCATGACGACCTTCTTTTGCGAAGACTGCTGGAGGCCCCATCCGAGGATATCGGTCCCTGAGGTCGCGCTGCGGATCCAGACTCCGGTAGAGAACGGACCCGAGCCGGTGGGCAGGCCGGTGATGGCGGTGCCACACTGGATGCCCTGGCCGGAAGCGAGGGTGCGGCCTCTGCCGATCAGGCCATTGGTGGCGGTGCTGCTGACGTTGGACGGAGTGGTCGTTCCGATCTCATCAGTTAGAGTGTCGCCCAGGTGCAGGACACTGGCGTAGCCGTTAGCCGAGTTGAACACGCTGGAGCCGCTGGATGCGGGAGCCACACCGCTCTTGCCCCAATACATGATGATTTCCTGGGTCGAGTTGCCGGTGATGGTGGGGATTCTGACCCACACGGCGCCTTTGCCACCGACAGGGTCCCACTGCTCGATCTGATAGGGAAGCGCGGCACCGGCGGCGGTGGTGAAGCGGAGGTCGCGGCCGTCGCTCTGCGCCTGGGCGAAGTTGAAGTTTCCAGAGTTGAAACGGACGAGCAGCGGGAAGTTGCTGACGGAAGCGCCGCCCGGCAGGTTGGCTCCGACGGGAGTGGTCAGGATGAACATCGATCCCGAATTCGCCCACGCCGCGAAGGTCTGGACGGAAACGGTGTAGTCCTTGAAGGTCGAGCCGTTTTCCGCGGTGACCCGATAGACGACCGGATTGGTGAAATTCTGGGTGCTGCCGGACGCGGGGTTGATGGACGCGTTGGCGGAGGGGGTGAACGTGGGGGCCAGCGAGGTCACGGACTGGCTGGGCGGCACGGTCAGAACGACAGTGCCTGCGGTTTCGTCGATCGCCGCGAGGCCGAGCGCACCGAAGTTGCTGGTCAGCATCGCGCAGGCCGCGCTTGGCGACGTGACGCTGACAGTGACGGCGTAGGTGTTGACGGTGGCACCATCGGTGACGGTGTAGGTGGCGGGGTTCGCGGAGGCGAAGGTCGGCGAGGGAGGCGAAGCGCTGGGCTGATTGCAGGTGCCGGAGGTCAGGGTGAAGGTCGGCGCGAGGGACGCGAGACCGGAGACACCCCATGGCGTGTAAGGAACGGTTAAAGCGATGGTTTTGGTGCTTTGGTTGATCACGCCGGTGGAGCCGGGGATGCCGAAAGCGGTGATGACCGCGTTGGAGGAAAGCGTCAGCACGCCGGTGGACTTGTTGAAGGTCCAAGTTTGCCCGGCGGAGCTTTTGGTATAAATATTTCCGACGGGGCCGGTAAAGTCTGTCAGGCCGAAAGTGGCGCCGAATGTCTTCGTGGTGGTGTTGACCAGCGTCCAAGTGCCACTGGTCACGGTGACCGCCGATGTGTTGAGGTTGAAGGTGCCGTTCAAGTTGGCGGTTCCCGCGCCGGTGATCCTGTTGTTTGTGGTGTCGGTGATGACGAAGCTCAACGAGCCACCACTGGCCAGCACAACGGTTCCGGCGTTTACGGTGGTGGTGCCAGTGTAGGTGTTGGCGTTGGTGAGCGTCAGCGAGCCGCTGCCCCCCTGATGAATTGAACCCGTGCCTGAAATGACACCCCGCAGGATCTGGTTCGCCGTGGTGAGGAAACCGAGCGTGGTCAAGCCACCGCTGCCGTTGGAGATGGAAATATTTCCCGAGTAATCGGCGCCAGCGCCTAGGAAGCCGTTTCCGACTGTTGCAGTAGTGGGCGCTGAGAATCCATTGTATCTCTCACCACCGATGGTCAGCCACGCGCCAACATTAGGACTCCCTGCATTCAAACCCTTGCTGTTCGTGATGGCGAGGTTGCCCGTGAAGGTGTTTTGTCCTCTGAGGTTCACGAATGCGCTCTGACCGCTTGAAGAACCACCTGCGAAATCGACACTGACTCCCAAGGTGCCGCCACTTCCGTTCGCGATTGCTCCGGTAAACAGGATGTTTTCCCGATCACCGCCATTGATGCTGGCGCCTTGGGTGATCGCCAGTGTTTGAGCGACACCCGCTTGGCCGGTCACGCCGCCGCTCAAGGCGAACTTGTTGTCATTGCCCGAAAACCTGATGTTGGCGGTGCCTGCGCCGCCACTCAGCGTAGTGGGCCCTGGAACCGAGAATCCGGGCGTGTTCTGAATCGCCTGGTTGGATGGGTTGAAATAGAGTGTCGTGCCTTGGTTGAGCGTGATGGGACCCGCGCCCCATACTGCGCTGCCGCCTGCGGTTCCCGCCCTCACCTCCACGGTTCCCGCGTTGATCGTGCTGCTGCCGCTGTAGGTGTTGATGCTGTCGAAGCGCAGTGTGCCCGGGCCATTTTTGGTGAGGTTCTGTGCGCCACCGGTTTCGCTGACGACGCCGCCGACGATGAGGCTGTGATTGGTGGTGGTGGCGACAGCCCGGCTGCCATCGAGAATCATCGCGAGACTGATGGTGTCGGTGATCGCGGATGAGGAAGCTGTTGTGGTGATGTCGCCACCGAGAGTGATCCTAGCAGCTGAGAGGGTGAAGGCATTCGTTCTACCGGAAGTGCCGTTGTTGGTGAGGTTGATCCCGCCGATGACGGAATCAGCAGTCAGGTTGTTGACCGCTCCAGTCCGGGTGTTGCCGGTGAACGTGACGGCATTGGTGAATGCGGGAAGAACATCGCCATCCCAGTTGGCAGCGGTGTTCCAGTTGTTGTCGCCACCGCTGCCGTCCCAGATCTGTCCGGCGTGGACGGATGAGGAAGCGAGCAATGCAGCGGCGGCGCAGGCAAGCGGCAAAGCGAGGCGGGAGGTGGATTTCATCTTCATCATTGTTCGTTTGTTTGCGCTAATGGAAAAAATTCCCGAAACTGACCACCTGAGGACAGAATGATTGCCAACGCGGAATGCCTTTCAAGTGGATTCTATTCGACAGCCTGACCCCGACGGGGTCATTTTTTGCTGGTGAAACAAGGTTTTTCATCTGTCGCCGAACAGGTGGCGCAGGCGCTGAGGGATGGATTGCACCAAGGTCGCTGGCAAGGAACCATGCCGGGTCGCAACCGTTTGGCGGCGGAACTCGGGGTCAACCACAAGACAGCGAAGGCGGCGCTGGCAATGCTTGAACGGGAGGGCCTGCTGAAAACGCGTGGCCCGGGCCGGGAACGGAGCATCCGGGACATGCCCGCACTTCCGGTGTCGCGACGCATCATGTTTCTAGCGTACGAGAGAAGCGACCTGCACACCGGTTATCTCGTGAAAATCATCCACCGCTTGGAAGCAGCGGGACATAGGGCGGGTTTCGCCACCAAGACTCTGGAAGACCTGGGCATGGACGAGAACCGGGTCGCCCGCTTCGTCGCGAAAACGGAGGCTGATGCCTGGGTGGTGGTAGCCGGATCCAAGGAGATTCTGGAGTGGTTCGCCACCCAAGCGCTGCCTGCGTTCGCGCTTTTCGGACGCGCGTCCCGGATTTCCATCGCCAGCGCCGCACCGGAAAAAACGAATGCGCTACTGGAGCTGGTTGATCGGCTTGTCGGCTTGGGCCACACGCGCATCGTGATGTTGACGAGGGAAGACCGGAGAATGCCGACTCTCGGGACGATCGAACTGAAGTATCTGGCCCGCCTCGAGGCCCATGGCATCCGCACCGGCTCCTACAACCTCCCTGACTGGGGAAATGATCCGGACGCGCTTGGGCAAAGCCTCGACTCTCTGTTCCGCCACACGCCGCCAACAGCCCTGATCGTGGGCGACACCCAGATTTTTCCGGCCGTGGTCCAGCATCTAGCACGGCTGGAAATCTCCGCCCCACAAAACGTTTCGCTGGCCTGCACCGACTCCTCTCCAGACTTTGAATGGTATCGCCCCCATGTCACTCACATCGCCTGGAACCGCAGTGCGGTGGTCAATCGTGTGGTCTCTTGGGCCAACCAGATGAGTCACGGAAAGAATGATCGCCGTCCCCACATCCGCGCAAGGCTGGTTCTTGGCGGCACGATCGGACCGGTGCCGCAGGTTTCGACCGCGCTCCTTGAAACTGAACACTGACCACTTCCTACTTCCTACTTCCCCTCAGTGCGGCAGCGGCTTTTTCAGGAACTCCTCGTCGCGCAGTTTCCGGAGGTATTCGAGATACTTGCGCTGAGCTTCCGTGTTCGGATCGACGGCTCCTTCCTGGCCATACTTCTTCCACGGACCGTGGGGCACCTGGCCGGCCTCGACAAACCGCCAGTGGACTTTCTGACCGGAGGTGACCGCGAGATAATCACGAATCGCCGGCGAGATGTCGATACCGGCAGCCTGGTTCGACTGGTTCTTCGGCGGCTTGTTTCCGAACACGTATTCCCAATCGTCGGTCACCCATGGCCCGCAGTCCTCCCACTGGGCATAGCAGCTCCGGCCGTTGCAGAAGATCTGGAGCCAACGGCCCTTGCAGACGGTTTTTCCGGGTTCGGGCTTGATCCGGCTGAACCACGGGATGACTCGCGCAGCTTCCGGCTTGTGGGATCCATAGCCCTGCAGATCGTTATAGGGCAGCGCGATGTAGAAGGGATTGAGCTTCGGAGAAAATGACTTCGGACGGAAATCGCCCCCCCGGAAATCCGCGACCCGGCATTCGGGAGTCGGATCGTCGAAGCCTCCGAAATTGCTCGTCCACGACTGGTCCCACGAGGACTTGTAGTTCGGCGTCGGATTCCGGTCGGTGGGAGACTCACCAATCCAGAACACCGTGCAGGTCACATTGGTGCGCCAAGGGTAAAGCACCCGTGATGCTGGGTCGACCGGGCGGGTGGGTGCGGTTGAACGGTTGCCCGTTGGAATCACCACGCGCGGAGTTCCCGTCGCGCCATCCGTGCTTTGCGCGACGAGGTAGTCTGTCGCGAGAAGCAACAGCGGCAGGATCGCGACTGGAATGGAGGACGGCGCGGACATTCGGGAGGATCTCCCACCCGGCATTTCCTGAGACAATGCCGAAGTGTGCCCTTATTCTCAGGATTTGAGGCCTCAGTGCAAGGAAAAGGTCCACCTGGAGGTGACTCCCGCTGGGATCAGCGGCGCCTGCGCAGCAAGGCCAGAGCGGAAAGTCCGACGAGAGTCAGCGATCCGGGCTCAGGCACCATTCCCCAGGTGACAACATCCTGGCGGGTTGGATTTGTGAGGTAGGTCAGAGGCGTCGCGGTGAACGTGTCGACTTGGGAAAGATAGGTGTCCGCCAGAGCGGATACGGCTACATCTTCCACCCGCACGGAGCCGGTCGAAAGCGAACCGCCAGTGCCGTCCTGGATCACTTCCCAGATCGCCCACTGCACCGCAGCAGCGTCCAGATTGGTCTGCCCGGAGGCGAGGTAGCCGCCGACGAGTTTGGAAATGGTGGCGTGTCCGCTCAGCGTCGTTGGATCTTGAATGTCGTAAACGAGGCTCTCGGGAAATCCGATGCCTTGGCTCGCATCCACGCAGAAGGCGTCTCCGAAATCGAACTCCAGGATACCGGCATTCTGGGTTGTGTAGTCGACGCCATTGAAGGTGCCAGAGATCAGCAACTGGGGACCGAGTCCATTCAGTGTCGCTGGCAACGATTGGGCGCGAGCGCTAGCAGCCGCGAAGGCCGCCGCGATAGCTGCCACGCCAAGCAGCAGTTTCAACGTTTTCATGGGGGGAGGGGAGGGCACGAGAAAGACGGCCTCTGCTCAGGACCTCAAGCCTAACTTTTGGTCAGGAGATCGTAACTCTCGATTAAATCGCAATGCGTTGAAAATAAAGGAGATGGATTCAATCTGAATTCGCAAATACCTCAATTGCAACAACTGCTGATGATTTGGATCCGTTTATGATGATGCGGCCCCTGACCATCAGAGTCAGAACTTGCGCAGCACGGTATCGTGTTTCGCCCGCTCGGCGGACTCCGGATGATCGAGCGTGAAATGCAGCCCGCGTGACTCTTTCCGACGGATGGCGCACTCGACGATCAGTGAGGCCACGGTCACCAGATTGCGCAGTTCGAGGATGTCGGCATTGACCCGATGGCCCCAGTAGAATTCACGGACTTCCTTGCTGAGATTCCGCAGGCGGGTGGCGGCGCGACGCAGGCGGTTTTCCGTTCTAACAATCGAAACGTAGTCCCACATCAGACGGCGGATTTCGTCCCAGTTGTGGTAGATGACGACGAGTTCATCCGGCTCGGCGGTGTCGCCATGCTCCCACTCCGGGATCGGCGGGACCGTTTCCTGGGCCTTCTCGGTCGAGTAGAAATGCAGCATCTGCTCGATGGCGCGGCGGGCGATGACGTTGCCCTCGAGCAGCGAGTTCGAGGCCAGGCGGTTCGCGCCGTGTAGCCCGGTGCAGGCGACCTCGCCGATGGCGTAAAGCCCGCGCACGCTGGTCTTTCCATCCACATCGGTGACCACGCCGCCGCATTGGTAATGGGCAGCTGGAACGACCGGGATCGGCTGGGTTTCACAGTCGATGCCGAACTTGAGCAGGTTCTCGTAGATGAACGGAAAGCGCTCCTTCATGAAGCCCTTCGGCTTGTGCGTGACGTTGAGGTAGACGCAGGGCGCGCCGGTCCGCTTCAGCTCGCGGTCGATGGCACGGGCCACGATGTCGCGCGGGGCCAGCGAGCCTCGCGGGTCGATCTTGCGGGTGAAGTCCTCGCCCTTGTTGTTGATGAGGATGCCGCCTTCACCTCGCACGGCCTCGCTGACGAGAAATGAGCGGGCCTCCGGTCCGGTGGCGGCTGGATTGTAGAGACAGGTTGGATGGAACTGGATGAATTC
>JANOKL010000220.1:0-9336 GCA_031419215.1 Luteolibacter sp. | reverse complement strand
ACCGCCGTCACCGATCCAACCGGAAAAACGGTGGACTTCACCTACAACGGCTCCACCACCGCGCCCACCGCCGCTGGCAGCTACGCCGTGATTGGCACCATCACCGACATCAATTATGACGGCAGCGAGAGCGGCACGCTCGTGATTTCCAAAGCCGCCGCTACCCTCACCCTCGGCAATCTCGCGCAAACCTACAACGGCTTGCCACGTAGCGCGACCGCCGTCACCGATCCAACCGGAAAAACGGTGGACTTCACCTACAACGGCTCCACCACCGCACCCACTGCCGTCGGCAGCTACGCCGTGATTGGCACCATCACCGACATCAATTATGACGGCAGCGCCAGCGGCACGCTTGTCATCGCGGCGCAGTCGATCACTGACTGGCGGACCGATCATTTCAACATTGCTGAAATTACCGGTGGACTCGCGGACGACACCGCAGACGCCGACGGTGATGGCCTGAGCAATCGGTCTGAATACGTCCTGGGGACCGATCCTCGCAGCTTCAGTCAATCACCGCTCGCCATCGCACCGACTTCGGGGGGCCAGCTCACCCTCATCTTCGTCGCCCGCCGTGCAAGCGGCACGGGATACGCCGGCCTCACGCGGAACTACACGGTCGAAAGCAGCGCCAGCCCTGGCGGCGCCTGGTCGCCCGTGACCGGCCACTCCATCCTCACCGGTGCCGCAGCTACCGAGAACATCCTCGGAGCCGACCAAGCTGTTTCCATGACCCTGCCCACCACCGCGCCGCTCCGGTTCTACCGTCTCGCCGTCCGTGTCGAATGATCGCGAAGGGAAGGAATGCCGTGATCAACCCCAATCGAGCCGGGTTGATCCGCTGAAGACCTTGAACCCTGGTGGCCGGAGGAAGGCGACGAGGGTTTGATTGGATTGCAAAGCGAACTCGACCGCCAGCGATGATGGTGCGGAGATCGCCGCGACGAGGGGAATATCGGCGGCAAGCGCCTTTTGGATGACCTCGAACGAGACGCGACCGGAGACAAGCAGGAAGCATTCTGTTGGATCGAGTTCATCCAGCAAGGCGCGACCGATGACCTTGTCCACGGCGTTGTGTCTGCCGACGTCCTCGTGGATCGCCAGCAGTTCGCCGCTGCGGCTGAAGAGTCCACAAGCATGCAGGCCGCCGGTGGAGTTGAAGGTGATCTGTCTTTCGCGCAGCAGGTCCGGCGCGGCGAGCAACACGCTGCGATCAAACATCGGCCCGTTGTTGAGGGCCACTAGTTCGCCCATCACGGCGTCGATCGTGGCCTTTCCACAGATGCCGCAGGAGGAGGCGCTGAAGAGGTTGCGGGAAAGGCGGGTGACGTCCCAGATGACCTCGTCTGTTAGAAAGACAAGAGCGTGATTGGCTTCGATCGCGAGCTTCCGGATGTCTGCTTTGGACCGGATGATGCCTTCCGTTTTCAGAAAGCCCGTCACCAGCGCCTCGTCCTCGCCCGGCGTGCGCATCAGGACCGCCACCGGATGGCCGTCGATGGTGATCTGCAGCGGTTCCTCCACGGCGACGTGGTCCAGCTTCTGTTCGCCACTGGCGGTGATGACGCTCACGGATCGATCCATGTCCCATTCCGCGCACCGGAACTTGCCGCCGTCAAATGGAAGGCCATCATTCGCCTGTGCGGGTTCTCTGGTTCTTCATCGGCTTCGCCATCCTGACGCTCCTCACCTGGGGCCTCTGGGGGGGAGGTTTTGACTCGAAATTCGGCTTCGATGGCACGGTGGCGTGGATGCAGTCGCAACCCCTCTGGGGCGGTCTAGGCGGCGTGGGCCTGCTGATCGTGGACATCCTGATGCCGGTGCCCGGGACGGTGGTGATGTCGGCCCTCGGCTATGCTTATGGGCCGCTGCTGGGCGGACTCTTCGCCACCGCCGGCACGCTCGTAGCCGGATTGGCGGGCTATGGGCTCGGTCGGATCCTCAACGAGAAGACGGCACGACGTTTCCTCGGTGATGCGGATTTTGAAAAAGGCCAGCGTCTCTTTACCAAGGGCGGCGGTTGGATGGTCGCGCTTTCCCGTTCCCTGCCGATCCTGCCGGAAGCCGTCGCGGTCACCGCCGGGCTGGTGCGCATGCCCTTCGGGCGCTTTTGTGTCTCGCTGGTCTGCGGCTGCGTTCCGCTGGGCTTCACCTTCGCCTGGATTGGAGCCAGCGGCCACGACACCCCCGGCCTGGCGATTTCCCTCAGCTTCATCGTCCCCGCCCTGCTTTGGTTCACGGCGAAGCGGCTGATGAAATGAAGAGTTTCACCACGAATGAAGAGAATGGACACGAATGGCTCTGTCTCTTCCGTTTTGAATTTAGTGCTTAAAATTTAGTGCTTCCCCTCTTTACTCTCCGCGCTGTGAGTGCCACGCGAGTCGTCATCAAGGTCTTCCTCTACCAGATCAACCCGCAGATCTGGCGTAAATTTTCCGTGCCTGCCTCGTTCAATTTCCTCCAGTTGAACAATGCGATCCAGGATGCGATGGGCTGGGAAAACAAGCACCCGCATGAGTTCCGGCATGGTAAGGGCAAGCGCCTCACCGACGTGATCGGCCCCGTGGGACTGGCGGATCAGGTTCCGGCTGGAGGGGAATTCCAGGACGAACTCGGCATCACCCTAGCCGAGTATATCGGGAAAAAGCGCCTGCCGCTGCGCATGCTTTACCGCTACGATTTCGCCGAGGACTGGATCCATGAGGTCGTCTTCGAATCGAAGGAGGACAGCGATGTCGAGGGTCCGGTCATGATCGGTGGCGCGCGCGCCTGTCCGCCGGAGGACTTCGGTGGAGTCTTCCAGTACCTCGAAGCCATGAACGGCCAGATCGGCTGGTATCGCGGCGAATACGATCCGGAGGCCTTCGAAATCAAGGAAGTCGTCTTCGGCGGCAAGAGCCGGAATCCGAAGAAGCGGAAGCTGAGGTGAGACTCATCCGGCTTCTGTTCGGTGGTTCTCGGTCAATCTGAATTGATGCCATGCGAGTTGAAATTTTCCAATCCGATAGACTGCTAGTGCGGTGGGCATCATCCTGACGATCAATCCGTCTGAAAGAGTGCGTTTGCCAGAAAAGGTACGCGTCGTCACCTCGCAGTCAGATAGCCCAGGGTTGGTTGACTTGAATGCGCTCAAGTGGCGCAAAAGTTTCGGATCCGTCTCGGGGCGATCCGACCATTTGATTTCAATCGCATTGGCGGGCTTCTGGGTTTTTGGATCGAGCGTCACCAGATCAATCTCACCGTTGCTCCAGCGGGCGTAGTAAAGGTTGTCCATCAGGTCCGGCAGGTGGAACCACTGGGCGAAGTAGGCCGTCTCCGCGAGGGCTCCCATGGCGGCATCAGTTTCCTCGGCCGTGCCGAACAGCGCGGCGCGCATCGATGGATTCGTGAGATAGACCTTGAACGAAGTGGCGCGCTGGAAATGGCGGGCACTCTGATCGATCCGGCGGACCCGACGGATGAGGAACGCGGCCTCTAGGTATTCAAGGTAGCGAACGAGGGTGGTCTTGGAGACTCCCGAGGATTGGGCTAGTTCCTCAAGACTGACCTCGTTCCCGGTGTTGTAGGCCAGGGTCATGAAAAGCCGGTTCAGCTCTTGGATGTCGCGGATCCCATAAATTTGCGGCAGGTCACGAAGCAGGACCTTGTCGATGATGTCGCTCTTGATGAAGCGCCCGCTGTCTCCCCGGACGGTGGCATTGAAAACCGCCTCAGGGTAACCACCGTGATTTAGGTAATGGAGAAACTCCCGGTTCAGCGACTCGATGTCTGGAGTCGCCACCGGAGGATCAAATCCCTCACGCAGGCGGATCAACGAGCTCTCCTTTCCAACAAAGGCCAGATACTCGGCAAAGGTCAAAGGAGGCAGCAGGAAGTCGGTGAACCGGCCTGCTCCCGATTCGCGACTGGCAAGTCTGAGTGCGGCCGCTGCGGAACCGGAAACCACGAATCGGTAGGCCGGATAACTGTCGACGAGCGACTTCAGGTGGATTTCCCAATCCTTGAGATACTGGATCTCATCGAAAAAGAAGGTCAGCGGAGATTCCCGATCATGCTCAAAGCGGTCGCAGAACCTCCTCACAAAGTCGTCCAGTGGTCGATCCGTGTAGATTGGGGTTTCAAGCGACAGGAAAAGGATCCGGCTGCCGGAAACGCCCGATTGGAGCAGGTCGCGGATGGTTTGTTGGAGCATCACTGTCTTCCCCACGCGCCGTGGCCCCATCAGGATGATCGCCCGACGAATCTGCCGGTTTCTGACCAGACTGAGGAAGGATGGGAGGTAGCTGCGGTGGGGCAAGTCCCTGAAACCAGGATCCACGTCGCCCCCAGCCGTCCACCAAGGATTGTCGAACGACAAACGACGGTCCACATCGGCTTGGGAAATCTGGAGCACGTCGCCAAACTCACCTCGGTTTGATTAAAATGCAAGTTTAAGCATCATTAAATAGTCTTATTTTTACAATTTAGCTCCAAAATGACGATGTAGGGGGATTAGCCACGCCCAGAGTCTCGCAGGCGGTATCCGCCGCGAGCCCCTCAATCCTTCCGCTTCAGCAGCGGGAAGAGCACGACGTCGCGGATGGTGGGGGCACCGGTGAGCATCATGATGAGACGGTCGATGCCGATGCCGATGCCGCCGGCGGGGGGCATGCCGTGTTCGAGGGTCTCGATGAAGTCGTAGTCAACCTTCTGGGTTTCGTCGCCGGACTGGTGCTCGAGGCGGTCGCGCTGGACGTCGGGGTCGTTGAGCTCGGAGTAGCCGGGAGAGATTTCCTGGCCGTTGATGATGAGTTCGTAAACCTCGACGGTCTTGCCGCCGGGCGTGAGCTTGGCGAGCGGGACGAGGGCGCTGGAGACGCGGGTGACGAAGCAGGGATTGAAGGACTTTTCCTCGACGAGCTTTTCGAAGACTTGCTGGACGACCTCGTGATCCTCCATCTGCGGGGAAATCTGGACGCCGAGTTCGGTGCAGCGGGCACGACGGCCTTCGGAGGTGAGGTCGAAGAAATCCGCTCCGGCGGCTTCGGCGATGAGTTCGTGATAATCACCGCGCTTCCAGGGGCGGTTGAGGTCGATGGTGCGGAGGACATTTCCTTCCTCGTCCTTGTGGTCGATCGTCAGGCCGCCGCAGAAGGTTTCCGCGAGGTGGCAGACGAGGCTTTCGACGAGCTCGGCCATGATCTCGAAGTCGGCAAAGGCCTGGTAGGCCTCCAGCATGGTGAACTCGGGATTGTGGCGGCGGGAGATGCCTTCGTTGCGGAAGTTGCGGTTGAGTTCGAAGACCTTGGTGAAGCCGCCGACGAGGAGGCGCTTGAGGAAAAGCTCCGGAGCGATGCGCAGGGTGAGCGGCATGCCGAGGGCGTTGTGGAAGGTCTCGAAGGGACGCGCGGCGGCACCACCGGCGACGTCCTGAAGCATTGGGGTCTCGACCTCGAGGTAGCCGCGCTGGTGGAAGAAGTTCCGCATTTCCGCGACCATGCGGCTGCGGATCACGAAGATGGCGGCGCTTTCCTCGTTCGACATGAGGTCGAGGTGGCGCTTGCGGTACCTGATTTCGCGGTCGGCGACGCCGTGCCACTTGTCGGGCATCGGGCGGAGGGCCTTGGAGAGGACGGTAAACTTGGAAACCTTGATCGTCGGTTCGCCGGTGCGGGTCAGGAAGGTTTCGCCCTCGATGCCGAGCCAGTCGCCGCGCTCGAGGCACTTGAAGATGGCGAGTTCGTTTTCTGGCAGATCCTTGATGGAGATGTAGCCCTGGACCTGGCCGTGGATATCGCCGACGTGGAAGAAGCAGGACTTGCCCATGTCGCGCCAGCCGTGGATGCGACCGGCGACCTTGACCTGGAGGCCTTCGGCGAAGTCGGAGCGGAGACCGGCCGGAGTGTGGGTGGTCTCGAAGGCCGCGCCGAAGGGATCGACGCCGAGTTCACGGAGCTTTCCGAGCTTTTCGCGACGGACGGCGATGAGTTCGGCTTCGGTGGACTGGGGCTGTTGGGCGGCTTCGCTCATGACGCCGAGGGGCTTAGGGCGAAGAGGCGCAAGAGTCCAGAGACAAGAATCCGGAGGGGTCTCTTACTTCCCGGCCATCGTGATTTCGAGGAAGGCGGCGAGGCGCCAGCCGGCCTTGTTGAGTTCGATCTCCACGGTCTTGGAGGCGAAGACGGCGTAGCTGGATTTGCCGGGGTGGGGTTTCTCGATGGCGGTCCAAGAGAGGATGGGTTTGCCGTTGCGGTTGTCGAATTCCTCCTGCGGCAGGATCCGCAGGCGGGTGTGGGCTTCGGCGGCGAGGGGGAGGATTTCGTCGGCCCACTTTTCCGACCACTGCTCGAATTTCAGCGCAGGGTCGGGTTTCCAGGCCTTGGGTTCTTTTCCGGCAAGCTGGATCGCCCAATCGCGCGGCGTGAGGGTGTCGCTGTTCTTGTTCTGGCTGCGACGCTGGTAGGAAAGCGCGGATTCCACCGAGTCGAAGTCCCAGTAGGCGTGGAGGTTCGTCGCTCCGAAATTGATGTCGTTTCCGCCGCGGGCGGGCTTGGCCTCGGGGTGGGTGTTGGGGTCGAAGAGGTTGCCCTTTTCATCGAGGAAGGCCGCGCCGACGTGGAGGGGCTGGTGGATGTCGCCGATGTAGTGGGCGAGGAGGACGACTGCGACGGCCGGCGTGATTTTGCGATCGTTGTCGGGCTTTTCCATACCGGCGAGAACGCGACCGCAGTAGGAGATGAGCTGGACGATGTCCCACTTCGACTTGCCCACCTTCGAGGCGGCGTAGCTGGGGGACTGGAAGGGGACGTCGGTATAGTGGAACCAGTGATGCGAGGGCGGCATGTGGTTCTCGTCTTCCACTTCGGCGGGTGGATTCGCGTTGCGGAAAGCCAGAAGCTCGGCCTCGAGTGCGGGGTTTTCAGGGAGCTTGAAATTGCCCTTCGCCCGGTCCTCGCCGCGAAGCTCGTCGGGGATGGTGGAGGCGCGTTCGAGGGTCACCGTGCCCAGCAGTTTCCTGATGGTGGCCCCGGCGGGTTTTTCCGCGATCAGCTTGTCCGCCAGTGCGCCGACAATGCGGTGGCCGTTTTCACTGTAGGCGGCGAGGAGGCCGAGCGAGAGCGCCTGAACGAGCGCGAAAATGCCGAGGGATTTCAAAGCCATGTCGGCATCTTGGGTGCATCGACCGTGCCAGACGAAGGGCAATCGTGTTTCAGAACTGCCAGCCGAGGCCGATAGTCACGCCGATGGCGTCGATTCCGGGATTGGGAGAGGTCTGACCACCGTTCGAGTGGTGGAGGAAATACGCCCCGCCCATGATCGAAAGGTCCTTGGCGATCTGCTGGCGGATGCCGAGCTCGGAGAACCAGTTCAGGGTGAAATCCTGGCCTTGGCCGCCGACGACGCGGGTGGAGTCGGTCAGGCCTATTCCGCCGCCGATGGAAAAGTAGAGCGAGGTTTCTCCGTTGGGAAACCAGTACTCGATCGAAGGGGCGCCGCTGATTCCGAGGTAGTAGCTTTCCGGTCCCTTGACGATCGACTCGGCGATGAGGGCGATGCGGTTCCGCACCAGCAAACGGGCGCCGTTCTCGCCGGTCCAGAACTCAATCACTTTCGGGCTACGCAGGACGAGCTGCGTGGGGATGATTTCGTAATCGAGCGGAGTGTTGTTGCCGATTCCGGAGGTGTAACCGGACTGGAGGGAGAGCTCCCAGCGGTCGGCCGCGTGGCCTGCCGTGGTGGCGGCGAGGGCGGAGCCGGAGGAAAGAACGAGGGCGGCGAAAAGGGGGCGGTGCATGGTGGGAATGGTGGTGTTAGAAATCGTCTTCGTCGCCTGGCACGGGAGGGATGATGTCCTCACGCATCAGCAGGCGTTCCAGATCAAGGTCATCGAGAAGGTCTTCCCGAGTGCCGACCACGATCGCGGCGTAGGGCGTGATGCGGTCCAGCTCGGCAATGGCACAGTGAACCATCGATACGACGATGTCGGCGTCGAATTTTTCGCGCTCGAAGAGATTCGTGATGCGGAAAACGAGCCGCTCGCGGTCGATGTCGAGCTCGAAGCCGCCGAGCGTGAGCTGCTTGTTGGCGCGGGCGAGCAGTTCCAGCACGTAGCGCAGATGCTCATCGCCGGGTGAAAGGCGACCCTCGGCGACGATGGCCAGGGCGTTGATCGCCGGGTAGGCTTGGACGACCAGCTCGACGCGGGTGTGGTGGGCATCGAAGACGGCGCGGATGACATCGCGGCCCTCGACGAGCTCACAGTGCCAGCCGTTCTGGCCGAAGGTGTTTTCCACGGACTGGATCTGAAGGGAAGGCGGACGCATTTCAGGAGTGAAGAGTGGAGTCGGGGGCTTGTCGATGGCTAGACGCGCGGCCGAGGATGGCGGTGGCGAGCAGTTTGCGGCTGTTCTTGGCGATCGGCAGGAGGGACAGGTGCAGGCCGGCGGTTTTTTCCGGATTGTAATGGAGCGTCAGGCGTCGGTCGTCGATCTCGGTCGAGTCGATCTGAGCCCAGGCGATCAACTGCATGTCGGACTCAGGACGTAACAGCGGGAAAATCTCCACTCCGATCGGGCTCAGAATGAGGTAGGCGTGGCGGGTGCAGCGGATCGCCAGGCGGGTCGAAAAGGCCGCAAACCCAAGCGGAATCAGGCCCCAGGCGGGGTGGGGGAGTTCGGTGTGTTCGGCCCGGTAAGGTGAAACCAGGACGAAAACCAGCGCCGTCATCACCAACACCGCCGCGACGATCCAGAAGCCGACGGCCTGTCCGGCGCGGGTGAAACGGAGCTCCTTGTGGGCATGGGCGACGGCCATTGGGGGCACTTTTCATCGGTTCCGCGGGAATGAAAAGGCGTTTGCGGCTGGAGCCTCCCCCAAATTTGATAAAATTTTTTGAGCATTTTTCATTTTTTCAGGGAATAATCGGAGTCTGCGGAGTTCTACTATAGAGCTGTTCCTGCAGGACAACCTCTTACACTCCAACCAAACAAACTCCATGAAACTGATCCTCAGCGCCATCTGCGCCTTGTTCATCACCGGTCCTCTTGCCTTCGCCTCCGATTGCGAGAAGTGCAAAAAGGGCGAAGAGAAAAAAGAAGGCACCGTCCTTGTTTCCGACGCCAACTGCAAATGCAAGGCCTGCAAGTGCGAGCCCTGCGCCTGCGAGAAGAAGGAAGTGAAGCTCGCCGAAGGCGACTGCGACAAGTGCAAGAAGGGTGAGAAGAAGGAAGAAGGCACCCTCGCTGAAGGCGATTGCAAGAAGTGCAAGAAGGGTGAAGAGAAGAAGGAAGAAGGCACCCTCGCTGAAGGCGATTGCAAGAAGTGCAAGAAGGGCGAAGAGAAGAAGGAAGAAGG
>JANOKL010000219.1:0-2649 GCA_031419215.1 Luteolibacter sp. | reverse complement strand
CGCGTCATCCACGGAAGGCTCATCGACCTTCACCTGTTGGAAACGGCGCTCAAGCGCGGCGTCCTTTTCGATGTATTTGCGATACTCGTTCATCGTCGTGGCACCCACGACCTGGAGCTCCGAGCGGGAAAGCGCGGGCTTGATGATGTTCGAGGCATCCATCGCCCCTTCCGCCGAACCGGCTCCGACGATCGTGTGAAGCTCGTCGATGAACAGGATGACGTTCTTCACCTTGCGGATCTCATCCATGACCGCCTTGATGCGCTCCTCGAACTGGCCACGGTACTTCGTGCCAGCGACCATCAATGCGAGGTCGAGCGTGATGACTTTCTTGTCGCGGAGGATCTCCGGAACATTGCCGGTGGCGATTTCCTGGGCGAGGCCTTCGACGATGGCGGTCTTGCCGACTCCGGCTTCACCGACGAGCACTGGGTTGTTCTTGGTGCGGCGGCAGAGGATCTGAATGACGCGCTCGATCTCGGATTCGCGACCGATCACTGGATCGAGTAGGCCATCACGAGCCATCTTGGTGAGATCACGACCGAAGGCACGCAGCGCCGGAGTCTTGCTCTTGCCCTCGGGCTCGTTGCTCTCGGTTTCCTTCGGGCCTTCGTCTTCGAATGGGCTGTCGTCATCCTCTTCCATCTCGTCATCGTCGTCGTCCTCGTTGTCCGGGGAAAAGTTCGGGTCGATCTCGGCGAGGATCTCGTTGCGAGTGCGCTGGATGTCGACATCGAGGCGCTTCAGAACGCGGGCTGCGACGCCCTCCCCTTCGCGAAGAAGGCCGAGAAGCAGATGTTCGGTGCCGACGTAGGAATGGTTGAGGGATTTCGCCTCTTTGTTGGCAAGCGCGAGGACCTTCTTCACTCGTGGCGTGTAGGGAATGTTACCAGGCGACTTCTGCGGAGCACCGGAGCCGACTTCCTTCTCGACCTCCATGCGGACGGTTTCGAGATCGAGTCCCATTCGTTCGAGGACGTTGACCGCGACTCCTTGGCCGAGCTTGATCAGTCCGAGCAGCAGGTGCTCGGTGCCGACGTAGGCGTGGTTGAACCGATCGGCTTCCTTGCGGGCAAGGGCCAGGACTTGTTGGGCGCGTGGGGTGAAGTTGTTCATGCGTCGCCGGAGGGTAGTTGGGGAGTGTTGTCTGATTCCCCGTTTCTCGTTGTAGGACGAATATCAGGGGGATTGAGGGAATGCAACCGGGAGCGGATGATTTCCGCGCGAATTGCATCGCGTTCCTCGGGTGAAAGTTTGCGCCCGCTGTGGAGCTGGAGGTGCGCGGGCTGGATGTCCATCAACAGAACATCGCAGAGCCGCATGATTTCATCAGGAAAGAATCCGAGGTCCGAGCCAAGGCGGAGCAGCGAGACGTGGTTGAGCGCCTCCTTGGAATCGATGATGTAGGCGTGACGCAGCACCCCATAGGCCCGACCGATCTTGTCGGCCACCATGTCAGGATCGTCCTCCAGCAATTTCTCGCGGGCATTCCGTTCGTGCTCGGCGACTTGGGAAATCACGCGCTCGAGTCGGCGGATGATCGTGTCCTCACTTTCGCCGAGCGTCGACTGGTTGGAGATCTGGTAAAGGTTGCCGAGCGACTCGGTGCCTTCACCATAAAGTCCGCGCACGGCGAGACCGATCTTGTTCACCGCTTGCAGCACCTGGCCGATCTGATCGCTGAGCACCAGACCTGGAAGATGGAGCATCGCGGAAGCGCGCAGGCCGGTGCCGAGATTCGTCGGGCAGGTGGTCAGATAACCGAGCTTCGCATCGAAGGCGAAGGGCAGCGTTTTCGCCAACTCGTCATCGAGGGCGGACAGCGCCTCATAGGCACTGCGCAGCTCCAGCCCGGGACGGATCGCCTGCATGCGCAGATGGTCCTCCTCGTTCAACATCAGGCTGAACATCTGACGTCGCTCGATCACCGCCGCCGAGCCATCGCCGCGGGCGGCATGTTCGCGGGAAATCAGGTGGCGCTCGACCAGCACCTGCTTCTGCACTGAATTGAGGTCGCCCAGTTCCTGGGAAAATCCGTCCTTCATCGGAGCCAGATCCTCGACCGCCGGACGCATCACGGCGAGCGCGGCGGCTCGTTGCTCACGGGTGGCCCAGCCGGGAAAAGCCTCGCCCCGGAGGTTGCGGGCCAGACGAATGCGCGAAGTCAGAACGACGCGGTTGTCAGCATTCACGCCGGTCATCCAATCGGCGGGGTGCTTGATCAACGTGGAGAATCGCATCATGCGGTTGTGGGGAAATCGTGCGGGTTAAAGTGAGAAGGCAGTCGGCATGCCATCAGCCGGGGATTCCGGCATGAATTTCAATCTGGCGGATCTCGTCGCGAAGTCCGGCGGCCTCTTCATAATTCTCGGAACCCACGGCCTGCTCCAAACGCGAGCGGAGTTCCTCCAGCCGCTGATCGAGCACCTGCTGCTCCATCAGTCCCTTCGGCACCTTGCCGACGTGGCTGCTGCCCTTGTGCATGCCGCGCAGGATCGTGGTGAGCTCGTCATTGAAGGTCTTGTAGCACTCGCTGCAACCGAAGCGCCGGACGCGACGCAGGTCTTCGAGCGTGAATCCACAGGACGGGCAATGCTTGCCACCGCTCGAAACCGGAGCCGTGGTCGACTGGGAAATGACCGCCTTCTG
>JANOKL010000218.1:0-2461 GCA_031419215.1 Luteolibacter sp. | reverse complement strand
CTCCGCATCGACCCCTACAACTCGGCAGCCCGCCGCTGGTTGGAGAAGCTCGCCAGCGCCAAGTCCGATTACTATCGCGCCGCCTATGACCACGCCCGGGCCCAGATGCTCATGGAGGTCGACAAGGCTTGGGAGCTTTCCATCCCTGCCGATGCTCCACCGGACCTGGGGGAGACCACGGTTAGCAACGACAACCGTGGCGTTGGCTACATCACCGAGAAGCTCCGCCGGATTGTCATTCCTCAGATCAACTTCGAGGACACGACGGTCGAGGAGGCGATTGACTTCCTTCGTCTTCGCGCTTCCGAGCTTGATACGACCGAGACCGACATCACCAAAAAGGGCGTGAACTTCGTGATCCGTCTGCCAAAAGCTGCTGCTGCTGGCGCGGATGCCGGAGTGGATGCCGGTGCTGCCGCTCCACTCGGTGCCGTCCAGCCTGGCGCACTTCGCATCGATGTGCTTCGCCTGCGCAACGTGCCGCTTGCTGTGGCCCTCAAGTATATCTGCGACAAGACCAAGCTCCGCTACAAGGTCGACGAATTCGCTGTGACGCTGGTTCCCCAGACAGAAACGACGGAGGACCTCTTCACTCGTACCTTCAACGTCCCACCAGACTTCGCTGCCAGCTTGGGTGGTGGAGCTGAAGGTGGCGGCGGCGGTGGCGAGGTGGATCCTTTCGCCGGCGCTGGTGAAGGCACCAGTGGTGCGGCCAAACTGGTGGCCCGCAGGCCGATCATTGAGCTTCTCAAAGGTGCAGGTATCGCCTTCCCGGCCGGTAGCTCCGCCAACCTCAGCACCACGGGCGTCTTGCTCATCACGAATACTCCGACTGAACTCGACAAGATCGAGCAGCTGGTGGACGCCGGAAAAGGCAAGACTCCGAAGCAGGTCAAGATCACCACGAAATTTGTCGAGATTTCCCAGGAGAACAGCGACGAGCTTGGATTTGACTGGATCGTTTCTCCTTTCGGCCTCGGTGGCGACGGCTTCCTCGGTGGTGGCACGATCGGCAGTGGCAGCACCCGCACCAACGCGGACTTCCTCAGCCCCGTCCAAGGTAATACAATCGCAGGTGTTCCCACTGGTCCCGGTTCGCTCGGTCAGAATGTGACCAACATTCTCACCGGCGGTCTCCGCAGCGGTGATGCCGCGATCAACCGCAACAGCATCGACTCCGTCCTGAACAACCCGAACCGCAGCTCGCAGTCTTCCAGCGTGGCACCAGGCATCCTGACCCTCACGGGTGTGTTCGGAAACAGCGAGATCCAGATGATCATGCGTGGTCTGGCCCAGAAAAAGGGAACCGACCTGATGACCGCCCCGAGTGTCACTGCCCGTTCCGGCCAGAAGGCGACCATCGAGATCATTCGTGAATTCATCTACCCGACCGAATACGAACCCCCGGAACTTCCAAACTCGGTGGGTGCCAACGGCGGTGGCACGAACCCGATCACGGGTGCTCAGACGGGTGGTATCTTCCCGGTCACCCCGGCGACTCCGACCGCGTTCGAAACCCGCAACACGGGTGTCACCCTCGAAATCGAACCGACCATCGGTGACAACGATTTCGTGATCGACCTCCGCTTCGTTCCGGAAATCGTCGAGTTCGAAGGCTTCATCAACTACGGCAGCCCGATCCAATCGCCCTCCACGGATGCCCTCGGCAACCCGACTTCGGTGACGATCACGGAAAACCGTATTGAAATGCCGGTCTTCTCAAGTCGCCGCGTCAACACCTCCCTGACCATCTATGACGGCTACACCGTCGCTGTCGGTGGTCTGATGCGTGAGGACGTTCAGAACGTCGAGGACAAGGTGCCGATTCTGGGTGACATTCCGATCATTGGTCGCCTGTTCCAGTCGAAGGCTGAGAACCGGATCAAGAGCAACCTGATCATCTTCGTCACCGCGCAGATCATCGATGCCACCGGACGTCCGCTCCGCGGACCGGATGCTGGAACCACGGTTCCAGGAGGGATCGCTCCTCCAGTTGGCGGTGGTGACATCGCCCCGGTCGACGCCATGGTCCTGCCCCCGAATCCATAATCGGCGGAAAATTGATTCTGAAAGCGGGCGGGGGAGCAATCCTCCGCCCGTTTTTGTTGATGGCGGCGGATGAAGCTGCCTCAATCCGGGAATCGCCGGAGCGTTGTCCTTAGCCCTTTTCCATCATGATCACTTACGCACTCACCGGAGGGATCGCGACAGGCAAGTCCACGCTCTGCCGGCTGATCGTGGAGGAGATTCCGGGGGTGAAGGTGTTCGACAGTGACGCCTGTGTCCGGGCGCTGCTGGAAACGGATGCCGAGGTGGCTTCTGAAGTGCGGCGCTTGTTCGGGGCGGAGGCGCTGACAGCGCTCGGGACCGTGGATCGTGGGGTTTTGAGGAGCCTGGTGTTTTCCAATGACGAAGCCCGTGCGCGTCTGGAGGGCGTGCTGCATCCGAGGGTGCGCGAGGA
>JANOKL010000217.1:0-4498 GCA_031419215.1 Luteolibacter sp. | reverse complement strand
CGCGATGACGGACCGCTAACAGCTTTGACAGCACCCGCAGCTTGGCGCATTTTGTGCGGCATGCAGCAGGTGCAGTTCGAACAGGCCATCGTTTCGATCCTCGGGCGGGACAAGCGTTTCGATCCACACGCGTTCTTTTTTCTCAAGGACTCGCTCGATTTCACCTTGAAGCGCGCAGCCGATGGCAACAGCGGTCTTTCCCGCCACGTCTCGGGCGGTGAGCTGCTCGAAGGCTTCCGCGATCTGGCCCTGGAGCAGTTCGGCCCGATGGCCTCCACCCTGATGAAGGAGTGGGGCATCCGCGAGTGCTCCGATGTCGGCGAAATGGTCTTCCTGCTGATCGAAGAGCAGATGTTCGGCAAGCAGGACAGCGATACGAAGGAGGACTTCCACGGAACCTTCGACATGCAGGAAGCGCTCACGCATCCCTTCCTTCCGACACGGGCGATCTCCAAAAGCGTCGCCTCCAAGACGCCGCAGCGCGCGAAGAAGTAGGACAATTCTTCCGTCCACTTCGATGTTCAATGTTGGACGTTCGACGTTCAACGTTCATCCTCCCCCCGTGGCCGCCTACGTCGTTTCCCTGCCCGCGCTTGAGCGGAATGCCCTTATCCTCCGCGAAACCGCCGACGCCGCCGGATGCCGGATCGTGCTCGCGCTGAAAGGTTTCTCCTGCTGGAAGGCCTTCGATGTGATTCGTCCTTACCTCGATGGCTGCTGCGCCTCCGGTCTTTGGGAAGGCCTGCTGGCACGGGATCATTTCGGAAAACACATCATCACCTACTCGCCCGGCTACACCGAGGACGACATCCGCCAGCTCTGCGAATTCACCCACCACCTCGACTTCAACTCGCTGTCGCAGTGGTTCCGCTTCCGCGAAATCGTGATGGCCCACCCGCGATTCAAAAGCGGCGAACTCCTCTGCGGCCTGCGCGTCAATCCGCAGTGCTCCACCGGCGACACCCCGCTCTACGACCCCTGCGTCGCCGGTTCGCGACTTGGCATCACCGCCGACCAACTCGAAGGCGCGGATCTAACAGGTCTCTCCGGCCTGCATTTCCACACGCTCTGCGAACAGAACTCCGACGACCTCGAAAAGACCCTGGTCGCGGTCGAGCAAAAGTTCGGCCACCTCCTGCGCTCGCCGCAGTTCACCTACCTCAACATGGGCGGCGGTCACTGGATCACCAAGCCCTTCTACGATCGCGAGCGCCTCATCCGCCTCGTGAAGGAAACCCGCGCCAAGTATGACGTCGAGGTCTGGCTCGAACCCGGCGAAGCCGCCGCCATCCACACCGGCGTGCTGCGCTCCGAGGTTCTCGACGTCTTCGACTCCGCCGGCCACAAGCTCGTCATCCTCGACATCTCCGCGACGGCGCACATGCCGGACGTACTGGAAATGCCATATCGGCCGGACGTCTTCCTCGTCGAAAGTTCCAAGGGCCAAGTTCCAAGTTCCAACGAAGAGAAGAAGCCCGCCGTCACTTTCGAAGGAGAGCGCTACATTCTCTCCTCTGAAATCTCCGATCTCCAATCTCCAATCCTCCACCGTCTCGGCGGCCCGACCTGCCTGGCGGGCGATGTCACTGGCGACTTCGCCTTTCCCCGTGAACTCGTTCCCGGTGACGTGCTGGTTTTCGATGACATGGCGCACTACACGATGGTGAAAACCACCACCTTCAACGGCGTTAAGCATCCGGACATCGTGCTCCAACATGAGGACGGAACCCTCGAAACCATCCGCGAGTTCGGCTACCCGGATTTCCGGGATCGGCTGGCTTAGCTTAATGGAATTATGAACTACTCCAATCTCCTCCACTTCGATGGACCCGGCGACATTAACGTGGTCCCCATCCTGCAGATTTCTGTAGCCATCCTGCTGTTTCGCGAGCGAGGTGCGTCCAACTGGACGATGTTGTTGGGAAGTATTCTGAACGGGGTTTGCATTCTCGTTAGATTGCTCAGCGTCACCTTTGTATTCAGCGGAAATGCTTCGCCTGACCCCGCAAACGAGACGCTCAGCGCATTTTTGAGGTTGTTGCGCCCTTTGGAAATAGCCGGTACAGCGGTGTTTCTCATTGGCCTTCTCCACTTCGCCGTTCGCCACCGCGCCCTCTCCGCCCGCATTGCCGAGCTGGAGCAGATCATCGCGTCGCAAAATTCCCGGCTCCAGTAGCCCAGAAAGAAAGACCCGCCCATCTGGATTCGCGTCCATTCGTGTCCATTCGTGGTTCCCTTCTTCTCTCCCCTGAACACTGACCTGTCCTTCAAAGCCTCGGCGACGAAGGAAAACTGAACACTTCCCCCCTCTGCTGAGCAGGAAGCCATATTCACCCTTTCATTTTCGGGAAAATCCTCTTTTGTTCCCGCCATGGTTCCACCGACCCTCATCGCTGAAAAACCCGCCAAGCGCAAAGCCCCCAAGGCCTGGTCCACCGAAAAGTCGGCGGAGCTCTATGGCATCGACAACTGGGGCCACGGCTTTTTCGGCATCAACAAGGCCGGCGAAGTCACCGTCAACCTCACCGATGAGGCCGCCACGGCGGACGTTTCGCTGCACCAGATCATTGAGGGACTGAAGGATCGCGGCACGCCGCTGCCCGTCCTGCTGCGTTTCCGCGACCTCCTCCATTCCCGCATCACGGAGATCAACCAGTCCTTCCGCAAGGCGATCAAGGACGTCGGCTATCGTGGCCAGTATCGCGGCGTTTACCCGATCAAGGTCAACCAGCAGCGGCAGGTAATCGAGGAGATCGCCGAGTTCGGGAAAAAGTTCCACTACGGCCTCGAAGCCGGTTCTAAGCCCGAGCTGATCGCCGCGCTCGCCCACATGCACGATCCGGAGGCCTACCTGATTTGCAACGGCTACAAGGACGAGGAGTTCATCGACCTCGCGCTTCACGCTCAGAAGATGGGCCTAAAGGTGATGCTCGTGCTGGAAATGCCTTCCGAGCTCGAACTCATTCTCGAACGCTCCCGCAAGCTCAAGGTCCTGCCGAACCTCGGCGTCCGCGTCCGTCTTTCCACCCGGGGCGCCGGCCACTGGCATGAGTCGGCCGGTGACAAGTCGGTCTTCGGACTGAGCGCCATGCAGGTGATCGACGTGGTCGACCGCCTCAAGGACTCGGGCCACATCGGCTGCCTGCGCATGCTCCACTACCATCAGGGCAGCCAGATTCCAAACATCGCCGCGATCCGCGAAGGCGCCACCGAGGCGATCCGCATGTACTGTGACCTCGTCAAGGAAGGCGCGCCGATGGGAGTGCTCGACATCGGCGGCGGCATGGCGGTCGACTACGACGGCTCGCATACGAATTTCCACTCGTCCTGCAACTACTCCATCCCCGAGTACTGCACCGACATCATCGAGACCATCTCGCAAATGTGCGACAAGGTCGGCGTCGCGCACCCCGACATCATTTCCGAGTCCGGTCGTGCTGTCGTCGCCTACTACTCGGTGCTCATTTTCAACATCCTCGACGTCACCAGCTCCCAGACCACGGAAAAGGAACCCGCGATCCCGGACAAGGCCCCGCAGAACCTCCTCAACATCATCGAGGTCAACAAGGCCCTCACCAAGAAGAACCTTCAGGAGTGCTTCAACGACGCCATCTACTACCGCGACCAGATGCGCGCTCAGTTCTTCTACGGCAGCGCCACCCTCCGCGAGCGCGGCCTGGCCGAAGCCTGGTTCTGGCACATCCTAACCAAGATCTCGATGCTCATCCACGATCTCGATGAAGTCCCCGAGGACCTGCGCGAGCTGTCCTCCACGCTCGTCGATTTCTACTACGGAAACTTCAGCCTCTTCCAGTCGCTGCCGGACTCCTGGGCCATCGACCAGCTCTTCCCGGTCATGCCGATCCACCGGCTCGACGAACAGCCACGCCAGCGCGCCGTGCTCGCCGACATCACCTGCGATTGCGACGGCAAGATCGACCGTTTCATCGACAAGGAAGACGTCGCCAAGGTTTTGCCGCTTCACAAGCTGATTCCAGACCAGCCTTACTACGTCGCGGTCTTCCTCGTCGGTGCCTATCAGGAAACCCTCGGAGACCTCCACAACCTCCTCGGTGACACCAACGTCGTCGGCGTCCATCTTGAAAACGGCAAGCCCGTCTACACCCACGAAGTCGAAGGCGACACCGTGGCCGACGTGCTCACCTACGTCGAATACGATCCGAAGGAACTTGTCACCAAGTTCCGCAACTTCGCGGAAAAGGCGGTCGTCGAAGGCCGCATTTCACCGAAGGAGCGTCGCGAGATTCTCGACAAGTTCCGCGACGGCCTCGCCGGCTACACCTACTTCGAGAGCTGATCCTCACCTTGGACTGCGGTGACGAGTCCTCCCCGTTAGCCACAGTTGCCGGATCTGAAGATCAGCCATGCTTGTGTGAGCATCCTGAGCTTGGAAAGGCCACGCCATAGGACTTCGGCTCCCGGGTCTCCGTCCCCCTTCCGGGCGAGGAAGCCTCCCAGGCGCGCGATCATGATGACT
>JANOKL010000216.1:0-13417 GCA_031419215.1 Luteolibacter sp. | reverse complement strand
ATGGTCCGCTTCACCGATGGCAAGCCGGACAACCAGAACTACCGCCGCTACCGCATCCGCACGGTGCAGGGCCAGGATGACTTCGCGTCGATGGCCGAGGTCATCCGCCGCCGCTACTCGCGGATTCTGTTGGAAAACTTTGATGCCGATCCCGATGCGGAAATTTCTCAGGAGGATGTCGTCGAGGCCCAGCGTCGGCTTGCCCGCGAAGGTCGTGCGAAAATCGTCCTGCCGGATCTGGTCATCGTCGACGGAGGAAAAGGCCAGCTCGGCATGGCGGTTAGGGAACTCAACGCTCTCGGCCTCCACGACCTTCCCGTCATCGGCCTCGCAAAGCAGCGCGAGGAAGTCTTCGTCCCCGGCAGCAGCACGCCGATCCTCATTCCCCATGATCGCGGTGCGCTGAAACTGCTCCAGCGCATCCGCGACGAAGCGCACCGTTTTGCCAACGGCTACAATTCGCTGCTGCTTCGTCGCCGCATGAAGGAGAGCCTGCTCGACGACTGCCCCGGCATGTCGCCGAACAAGAAGAAGCTGCTGCTGGAAAAATTCGGCAGCGTGGCGCGTCTTCGGAAAGCCACCGTCGATCAGATTTCCGCCCTAACAGGCATCTCGGAGAAATTCGCCGCGACGATTTTGGATTGGCTCAACCGTTAGAAAGCGTGGCATCGTGTGAGGTTCCGGATCCTTCAATCAGGTGTCTGTTATTGCAAATCCAGAAACTGTTAATAGCCTATCCAAGTGCCTCGCTGTTCGATCAACCATCTGATTTTCCAATGCTGGATTTCGCTCCTGACTGTGGTGTCTGCGGAGTTGAAGACGGAATTCGTGGCTGATCGCTTTGGATTGCCGGAAAATGTATTGGTGTCGAATAGAACTTCCGGAGTTTACTGGGATGGAAGCAAGGTGCTGGCGGGAGTTCCCAACGTATTTGAGTTTGATTCCCACACGCGCAGCTATCGTTACCAATCGCCAATGAACTCGGCAGCTCCACCAGGGAGAACCTTGGTGACGTTTGGGCGGGATGTCCTCCTTTACATGAACGTTGACGGAGGCCTGGAACGATGGGATAGAAAGACCCTGAGAAAGATCGATGATTTGGTCATCTCTGATGGTTGGAAATCTGATTGGTTCAGTTGTTCGACGGAGCCTGCTCCGGAAAGTCGCACGATCATCATGCTGGTGCGACCGGCGGCAGATGGAGCAGAACTTGGATTTGTCAGTTATTCCGGAGCGGGCCCCGTATCGGATGTGAAGACTCTGGATTACAGGTTTCCTTCACGTTACTCAGATCCCTATGCATCAGGGCCACAATTCAACGGGCAGAAGATCTTGTTGGGGCTCGGCACTGGCAGGGTCACCAACTCGGTAGCGGTCTTTGAACTCGAGACAGGAGCCAAGATCATCGAGAAAACGACGGGAGGTCTCCATCAATTGGGAGGAAACTATCTGGCGAGCCGGGTTTCGGGCTCAGATCGCCTGGAGATTACCTCTCTGGATACGAAGCAGGTGATCACCACCATTCCGACCGTCAGACAAGATAACTACAGCGATCGAACTTCATTTGTGGTGGTTGGCGACTTGCTCTGGCTGCTGGACGACTACAACTCCAGCACCAACGAAATGCGTTACCGGCGGTTTGACATGAGCAGCAGCTCGTCGCCGCGGCTGGTTGATGAATTTCAGTGGAATTCATTTGGGCATGATCCATACAGGTTCCAGCGATTTGGTCCGGACTTTGTGATCAGAATCAATTCTGACTGGTCCCTTTCCCTTTACGATTTCTCCACCACCTCGACCAACCGGATGCCGATTGTCCGAGCATCCGCCGAGCCGGTTTGGGAGTCCGACGGGCAGATGACTGCCAAGATCACGTTGTCCCAGCCAGCACAGACACAAACGTCGGTGCGGCTGACTACAAGGTCCTCGACGGCGAAAGTGGGTGAGGATTTCGCCTTGGTGGATCAGGTCGTGGTATTTCCTCCCGGTGTGATCGAGCGATCCGTGGCCATTCCGATTCTTGAGGACTCACATCTCGAAACCAATGAAAGTTTTGAGCTCCAACTGCACGAAACAGCGGGGTTGAGGGTGGCGTCCGGAATCTTCCCGGCGGTCATTCATGGGAATGGACTGGGCGAATGGGTCGCGGACCTGTCCACCTTTCCCGTTGAGCCGGCCGCAGGCATCATCAAGGCTTCGATTCCACAATACATTGGTAGTACGGATGACATGATTGTTGTCCTTTTACCCCACGATGCGAGGTATCCAAACAAACCTGCGGTATATGATAGGCGTTCCAATACCCTGCTGAAGGTGATCAATTCGGAGTTTATTTATTATACCGCCTACAGGTTGAACGGAGCGAAATTGAGGTGTTATTACCAACTGAACGGGCAACTGACCTACCGGGTGATCAATTTGCAGACCGGACTGGTTGAGAAGGACATCTCTACGGAGATGGCTTGGCCTGCAGACATGCGGAATGTGCAGCCGATCGATGATGATCGTGCATTTTACCGGGCGGACGATGGCTACGTCATTGCGAATTTTTCAAATCCGATGCTTACACAGCGGATTCCAGTTCCTGTTGGTGCGACGGATTCTGGAGTGCCTTCCTTGAACAACGGCCAGATGCTCGTGCCTTTCGTGATTTGGGATCCCCAAAGATTTGTGAATCAGCACTGGGTGGCCTTTTTGGACCTGAACACCCTGCAGGAATCCCTCCGCTTCAAAGTCCCCGAAATCATCAGCCGGACGGATATTTACCTTTATGGTTACATGGCCGCTGCCTATGTGGACGAAAGGACGATTGTATTGAGACAGGATCGCAGGCTTTTCGGAATGGATCTTGAATCAGGAGAGCTGCTCTGGTCTGAATCGATCGGTCAGTCCATTTATGGGGTCCTATCACCCCTCCAGTTCAAGAGGGGATTCGTTTACGTCACCGAGGACAATCCTCGGTCCAAGTTCTCCCTCAGGGATGTCAGAACTGGTGTCGTGCTTGAGGATTCAACGGCGCAGATGAACGGTTCATACTCGGTTCGTTACAATATGGTTCCAACGGCGACAGGTTGGTCCGGTGGCTCTGATCGCTCCGCGTATGGCCTTTCGTTGGAGCCATCATGGCCGATTCTACGCTTCTTGCCTGAGGTCAGCGTTTCCGAGATCGGTGTGATGGAGGTTTCATTACAGGCCCGCGAACGGTTTGCAGGGACTTTGAAATTGAGCGCGAGGGAAGTGCTTGGAACCTCATCCCTTGCGAATGACCAGCCTAAGTTTGAGTCTCTGCCAGCGGAGATCTCCCTTTCGTGGGGAAATCCAGGTGGAAGAGTCGGCCTGAGGCCCATCGACGATGTGTTGTTCCGACCTGATCCGCGGGCCTCGACGATCAAGCTTTTCTCGACCGATGCTTCACAGGAGCTTCTTGGGTCCTTTAGGGCGACTGTGATTGAGGACGAGGAGGTCGCGCAGGGAACGAGTATCGATATGGCGGATCAGCAGGTGGTGGGAGGCAATTTATTGCTCGTCTCTGAGCGATGGATCGTCGTTCCTTCCGAACTTGGGGTCCATGTCATAGACCGGAAGACCAAGCTTCTGATTCGTTCGTTTGCTACGGAAATCCCTCTGGGACCCAGTGCTGCCATCTCGGGGGACCTACTTCTTCTGGCAGTCACAAGAAAGGAGCATGGACCCACGGGCGCTCCGTCCACTTGGGGCGGAAAGGTTCGGCTCTATTCGCTGCTGGACGGGAGCTTGAGGGCCAGCTTTCAGAACACAGATCAGATGGAATTGCTCGGTGACTCCGCAGCGATTAATGAGAAGTGGTTGGTGATTGGAACCACCCGGATCAAAGGCGTTTTTGGGGATAACGCTGGCGGTGTTGTCAGCGTTTACGACCTCAAGACCATGAAGCGGATCCTGCTGAAACGCTCTTCCGTGCCGGGTTTCGGCCAAGCGGTCGTCCTTTCGGGGGATCAGCTGTATGTGGGTGCGTATGGAGGCTCAGTCAGGCCTAGGGGGAAGGCTGCAGTGACTTGCGGGGCCGTTCAGGTTTTTGATCTTCCTAAGGGCCGGGCCTTACCACCGATTTTGCCGCCTCAACTCGTTTCAGGCATGCGCTTCGGCATGGAACTCAAATCCGCCGATGGAATGCTTGCTGTGAAAGCTCCCTACTTTCCTGGGCCATCGTGGGACAAAAAAGGCGCTTTATTTCTTTACGATTTTCAGACTCGTTCCCTGAAATTCTCGGCCGTTCCCTCGAAGAATGGAGGCTACGAGAATGACTTCATGTTGATTTCGAAAAACTTGGCAGCATTCGGAAACTCCAATCTCACAGTGATTGAGCTTCCTACGGGTCAACGACTTAGAAGCTTGGTGATCCTCGCTCAGGTCAACAGTGTCTCCGAGTTGATTACTGCCATGGCGCTGCACGATGCCGAGCTGTTCTGGATCACCACGGCAGGGAGGGTCAATTGGATGCCGTTGATTGAATCCGCTCCCTCAGCCCTAGCCAAATCCGGACGTTTTTCAAGCTCACCCGCCTGGTATGAGTCACGTCTGTCCGGGCTGAAGTCATCGGTCAGTTCGGATCAATCCCCGGACGCAGATGGGGATTTGGATGGGCTGGCCAATTGGCAGGAAATGCTTCTGGGTCTTGATCCCACTAATCCCGCCGGTGCCTCTCCGTTGTTCTTGACGAGTGAGAGGATTATGACGGTCCGGTATTTCCGACCGCTCGAGTCAGGTGGTAGGTATTTCATTCACCCGGAGTTTAGTTCTGATCTGGCCAGTTGGCAGCGACTGCTTCCCGACGGAGTAGCTCAAAAGTCCTTGGGAGTTGATGGCGGGCTAGAACAGATGGAGCTTAAGTTGGATCTTTCCAAGGCCCGGCAGCGGTGGATTCGATTCTCGTTCCAGTGATGACATTGAGATCGGGTCGCCTCAGATTTCCGATCTCTGCCCACTCACTTCTTCGACTTTTCCGCTTCCTGGGTGACTGTGATCTGAAGGGTCTTGTCGCCATTCTTCACGATCACCACCGGCTCGCCGGGCTTGCAGAGGATGGTTCCGCCCACACTGACGTCACGATATTCAATATTCGGGGGGCCGGGATTGGAGGTCACCTTGATCCTGACCACCAGTGTATACGAAATCAGGAATCTTTGATCGGACTCCGTCACGAGATAGTCACAGTTCATGACCGAATCATTTCCCGCGATCATCTGGTCGGCATTGAATCGTGGGCCCAGGCCGGTGAGGGAGAGATCAATGTCCTGTCCGGTGGTGGTCGTTCCCTGGACGCGGATGGTGGTGTTTTTCTGGAGCCGTTCGCCTGCTGGCTGGCCTTCCGGCTGTGGCATGCCGGGAGGCAAGGCTCTGGGCCGGGGCTGGAAGGTTTGTCCGAGGATGGGTAGGGAGAGCAAGACACTCAGGAGGACGATGGTGGTTTTCATGGCAGGAGGATGACGTTTCAAAATGGATCCTTATTCAATTGCACGGTCTCGAATCCCAATCCGTGTGGCAAGACAGGGTCGCCCAAACCCGCCAACCTGACTTTCTGGTGAGCTTTCATTGGGATTTTGAATCGCCTCGATAAAGGCTGGGCCTTAGGCATCCTGCTGAAGACGATGAATGGGACGATCTGGTGCCTGCACGGAGCAGTCGGCCAAGCGGCGGACTGGCAGGGGTTTTCCGTGCCCGGTTGGGCGGCGCGGCGGGTGGATTTGTGGCGCTTCGTGGCGTGCTGCCCGATGCCGATCGCGGACTTCGGCCGGGCGCTGAACGAGGAGGCTCGGGCCACGCTGGGGCCGAAAATTCTGTTGGGCTATTCGATGGGTGGTCGGCTGGCCTTGCACGCGCTGTTGGAAAAGGACTCCCCGTGGGACGCGGCGGTGATCGTTTCCGCCCATTCGGGGCTGGAGTCGGAGGAGGAACGTGCCGCGAGGCGGGTGAACGATGCCGAATGGGCGGCGCGGGCGCTTCAAATGGAGTGGTCGGACTTTTTAACAGCGTGGAATTCCCAAGCGGTCCTTGGTGGGGAGACCACGGGAATGGCGGACCGTCGGTTGCTTTCGACGAGAAAGCAGGAGGTGGCTCGCAGTTTCATGGACTGGTCGTTGGGTGCTCAGGAGCCGCTTTGGAAACGACTTTCGGAGCTCAAGGTGCCGCTGCTGTGGGTGGTCGGCGGGCGGGATGAGAAATTCCGAGCGCTGGGTGAGCGGGCGGTTTCCTGGATTCCTAGTGCGAGGCTGGTGGTAGTGGAAAAGGCAGGGCATCGGGTGCCATGGGAGGCGGCGGAGGAGTTTTCCGGGGTGGTGGAAAATTTTTCAACCACGGATGGACGCGGATGGACACGGATGGAAGAGAGCAGGGGCTGAAAGTGTCGGTTCTTCCGTTTTGAATTTAGTGCTTAAGATTTAGAGCTTTTTCCGCCCACACTCCCACCGCCATGTGGACCGCAGTGCGAGAATTCGAGGACATCCGTTACGAAACAGCGGATGAAGGACAGATTGCCAAGATCACCATCAACCGCCCGGAGGTGCGGAATGCCTTCCGTCCGAAGACGGTGATGGAGATGCTTCAGGCCTTCGAGTTGGCCCATGAGGATCCGAAGGTGGGAGTGATTATTCTCACGGGTGCGGGTGATCTGGCCTTTTGCTCCGGCGGCGATCAAAAGGTCCGTGGTCATGCCGGTTACATCGGCGAGGACGGCATCCCGCGACTGAACGTGCTGGATCTTCAGAAAAAGATTCGTTCCCTGCCGAAGCCAGTGGTCGCGATGGTGGCAGGTTACGCGATTGGCGGTGGCCATGTGCTGCACATTGTCTGCGACCTCACCATCGCTGCCGACAACGCCCGCTTTGGCCAGACAGGCCCGAAGGTTGGTTCGTTCGACGGTGGCCTCGGCTCCAGTTACCTCGCCCGCATCGTTGGGCAGAAGAAGGCCCGGGAAATCTGGTATCTTTGCCGTCAATACGATGCCCAGCAGGCGCTCGACATGGGCCTCGTCAACACGGTCGTTCCTCTTGCTGATCTCGAAAAGGAAACCCTCCAGTGGTGCCGGGAAATGCTCGCTCACTCGCCGCTGGCGCTGCGGTGCCTGAAGTCTGCTCTCAACGCCGACTGCGATGGTCAGATGGGCCTGCTCGATCTGGCCGGAAACGCCACGCTGCTTTATTACATGAGCGAGGAAGGCCGCGAAGGAAAACAGGCGTTCATCGAGAAGCGGAAGCCGGACTTTTCGAAATTCCCGAGGGTGCCGTGATGGGAATGGTCAAACCGATCCTTCTCGCCGCGCGACCGAAGACCCTGCCTGCGGCGGTCGTTCCGGTCTGGGCGGGCTGTGTGCTCTCGTGGAAACTGACCGGCACGTGGGATGGTTGGCTGGCCTTCTTTACGCTCGCGGGAGCGGTGTGCATCCAGATCGCAACCAACTTTTTCAATGACGCCATCGATGCCGCGAAGGGCGCGGATACGGCCAAGCGGCTTGGCCCGTTGCGCGTGACGGCGAGTGGTTTGCTGTCACGTGGTGCGGTGATGAAATGGGCCGGACTTTTCCTGGTGCTGGCCTTCGCCTGCGGAGTCCCACTTTTCCAGGCACGCGGCTGGCCGATGCTGGCGATCGGGGTGCCGTCACTTTTCCTCGCCTATGGCTACACCGGTGGTCCTTGGCCGTTGGCTTATCGTGGGCTGGGAGAGTTGTTCGTGATTCTGTTCTTCGGCTTCGTGGCGGTGACCGGGACGGTATTCGTGCAGACCGGCGATTGGCGTCAGGAGGCGCTGCTGTTAGGTGGCCAGGTCGGCCTGCTTTCGGCTGTCCTCATTTCCATCAACAACCTGCGCGATCGCGAGGAGGACGCCACGACGGGAAAGCGCACATTGGCGGTGCGGCTCGGGCCGAAGTTCGCGATCTCGATCATTTGGCTGGAAACGAAAGTGGCTGCGCTCGCGGGCTTCGGCTGGATTTTCTACAAGCATCCGGAATGGATGATCGCCAGTGCCCCAGTTTTTGGCCTCGGCCTGCGGATCGTGTGGGGCGTCATGACCACCCAGCCCGGTCCCGGCTACAACCGACTACTGGCCCTCGCGGGCGTGCAGCTTATCCTTTTTGCGGCGGCGTTTCATGTCGTCGCCGTGCTGATTCACTGAAGATTTCATGGATGCGACTCCGACCAACTCTCGCCCGCCGGTGTGGATTTCCCACTACCAGCTCAAGAGCCACGCAAAGCTGAATGCAGCGTCATCGCGGCGAGAGTTCAACGGCGTTCTGATCCGGATGGGTTCGGGTTTCGGTTGCATCCACCCGTGGCCTGAGCTGGGCGACCCGACGCTTCAGAAGTGCCTCGAAGATCTCGCTGGAGAGCGTCGTCGGTCGATCGTCCGGCGTGCGGTTCGATGTGCGGAAATGGACGGAGTTTCCCGGGAGAATGACGACTGGTTGTTCGAGGAAATGGAGATTCCAACGAGCCACGCGACGCTGGTCTCGAAAGATGCCGCAACAGTGGCGGCTGCCGTTGAGGCTGGGTTTGCAACGATCAAGCTGAAGGCGAGCCGCGATCTGGCGTCGGTGGGGGGATTCCTCAACGAGCAGGCAGCGGCATTTCCCAAGCTGATGTGGCGACTGGATTTCAACGAAAGCAGCGAGGCCGTCGAGATGGCGGAATTTCTTAACACCCTGCCTGACGACACTCGTCGGCGTATCGATTTCATCGAGGATCCCTGTCCCTATTCAGAGACGACGTGGACAACTCTCAAAAATACGACCGGCGTTCGACTGGCGGTGGATCGTGAGGCAGCGCCGAATTGCGATGCCGCGCAGGTGATGGTGCTGAAGCCGGCGCTTGATGAGCCTTGGTTGCTCGCCGAAGCGGCGGCGAAGCGCGGGCGTCAGCTGGTGGTGACGAGCTACATGGATCATCCGCTTGGGCAATGTTTCGCAGCCTGGGAAGCGGCGAGGCTGGGGCTGACGTTCCGCGGCTTGGTGCCGGTGTGCGGCTTGCAGACGCATCATTTGTTCGAGCCGAATGCCTTTTCCGAGTATCTTGGCGCGTGGTCGCCGACCTTCCAACCACCGGGAGGGAAGGGGCTTGGTTTCGATGACTTGCTGGATGCCCTTGTATGGACGCGACTCGTTTGATCGACCCGGCGTTTTGGATAAATCCCGAGCCTCTCGCGGCGGGGGATAATGGCGTGTCTGCGTGGTGTCGGAGCGTCGATGAACTCGAGGGTCACGTGCTTTTTCGAACTTCAGGCTCGTCGGGAACGCCGAAGTGGATCGCGCTTTCAAAGTCCGCCCTGCAGCTCTCGGCGGCCTCGGTGAACCGGCATTTGAAGGTGGATGAAAGCGCCTGCTGGGGGCTGACCTTGCCGTTACATCACGTGGGCGGATTCGGCGTGGTGGCTCGCGCCTATGAGGCGGCGTGCCGATTGGCGGTCTTTGCCGGAAAGTGGGAGCCCGCCCGCTTTACTGAATGGTGTGCAGCTTCGAACGTGACGCATGTTTCGCTGGTGCCGACGCAGGTCTTCGATCTGGTTCAAGCATCTCTGAAGGCTCCGTCATCACTGCGCGTGATCGTGGTGGGTGGGGGGCGCTTGGAGGAAGATGTTGGAAGGTCCGCGCGCGCGCTTGGATGGCCGGTGCTGGCCAGCTATGGAATGACAGAGACGTGTTCGCAGGTCGCGACACAATCCCCGGAACTACTGGACTCACCGTATCAACTTTCACCGCTCCCTGTGCTCGATATTTGGAAGGTTTCGAATGGGGAGGATGGACGGCTTTTGGTTGCAGGTCCGGCGCTGTTTTCCGGCTCAGCAGTGATTCTGGCGGGCGTCCAAACATGGGTTCCGCGAACGAGTGAATGGCATGCCACGGGTGACCGGGTCTTGGTTGATGGAGGGGAACTAACACCTCAGGGCCGGATGGATTCAGTGGTGAAGGTGCTGGGCGAACTGGTAGATCCGGAAGCCATCGAGCGCGAGCTGATGAGCCTCTCTGGTGGTGAATTGAAGGCAGGCACTTTTGCGGTGGTGGCGATTCCAGACGAGCGGGCGGAGAACCGCTTGGTCCCGATATTCGAAGAGTCGGTGCCACCACCGTTGATGATGCGGACCCTGACGGCCTATGCGGCAAGCGCCCCGGGCTTTCGCAGGTTGTCTGATCCCAAGCTCGTGAGGACCATTCCTCGCAGTGATCTGGGGAAAATCCGCCGTGCGGATCTGGCGTCTTTTTTGAATCGGTGAGCATTTATGGGTTGTCATCCCAACGTGTGTGGCGATACTTCAGGTATCTTGAGTAAAAAGGCGCTCACGAGGTCGCATTCAGGCGACTTGTTGGTGACCGGCGGCGGGCCGGTGCACCTCCTCTTCGTTACCCGTCATGTGTTCTTCGCACCAACCCACACCAAATGATCCATCGTCCCGACGAGTCTCAGGCACGCCTCTTCCAGGAAAATAACCGAGCGGAGGGCCTGTCAGGGAGGAAGTCAGCAGGTTCCCGGGTAAAACCCTCGGATTTCGGCCTTAAAGCCCCGTCACAGATCGTCAAAAACTACGTTCTCGATACGAACGTGTTGCTGCACGACCCGGCCTGCATCGAGCGCTTCAAGGAGAACCATCTCTGTGTGCTCGTCGATGTGCTCTCGGAACTGGATCGTTTCAAGTCCGAGCAAACCGAACGCGGAGCGAATGCCCGACGGGTGCATCGCCGACTGACTGACCTATTTTCCTGCACGGAGAAGGTCACCCAGGGAGTGCCGACCGAGGGTGGTGGTACCTTGCGGTTGGTGATTTACGATCCATCGAGCTGCCCGAAGAACTCTGATGAGCTCAACCGCTTTTACCGGGTCTTTCCCGATCGCGAACGTGTCGATCACCGCATCCTCGCCGCCTGTCTGCTGCTGATGCAGCACAATTCGGCCCCGGTGGTCCTAGTGACGAAGGACATCAACATGCAGCTCAAGGCCCGAGCGGTGGGAATCGAGTGTCAGGACTACTTGAACGATAAGGTCGATGTGCGCGAGGTTTCGAACTACGAGACACGTCGTATCGAGATCGCACCCATGGAACTTCAGCGCTTCGCCAGTTCCGGCATCATTGAGGTCGATGAGGAGACCCGTGGAAATGCCGCCATCAACGAGTATGTGCTGCTCAGTTCAGGCGAAAAGCAGACCATTCCAGCCCGCCTCGCTCCAGATGGCAGCTTCGTACGGTTGCAGATCCCTGAATGCCTGAAGATTCCGGATGGACAGTCGCTCAAGCCGATGAACCTAGGTCAGCGTTGCCTGATCGACGCTCTTCTCAACCCGGACATTTCCCTCGTCACCTGCTATGGCCATGCGGGCACCGGAAAGACACTCGTCGCTGTCGCCGCAGGGCTGCATGAAATGTTCAACCGTCGTTACAATGGCCTGACGGTCAGCCGGCCGGTGGTGGCGATGGGAGATCAGCTCGGGTATTTGCCGGGCTCACTCGATGAGAAAATGCGCCCATGGTTGCAGCCGATTCACGATGCCCTTGATCTCCTCATGCGACCATCTGCCCCACTTGGGCCGCGTCGAAAGCAGGTGAAGAAAGATGGCCCGGACTCTGGCGCGAAGAAGCCCTATGAGGTGCTGATGGACCAAGGCATTCTCGAAATCGAGGCACTCTGCTACATTCGCGGTCGTTCGATCCCGAACCGCTTCTTCATTCTCGACGAAGCCCAACAGCTCACCCCCCAGGAAGCGAAAACCATCGTCACCCGCATGTCTCGCGGCTCGAAGCTGGTTCTGGTCGGTGACCCGGCCCAGATCGATAATCCATACGTTGACAGCCGCAGCAACGGCCTCGTTTACACCCGGAACCGTCTCAAGGGTCAGGCTTTGGCCGCGCACGTGGCTCTCAGCCGTGGCGAGCGCTCGGAGCTTGCCGAGGCCGGTGCCCAGTTGATGTAACGGGCTCCACGTTGACAGTCAGCAACCGTCGGGCTTTAATCAAAAGCAATGAGCTTTTCCCGATGGTTGTTGACGGCCGGTTTCGCGGTGGCTGCCAGCGGGTGCGCGTTCGTGCAGTCCGGCAGTGACTGGAAGGGCGCTGTTGCGACACAGGTCAACCAGCTCGGTTACCGAAATTGGATTGTGGTGACTGAGGCATCGTTCCCCGCCCACAGCAGGCCTGGAATCCGGCAGGTTTCCGCTCCTGTTGAAATCCCGGAGGCGGTCGACTTCGTTCTTCAAGCCATTGAGCAAACCGAACACGTCCGCCCCATGGTCTACGTTTCCCGCGAGATGCGCTCAGTTGAAAACGATTATGCTCCGGGCGTGGAAGAACTGAGGAAGCAGATCACAGCCTCACTTCATTCCCATGAAACGACTGAACTCGATCACCAGGCTTTGTTGACCTTGCTGGAGGATGCCAATCGAAGTTTCGACGTGCTGGTCGTCCGCACCAATACCGCTCTGCCCTATTCAAGTGTCTTCATGGAGCTCCAACCGGGATATTGGGACTCTGACTCCGAGCAACATCTTCGCGAAAAGATGCAGAGCGACCGCATGAACAAGCTGGCGCGACCGATTCCTTGAGGTCAGAATCCGTCCGTGAGTCGCAAGGACGAAGAAATCCGGTTGGAGCGCGAAAGCGCATGGGTAGGCGATGCCGTGTTGGCTTTGTTTGCCCGTGAATGGGTACTTCGGGAGCGGAAATGCATGGATGGGGAGTGGTTCACTAGCTTGACTTCCAATGACTTCCTGAGCGCCTTCGGAAATCCGACTCGGGTTGAGGCATCCATCGGCAAGCTTTATAAGGAGCAAGGTTTGGCGGCTGCTTTTGCATGGCTGGATACCGAATTCATCCCCGCCTTCCGCAAGCGGATGGCGAAACGTAACTGAGTATCCAAGCGCGATCGTCCGGATCTCGCGGAAGTTTGGTTGCCGTCTTTCGTGGGTCGCCAGATGACGGCCACCAGCGTCTGGCTATGCTTTTGCCTGGGCTCTCCCGCACCGGGCGGCAGGCATTCTCAGACGCCTCCCCGGGCTCAGTAATGGCTCGCCATCTTGGACGTCCGGGCTTCATGGCCTCGATTACGATGAATCTAGTAAATGGCTCCCCTGCAGCCATCGGGTTTCCGCGGTCCATCTTGGAGCGCTCAAAACATTTTTCAAAACGTAAAGGAATTCTGAGCCTGTTGAGGCTCCTTCACGAAAAAAATCAGTTCATTTCCATTTGATTTAGAATGCGTTGCGACGTGAGCGGTGGTGGGTTTCAAAAAAAGCGCACAAAATAGATTGACCCGTGGGAGAGGGTCGGGGTAGCTTGCGCCTGTTGCCACGAAGCGGGCGACGCGAGAGACCGACAGTCGGTCGTGGTGGCGACACCCGATCGGCTTTTTAGTCCCCTCGAATCAGATCTTTGACAATGCGGCTCAGCACGAACGGTGCCAAAG
>JANOKL010000215.1:0-2102 GCA_031419215.1 Luteolibacter sp. | reverse complement strand
AGTTTGCCGATCTCATCGGTAGCTTGGCGGATGTCGAATTCGATCTCCCTCCCGAGTTGCCACTTCCTTCATCCAAGGACTGGTGATGCTCTATCTGATTGACAGCAACGTGTGGATCAAGGTCCTCAAGGGTAGGGATTTCGGGCTGCTGAACCGGTTCACCCTCACCGAGCCAAGCGACATGTGCTGCTGTTCCACGGTCCGCATGGAACTGATGCATGGAGCCGAGAAATACGATGATCCGGGATTGCGGCGGTCCAAGTTGGAACGGATGCTTGGATGATTCCGTTCTTTTTCCTTCGACGATAGTTGCGCTGATGTGTGCGCCGGAATTCGGCATGATCTTGAAGCCAGACGCTGCATCATCGGACCCTACGACCTGCAGATCGCGGCGATTGCGCTGGTCCATGACCTGATCCTGGTGACGGGCAATGTGGATGAATTTTCCAGAGTGCATGGTTTGAGAACTGAAAATTGGTCTGACTAGCGGTTTAGGGAGATCATCGCGTTCGCCTTCACCAGCATGAGTCCGTCTTCGATGCCGGTGATGGTGGATATGCCGGTGATGGAAATGGTCTGGGCGCTGTTCATGGTTTGATCTCGGTGGCGCAGTCCTGCATTTCCTTGCCGAAAAAGGGATTGAGTCCGGGACGTCCGCCGAGTTGGAGCCAGCGGCCATTCTTATCGGCATCCGGGATGGCCTGGTTCACCATCGAGCATTCCCAAATGTCAAACATGGGTGCGCTCTCGATACCCTGCAGCGGCTGCAGGACCTTGGTCGCGGCTATGGTGAATTTCAGAAACGCGACCCGTGCGCTTTTCAAGTCTTCGAAGCCGTGGAAATGACGGGCCTCGTCGAGCGCATCGAGACCAGCGGGATCAGATGAAGTCTTGCGCAGCGATTCGGTCAGCGCGGAAGTCCCCATCATCGAAGGCGCGCTGGCCTTATTGAAAGCGGCGAGGTCATCGGTGGCCAAGGCTTTCGACATCTCATCGGCCATCTTGAGGAAATCCGCGAGGGTCTTCTGCTGATCCTCGTTGAGCGGCTTCACCTCAATCGACTTGGTTGGTGTTGCTTCCTCGCTCATGAACGAGCGGTTCATTTCGGCTTGGCCGTCGATCAGCAGGTTGCCGTTGGTTACAACCTTGTCGCCCTCCTTCAGACCGGAAGCGATCTCAAGCAGCGCATCACCGCGACGTCCGAGTTTCACGACATTCCGGGCATAGGCTCCATTGCCACGATCCACATAGACGACGGCCTCCGGCCCGGTCTGGATCACGGCGGAGCGCGGCACGCTCAGGACTGCTGGGGCCTCAACGTTGACGCTGCCGTCCGCATACAGCTTGTGAAGCAGTTCGCGTCGTCCGTTCACCGTCGGGTTCGGAAGGATCACACGGACGTTGGTCGAGCGCGTGGCTTCGTCGAAGTTCGGATCAATGAAGGCGATCTTGCCTTCGAACATTCTTCCCGGCAGCGAAGGCGTGGTGATGCTCACGGTCTCACCAAGTTTCACCCACGGAAGGTCCTGCTCATAGGCGCGGAATACGAACCACATCTGCGAGAAATCCGCGATTTCAAAGAGCTTGTCCCCGGTCGCTACGGTCTGGCCTTCATAGACATTCTGGCCGACGACGGTGCCGCTGATCGGCGAGAGAATTTCCGAAGTCAGGGCGTCGGAAGGCTTTTGATCGACCCCTTTGATCTGCTCCTGGGTGAGCCCCATCTGGCGGAGCCGCAGGCCGGCTTGGATTTTCAGGTCACCACTGAGCTGACGATATTCGCGCTCGGTCTGGAGTAGTCCAGGGCTGTAAAAATCCGCCAGCGGCTGGCCGGCCGTGACCTTGGCTCCCATCGTGTTGACGTGGAGCTTCTCGACACGACCGTCGACATAGGCCGACAAGATCCGATGGCGGCTGGCGTCGTCGTCGATCGTCCCGGCGACTTGGAGGGTGCGGACGAGCGGCTGGATTTTCGCTGTCACTGTCTGCACCCCGACGACCTGGATCTGGGATTGCGTCAAAGCCACGGTGCCACCACCGGCGTCGCCAAATGCCTGGCTCGCCTCGTATACCGGTGTGAGTTCCATGCCGCAGATCGTGCA
>JANOKL010000214.1:0-2831 GCA_031419215.1 Luteolibacter sp. | reverse complement strand
TTTCGAAGGGCGTGTGCGGTGCGTGGTCGGTGGCGATGAGATCGAAAACGCCGTCAGTCAACCCCTGCAACAGCGCCTCGGTGTCGGCCTTTGTCCGCAGCGGCGGGTTCATTTTGTAGTGCGTGTCGTAGTCGCCGATGTCCTCCTCGGTGAAAAGCAGGTGGTGCGGGGCGACTTCGCAGGTGACCTTCACATCGCCGCGCTGCTTCCACCAGCGGATCGTCTCCATGCCGAGCTTGCTGGAGACGTGCTGGATGTGGATGTGCGCCCCGGCCGTGTGGGCCAGGCGGATGTCGCGATCAATGATGATTTCCTCGGCGCAGGCGGGCGAACCCTTGATGCCGAGGCGGTAGGAAACGACGCCCTCGTTGAGCGCCCGTGGCCCGGCGAGTTCGTGGACCTCGCAGTGACTGGCGAAGAACATGCCGAACTCGGTGGCATACTGCATCGCGCGCAGCAACACGGCTGGGTCGTTGGTGGTGTCGCCGTCGTCGGTCAGCATTCTGACGCCCAGCGCGCGCATGCCATCGATCCCCGCCAGCTCTTTCCCGGCGCGGTCCTTGGTGACGCAGCCGGAGGTGTAGATCGGGATGCGGGAATTCTTCGCCGCGCTGTCGAGCACCATCCGCACCACCGAGGCGGAGTCGATCGCCGGGCGGGTGTTCGGCATCATCACCAAGCCGGTGATGCCGCCATTGATCGCCGCCTCGCTGCCGGATCGGATGTCCTCCTTCGCCTCCTGCCCCGGCTCGCGGAGATGCACGTGCGCATCAAACATCGCCGGCATCAGCAGGCGCCCCTTGGCATCGATCACCTTCGCGCCCGCCGGAGCGGAAAGCCCTTTTCCGATCGAGCGAATGAGTCCGTTTTCCACCAGCACATCGCCCTCGACGTGCGCGGCGAAGTCTTCGGAAGCGATGCGGGCGTTGGTGATGAGGAGCATGGGGAGAGGGTGAATGGTGAATGGTGAGTCGTGAATGGTGGTGAAGACGCTCACTCGGCTGGTGGCCTTGAGTTCATCCGAGAGGCTGCGGAGGCGCAAGACGGGTTTTCTGCTCGGGGCTTTCCGGGCTCAAAAGCGAGCGGAGCGGCAGGGGCGAGCTCAACAGCCGTCCTAAGAAACAATTCAGATCCCATTCACCCCAAGAAGCCTCTAACGGTGCTCTTCACTTTTGAACCCAGCTTTCTGAATCGCTGCGATTGCCGACTTTAATGAGGCAAGTTTTCGATCCCCCATCATCTGCATCTTGGTTTCATCGGTAAACCACTTCACTTGGTCTTCAGTAATCGTCAGCGCCCCGAATATCCCGTTAACCACCGTATATTTCCCTTCGCTTTTCCGGAGAAAAATAAGATATTTTTCTCCTTTAGCGGTCGGGAAGACAAACTGTGCCCTGCACATCTTAGGATCCTCATACCCCGAAATCCTGACCTGCTCAGGAGCCTCCCCTTTGATGACGGATGTAACCTTGAGAGTGACCTCTTGATCGGTACGTTGCCCATCTGTTTTTCGAACGTCTTCCGACACAAATTCAGCGACAACCACACAGTCCGAATATTCTACGAGAGTTTTCAACGGTGAAGGCCCCCAATCAGCAAAAGCTGAAGAGCAGCAAAGTAGGGCTGCTGAGACAATGGGGATGAGGTGTTTCATTTTACCGTAAACTTTAACAGAGAGGTTGCCCGACTATCCGCTTTCTGGCGAGCTGTTTTCCGGAATTAGGTGTGGGTGATTGTGGAGAATCATCCAGTGCGCTTGCTGTGGACGGTGACGTCCACGTTCCCTATGGGACTAAGAGCCCAGCTCCTTGGCCAGCCAGTCTTCGAAGGCGGCGTGGTTTTTGAGATCGTATTGCCTGGTGCGGAAGCCGAGCTTCTGGCCGGTGGCGATGTTGGCGGGGAGATCGTCGATGTAGAGGGTTTCGGCGGGGATGAGTCCGTGCTCGCGAATCGCGAAATCATAGATCGGCAGCTCGGGCTTGATGCCGCCGGCGAGGTGGGAGAGCACGGCTCCGTGGAAGAGGGAAAAGCGCGGATACTGCTCGAAGATCCACGGACAGTGGATGGAGTTGGTATTTGAAAACAGGATCAGCCGATGACCCTCAGCGACGAGTGTTTCGACGACCGACCACATCGGTTCGTTCGGCGTGAAGATGTTCCGCCAGGCGTGGAGGAAATCCGCAGGCTCGATGCCGCCGCCGAGGAGTTCGGTGGCCCACTGGACGTACTCGGACTCGGTGATGCGACCGGCCTCGAAGTCGTCTTTGCGTTCAAGAAGCTCCGCCATCCGCGCGGCGGGATCGGGGGTGCCAGCGGGGATCAGCCTGGCGAGTGAGGATTCAAAGTCGAAGTCGAGCAGGACGCGGCCGATATCGTAGAGGAAGGTCATGGGGAAGAGTTAGAAGTGAATGGTGAATAGTTAGTAGTGAATGGTTTCAGAGAAGGTTTTCCGACCATTTACGATTCACGATTCACGATTCACGATTCACGATTCCCCCGCTCACGTGTTCCAACACAAACCTCGCGGCGTGAAGGGCTCCGGCGTTGCGACCGTGGCGGGCGAGGGCTTGTTTCATCTTTCGCCAAGAGGCTGCTTGATCGGCGAGGAGGTCGCGGGTGGCGCTGGAAATGCTGGCCGGAGTGTCGGCGAGGCTGCCGGCACCGATGGCCTCGAGGAGGCGGAGGTTTCCCTCCTCCTGGCCGGGGACGAGGTGGTGGATGAGCATCGGGCAGCGGGCGGCTATGGCCTCGTGGACGGTAGCTCCTCCGGCCTTGCCGACGATGAGGTGATGGCTGTTGAGGAGCTGCGGGACCTTTCGGGTCCAGCCGAT
>JANOKL010000213.1:0-1554 GCA_031419215.1 Luteolibacter sp. | reverse complement strand
GATATCTGCACCAAGTTCATTACCCCTGCCATACAGGCGGCGGGTTGGCAGCAGCAGCAGTTTCGTGAAGAGGTAAAACTGACGAAAGGGCGCGTCATTGTTCGTGGCCAGATCGCGACACGCATTGAGAACCCAGATGCGAAAGGTGGCCCGAAGCGCGCCGATTACGTTTTCTACGGCCTGCCGAATCTCCCGCTCGCAGTTTTGGAAGCCAAGCGGAACACCTTCGAGATCGGCCATGGATTGCAGCAGGCACTTGCCTATGCCGAAATGCTGGATGCGCCTTTCGCCATCAGTTCCAATGGCGATGGCTTTCTCATCCATGACCGCACGGGTATCACGCAACCGGTTTCTTGGGAAGTGGCCCTCGATCATTTCCCGACTTATGACGAACTTTGGGCCATTTATCAACAGTGGAAGCAAATCACGAAGCAAGAGGAGTTGAGCCTAATTGCGCAGCCCTACCACATCGACTCCACCGAGAAGGAGCCGCATTACTACCAGAAAGTCGCCATCAACCGCACCGTCCAGGCCATCGCTCAGGGCATTCAGCGCATCCTGCTTGTCATGGCCACCGGCACTGGCAAGACCTACACTGCCTTTCAGATCATCTGGCGGCTTTGGAAGTCAAAGACCAAAAAACGCATCCTCTTCCTCGCTGATCGCAACATCCTCGTGGATCAGACCATCCAGCAGGACTTCGCCCCGTTCGGTGGGAACATGCACAAGATCACCAACCGTGAGGTGAAGAAGAACTATGAGATCTATCTGTCCCTTTACCAGGCCGTGACCGGAAAAGAGGAATGGAAGCAAATCTACAAGCAGTTCCCCGCTGACTTCTTTGACCTCATCGTGATCGACGAGTGTCACCGTGGCAGCGCGGATGAAGACTCCGATTGGCGTGGCATCCTCGACTACTTCACTTCGGCCACCCACATTGGACTTACCGCGACACCCACAGAAACGAAGGAAGTCTCCAACGAGGATTACTTCGGCAAGCCGCTATACACATACTCCCTGCGGCAAGGCATCGACGATGGTTTTCTCGCACCTTACAAAGTGATCCGCGTGGTCAGCGATGTCGATGCGCTCGGATACACGCCAGAGAAAGGCAAGGTGGACAAACATGGTCAAATCGTTGAGCAACGGCAATACAACACCAAGGACTACGATCGCAACCTCATCCTCACGAAGCGTACCGAGTTCGTCGCCAAGCGTGTTTGGGAATACCTCCAAGCTACCGACCCGATGGCCAAGACCATTGTCTTCTGCGATGACCAACCACACGCCGAGCGGATGCGGCAGGAATTGGTAAAGCTCATCCCCGAAGCCGCCAGCAACCGCCGCTACGTCGTCCGCATCACTGGTGACGATACCGAGGGCAAGGCCCAGCTCTCTTACTTCATCGACAACGACGAGCCCTTTCCCGTCATCGCCACCACTTCAAAGCTCCTCGCCACAGGCGTCGATGCCAAAACCTGCAAGCTCATCGTCCTCGATCAAAACATCGAGTCCATGACCCAATTCAAGCAGATCATCGGGCGCGGCACGCGC
>JANOKL010000212.1:0-1603 GCA_031419215.1 Luteolibacter sp. | reverse complement strand
CGCGCTGTGGCGGATGCCGTGCTGCATGAGGTGCAGGTAGTAATCGGTGTAGATCGAAACAAAATTCGCCCGCACCATGAGCGCGTTTCGCTGCCTCACGTAGATCGACTCGATCGTCGTGAATTCCTCCAGGGTCTCGTTCGGGCCGATGTCGTCACTCATGCACCGGAGGCATGCCGCAGGATCGTCACGGGATCAACGCGGAAGTCAGCTCGCGGGCTTGATCGCGACGTGGATCGCGTTCGCGGAGCCGAAATACTTCTTCGCGAGTGCGTTGACTTCCTTGAGCGTGATCGACTTGTAATCGGAATCGCGATTCCGGGAAAGATCCAGCCGCTTCGGGTCCTCCTGGCACTGCGACATCACGGTGCCCAGCCAGAAACTGTTGTCGCGAAGGCTTTTCTCCAGGTTCAAAAGCATCGGCTTCTTCGCGCGCTCGAATTCATCCTCGCTGGCACCTTCCTGAGAAAGCTTGCTGGCCAGCTCGCGCATGACGGTGCCGAGGCGCTCGATGTCCTCTGGTTTTCCGACGCTTTGGCCGACGAGGTAGCCGAATCCGCTGAGTGCATCCGATCCCCCGACACCGGCGTCCGGGCTGTAGGAGGCCCCGAGTTTCTCTCGGATTTCCTTGCGCAGGCGGTCGCCGTAAATGTCGGCCAGAATGTTCAGACGGCGAACCTCAGTGGTGTTGCCGCGCAGGCCCTCGGTCTTCCAGTAGACGGAGGCGATGCCCTGTGGAATCTTGCTTTCATAGGTGAAGGTCTTGCTCGCTGGAGCGTTCGGGAACTTGACCTTGCGGGCGGTGTCCAAGGGGGAGGGGGCTGCGGCGCGTTTCGGCAAAGCGCCGAAAGTGTTCAGGAGCGCGGGAATGAGGGTATCGGCCTCGAAGTCGCCGACGATGCTCAGTTCCAGATAGCCCTTCTCCAGTTCGGGTGTGAGCCACTTCTTCGCATCGGCAATGGTGTAGGCACCGAGTTTTTCGACAGGCGGCAGGGTGTAACGAGGATCGCCACCGTGGATCCAGGACTCGATCTCGGTCTGCGGACCGGCGGGGGAGTGCTTCAACTGCTGGGCCATCGCGGGAAGCGCCTTGCGGAATTGCCAGAGGGCCTCTTCGCGGTAACCGGGATCGGTGAGCGAGGCGCACATCAACTGGAGTTCGAGTTCCAGATCGGACGGTGTGGTGCGGCCGGAAAGGATGAAGGCATCCTCGCCGATCTTGAGCGAGGTCCCGACATTCTTTCCTGCCAGGATCTGCTGCAGTTCGTCGTTCGAATGCTTGCCGAGTCCGCCGCCTTCGTAGACAGCCGTGGCAAAGGCTTCGAGGCCGGGCTTGTCGGCTGGCTGACTTAGTTGTCCGGAGCCGATCCGGGCGAGCAGACGGACACTGTTCTTTTCAAAGTCGGTCTTCTTCAGATTGATCCGGATGTTGTTAGAGAGGACGAGCTGGGTGATGTCGAGATCGGCGATCTGCTTGGTGCTCGTCACTTTTCCGGGAGTGCCGAAAGTGGTGTAAGCGAAGGCCGCCGACTGCGAGGCGGCGGGGGCTTCCACCGGCTTGCTCAGGGACTCCTGATACATCGCGGCGAGGTCTGCCTTGGCG
>JANOKL010000211.1:0-6699 GCA_031419215.1 Luteolibacter sp. | reverse complement strand
GAGGTGCGCGAAGCCAGTCCGCCAATGGATGATCGACTACAACGAAGAGCGCCCGCACGAATCGCTCGGCAACCTGCCGTCAACCCTTTTCCGCCAGCAACTATCCAAATCAAAACCCGCCCCGATCTCTACTTTTGAAATGTCCCATTGCCGGGGGAGCTTACAGGGGAACGTGCAGCAGCGCAGTGGATTGGCTGGAAACTGATCCTTGAACGGGTCGAAAGCGCATCGGGGGTGTGAGACTCCCACCGCATCTTGCGATTTTGTGAGCGATGCCGCCTTGAACCGCCTCTTGGATGGTTAACGCAAGCCTCTGGGGAGGTGGAAATTCGCCTCGAGAATCGGCCGGAAATCTCAGGGTTGGGGCCGTGAAATCTGTAACACGTTGTAACACTTTCGAGCCTCATTTGGGCCCATTTTAGTGCATTTCAGCGCATTTGTAACACTTTCGAGGCAACTCGGAAATCTTGCCTAGCTCAGTTACAAATCGCTCTCTTTTAGTGATTTAAGAGGGGTGGTCCCGAGTGGAATCGAACCACTACCTACGGCTTCGGAGGCCATCGTCCTATCCGTTGGACTACGGGACCTTTCCCTTGTTCGCACCCAGCGGCGCGGGGCGGAGTGTTACTGCTGGGGCTGGGACTTGGCAAGGAGAAGTAAGGCGGGGCGGGATGGAAATGTCGGTGCCTCCAAATGAGTCGCATGCCCTTTCACGAGCTGATCATCCCCATGCGGCTGCCCATGAGGGCGTAGAGCTCGCATTGGCGGGAAGAGTTCTCCAGCAGGTCCTCGCAGAGCTGGATGCGTCCGGGTTCGAAGACGGTGATGGTTGAGGAGCCGCCGAAGGCGAAGTAGCCCTTTTCCGCGCCTTTCTCGACGAGCTTGCCCGGCGTGTAGGTCTGATGGATGGCGCCGACGCAGGTGGCACCAATTTCCAGGACGAGGACGTTTCCGAAACGCAGGGTTTCGAGTCGCGTGATCGTGCGCTTGTTTTCCCAGAGGTAGTTCAGGTTTTCGCGGAGGGCGAGGGGCGAGACGGAAAAGAGCGGGCCGTTGATGATCTGCGTGGGCGAAGGGACTCCGGCGACTGGAAAGTGGAAGCGGTGGTAGTCGACCGGACAAAGCCGGGAAAGCACCAGCGGGCCATCGGCATAGTTGGCGGCGAGGTCCTTCGATCCGAGCAGGGCGGCGAGGTCGAAGCGCTGGCCTTTCACGAAAAAGCTCTCGATCGTGGAGGCTTTCTGGAAGCCGAGGTGCCGTCCGTCCGCCGGAAAGACGACCGAGTTCGGATCGGCGTCGATGGGGCGGGCTGAGGGCTTGAGCTTGCGGTAGAAGAATTCGTTGAAGCTCTTGAACGACGCGGGATCATCGGCGAAGTCCGCCACTTTCATGCCGTAGTCGCGGATGAACGGCGCGATGCGGGCGGCGGATCCGGGGCGATCCATGCGCCAGCCGTAGAACTTTGAGAAAAACGGGCGTTTTACCAACGTATGGAGAGTGGCCCGGCCAAAGGGGGTGCCATACGCCCAGCGGAGAAAGGCCTCGCCATAAACCTGCTCGGTTTCGATGTTTCCGCTCTGGCGGTTGAAGTATCGGATCGGCTCCACGGCTGCTTCTAGGGGCGCTAGAGGTCCTTCGCAAGCTCCACCCATCGCCCATTTCATCTTCCTCGCTTCCCATGAACGTTACCGATTTCCCCTTGCACGGTCTCTGTAGCAGGACTATCGCCCCGGCGATGAAAACCCCGGCTTTCATGGCGCTGATCGCCATCCTCTCGATCTCTTCATGCCGGAAGCCCCCGGCGGAGGTCACGGTGACGGAAACCCGGGCTCTCACCAGCAAGGACGCCGCCCCGAAGCTCTTCGCCACCAGCGACCAGCGGTTCCGCGACGCGAAGCCGAGCCCGGTCAAAGGCGAGACGCCCGAAGGTTGGCTCGCCATGCCTTCCACCCAGATGCGGCTGCTGAATTACCGCTTCGGTGAGAGCGGCTTGGGCGAGGTTTGGGTCTCCGTTTCCTCCGGTTCGGTGCTCGACAACGTCAACCGCTGGCTGGGCCAATTCAACGCGACCAAGCTTGATTCAAAAGGCCTTTCCGAACTCCGCATCGTTCCAATCGCCGGGGCCTCCGGTGTCTGGGTCGAGTCGGAGGGCGACTACGCCGGAGGCATGGGCGCGCCTGCCCGCACCGGCTTCGCGCTGGCCGGTGTCGTCGCGGATTTCGGAGGCCGCATCCTGACCGTGAAAATGGTCGGCCCCAAAGCTGAAGTGGCGACTGCCAAGGCCACCCTCGAATCCTACGCCAAGAGCCTGTCCCTCGCCGAGTAATCATGTCCTCTTCCGTCCCAACTTCTCCCAAGCCACCCGCCTCATTCGCACGTCGCGTTTTCGACTGGCTGTCCGGCTTCGGTCTCGCCACCTCGATGCTGCTGCTGCTCGGCATCCTCACCTGGCTGGCCACGCTCGAACAACGCGACAGCGGCCTCTACGCCACGCTGAACAAATACTTTGACTGGAAATCGCCCTACATCCTTCCCGAAATCAACGGCAAGATGATCCCGATCCCTTTGCCCGGCGGGTATTGGGTCTGTGCGCTGCTCACCCTCAATCTTTCCCTCGGCGGCATCCTCCGCATCCGTAAAGGGCTGAAGCAGATCCCGAACATCATCTCCCACTTCGGAATCATCATCCTGCTCGTCGGCGGCGGAGTGACCCATCATTTTTCGGAACGCGGCAATCTCGCCGTCGGGGAAGGGGAAACCTCGAACGTCGCTGAGGACTACTTCGAGTATGTCGTCGAGGCCACCGAGATCATCGACAACAAGCCGACCCTGATCCACGTCATCCGCGGCAAGCAGATCGAGGATCTCGTCGACACGGCCCGGCTCTTCAAGTTTCCCAGCCTGCCCTTCGATCTGGAAATCGCCGGCTATCTGGAGAATGCCCAGCCGATCGCCACCACCGAGCGGGCCCCGGACAATGGTGAACTGACCTCTGATGGCTACTACCTCCAGAGCAAGCCGGGGGAGAAAAACGCCGAGGCCAATACCGCCGCCTGCTACGTGAAGGTCGTAAACCGCGATGGAACGAAGGGTGAACCAATCATCCTCGCCGGGGCCAGCTTCCATCCCTTCACCCTGCGTCACGGTAATCGGATCTTCACCCTCGACATGCGCAAGCGCCTTTGGGTGATGCCCTTTGATCTGACGCTGAACAAATTCACCGCTGAGTTCTACGATGGCACCTCTCGGCCTAAGAAGTTCATCAGCCAGGTCACGCGCACCGAAAACAACCAGAAGGCGGATGCCACCATCCAGATGAACGAGCCGCTTCGCTACGAAGGACTGACATTTTTCCAAGCCAGCTATGGACCTCCTGGCGCAGGTCCCGGGCAGAAGCTTTATTCGGTTTTCGAGGTTGTCAAAAACCCCGCCGACAAGTGGCCGGAGTATAGTCTCTGGGTCGTTGTCGTGGGGCTCGCACTTCAGTTCGGCCTCAAGCTCGTCCTCTTCATCATCTCCCGCTTCAGCCATGAAAACCCCTCCTGAACGATCACTCACCGGCCGCTGGATCGCGTTCGGAGTCGTCATCCTCGCCCTCATCGCCATCGTCGGGGTGCTGGCAAAGGACATGACGCCGGAAAGCTCGCTGCGAAAGATCGACGGGTACACGAAGTGGTCGAAGGAAACCGTGCGCCTCGCCGAAACCTTGCCGGTTCAGGACGGTGGCCGCGTGAAGCCGTTCTCGACGTATGCCGGATTCACCATGCTGCGCCTTTACGGGGCACGCTCCATGAAGATCGAGGCACCGAATCCGGACGCCTCGAAGGCCACTGAAAAGCCCTTCGTCAAGGTCACGCTGAAGCCCACCGACTGGATGCTCGACTGTCTTTTCCGGCCGACTCTCGCCGTGGATTTCCCCACCTTCCGCATCGACAACTCCGCTGTCGTTCAGGCCGTGGGGCTTGAAGGCGGCAGCAAGCGCGACCGCTACAGCTACCGCGATCTGGAGGCCGCGCGCGACAAGCTCATGGATCTCGGAAAGTCCTTTGAAGCCATCGACTCAGCCAAGCGCGATCCGGTCCAGAACCAGACCATCGACCTCGCCTACAACGTCCGACTGTTTGAAAGCCTGATCGGGTATTTCGGCTTCGCCCGCAGCGGCATTACCATGCCCGGACCGCAGGGATCGAGGACGACCGATCTGGCCACCGTCATGCAGACCGCGCCGATCATCCGCGAGGTGATCACGAAGTCCCAGCAGGAAACCGGCAAGGTGCCCGAGCACGTTCAGGTCATGCTGGAGCAGGTGTTGGATGCCGCGAATTTTTCCAGGTATGGCCTCTTTCTCCTTCCGCCCACCGATGCGAGCTCCACCGTGTGGCTCAGCGCTGGCAATGCCATCATGAACGTGATGACACAGCAGGGCGGGGACCCCGAGGAGTCGATCGCCGACATCAAGCAGCTCGAGGCCACCGCTCAGGCGATTGGAAAAAGCGAAGGCGAATTCCGCAGCCAGCTCGACAAGTTGAGCACCCGACTCGTCTCCCGCGCGAAGACTGACAACCAGTATCGCGCCGTCGAAATGGAGGCCTCCTACTACCGGGCGGACTGGTTCATGAACGCGATGGTCTTCTACTTCCTCGCCACTTTCCTTGCCATCGGCATGGTCATGGGCTCCGGAAAAACCGGCAAGGTCTTCAAGTGGCTGACCGCCCTCTCCACCTCAGCAGGCCTCATCGTCAGTGTCATCGCCATCGCCCAGCGTTGCTACATCATGCAGCGGCCTCCGATTGGAAATCTCTACGACACGATCATCTTCATCTGCACGTTGGTGATCGCTCTGGCATTGGTGATCGAGTTCCTCACCAGGAAGCGTTTCGCCCTCGCCGTTGCTCCGCTGGCCGGAGTCCTTCTGATCCTGCTGGCCCGCAAGTTCGAAGTCGGCGAGGCAAAAGACCACATGGACCCACTGGTGGCGGTTCTGAATTCAAACTACTGGCTCACCATCCACGTCATCACCGTCACCGCCGGCTATGCGGGTGGTTTGCTGACCGCGGTGATCTCGTTCGTTTACGTGTTCCTTCGTGGCTTCGGCCTCGACGGTGGCGACCGCGATCTGCGCCGCAGCCTGACGAAGGTCGTTTATGGCTGCGTCTGTCTCACGCTCCTCCTCTCCCTTACAGGCACCGTTCTCGGCGGTGTTTGGGCGAATGACTCGTGGGGTCGCTTCTGGGGTTGGGATCCGAAGGAGAACGGCGCGCTGATGATCGTTTTGTGGAACCTAGTCATCCTTCACGCCCGCCTCGGCGGCTACATCAAGGAATGGGGGCTTCACTTCTGCTCGCTCTTCGGCTCATGTATCGTTGCCTTCTCTTGGTGGCATGTGAACTTCTTCAACACCGGCCTGCACACGTATGGTTTCACCAACGACAAGCAGCTCATACTCTGGGTGTTCTACTACTTCACCATGACTGTGATCGTCTTCGGCTTCATTGCCCGTGGTATCGAAATTTCCCGGAAAAACGCCGACACCGCGAGGGCAACGCCGCCGCCAGTCCCCAAGGTGCCTGAGTTGCTCTAAGACTTGGATCACCCCAATCTCACCGGTCATTCCGTGGGTTTCACCAGTCCAAAAATCCGTTCCTCCACGGCGGAGACCACAGCATTGGAGCGTGTCATCAATGGGTGCGCGAGGACTGGAAACTCGGCATTTTCCGCCCGCTCCCAGATTGAACTGGTGGCGGGTAGGATGACGAGGTCGTAGGGCGTGCGGAACGAGGTCACCGGCATCTTTCCGAGGCGGTGCTCGCTTTGCTGGAGCCTTGCGAGGAACTCACTGCCAGGCCGCATTTGGCGCGCTCCTTCGCCACCGTAGAGCCAGGCAATGTGAGTACCGTGGTGGGGCGAGGCGAGGGTGATGAAGCGGTCGCAGCGTTTAGCGCCGTCGAGCTCCTGAAGGTAGTATCGTGAAACCAGTCCACCCATGCTGAAGGCGACGATGGAGAAATGCTCGCGTGCGCCGAAGCGCTGGTTGATTTCCAATTTCAACTGCACGGCCAGTTTTTCCAGTCCGTCGCGGCCATCGCAAGGCTTCAGGGAAGGGGCGATGCACTCGACTCCCAGAGCTTCGAACCTGCGCCGTAAGGTCCCGAAGGCCCAGTGGCCCGGCTGGAAAATGCCATGCACGAAGACCACCCGCTGAGCGGGTGGTGCGGCTTCGCGTGCGGGCAGGGGAGCTGCACTGGCGAGGCTGGCGGTGAGAAGGGCGATGCGGCGTTTCATGAGTTCAGGAAAAGGAGAGGATCTTGTCTTCGTTCTTCAGTTCACCATTGAGCTGGATCCGGCGCACGTGCAATCCGGCATCGACCAGTCCACGAGTGAAGCCGCATTTGACGAAGGCGACTGCGGCATAATCGGACTCATCACATCCTGCCAAGGCGCGCAGGCCTGTTTGCTTCGTCTGGAAGTAGAGCGTGTGATCAAACTTCTCCTTCTCGTGGACCTCACCATCGTGGATGTGAACGGTGGGAAAGAATAGCCGCTCCGGATGGCGCGAAGGAAACTGGAAAGCCAGCGGATGAACCGAATGGTCGCCCTGCTTGAGCTTGAAAACAGCGAAGCCGTAATCGCGATACTGCGGAAGCTTTTCCCAGGCACCGTCCGGCAGGCGGAAACGGGCATCGAGTCGGGCGAAATCCC
>JANOKL010000210.1:0-18238 GCA_031419215.1 Luteolibacter sp. | reverse complement strand
GGCGACTCCGGCTTGCAACAACGCAGCGTTGACGATCCTGAGGAACGTGGTCGTGACCGGCTATCATACCGGCATCCTCGTCAATGAGCACACCGATGGCGACAACATCAATTTAGGATCCAATATCAACGGCCTGGAGTTTGTGTTCGCGCATCATGCCTCCCGCTTCGGAAGGGTGGGGGCGCAGCGTTGCACGAATGCCGTCACGGTCACTGGCAAACACGGCTTTTCAATCGAGCAACTCGACATGGAAATTGCCGGGAAAGGGCAGACCGACAGCAACAACGCATGGCAGGCAACTGCATTCAATCTCAACGATCCCGGGAATCTGGGCACAGCCGACATCAACTACTGGGTGGTCGAAGGGAATGTCGGCGCGGTCGAGACGTTCACCCGAAATGGTGGCACCTCGATCCGTGCGCGAAGGATCGGGTCTGCTCCTTGACGTGAAGCGGTTTCGTATTGGCTGACCCGAAAACCAATATCCATTTGAATCTCAAAAACCTCGAACAACCCTCCCTCCATCGACTCATGCGCGCCCTGATCCTCCTCCTTTCCTTCATGCTTCACTGCCTCGTCCGGGGTGTCGAGAACGCTCCATTCGCTCCCGCATTGTACCCATTTCAGAACGGGATGCGTTTCGGAAACGTGGACGAGGGCGTTCACCTCATCAAGGAATTGGGCTACCAAGGTGTCGGATCGGTCTACCCGAAGGACCTCGCGAAATTCAAGTCCGCTTGCGACAAGGAAGGCCTGAAAATTTTCAGCATCTACGCGGGAGGCACCGTGAATGCGGATGGGTTCAGTTACGGTGAGGAGGTCACGGCGGCGATCGCCATGCTCAAGGGAACCGACACGCTGGTCGAACTCAACGTCCAGCGCGGAAAAGTTCCGAACGACGCTCAGGCAATCGCGTTCGTGAAGGAGATCGCCAGCAAGGCAAAGGAATCGGGACTGAAAGTGCTGCTTTACCCCCACGCCGGTTTCCACATCGAGCGCGTCGACCACGCCCTGCGGATCGCCAAGGCCACGGGATGTGACAACGTCGGAGTGACCTTCAACCTTTGCCATTTCCTCAAAGTCCAGCCATCGGACGATTTGTCGGCGACGTTGGTGGCGGCCAAGCCGCTGCTTTGGAGCATCAGCCTCTGCGGAGCGGATGCGGACGGAAAGGATTGGAACACCCTGATCCGGCCTCTCGACGAGGGAAACTTCGACCAGTCCTTGTTTCTTGGACGCCTGCGTGAAATCGGATTCAAGGGCCCGGTGGGACTGCAATGCTTCAACATCAAGATTGATCCCAAGCAGAGCCTCACGCGCTCGATGGAGGCATGGAAAAAGCTTCTCGCCGCGCAACATGTAGAAGCCTCACGGCCATGATCAATGTCATGGCCTTCGGAAACGAGGCGAACTTGATCAGAGTAGGATGGAAGCTCTGTCCCGCGTGCCCTTCCAGGATCAGACCAGACCGCCCGAAAAACTTCTGACATTCGTTCGTTGATGAAAATGCCCTCCCGCTATTTTTGCGCCTTCCTCCTCACGGCGGCGAGTGCGGAAGAGTCGGATACAGCTTCCAGGATCCAGTTCAATCGGGACATCCGACCGATCCTCTCGGACGCCTGTTTTCATTGCCACGGACCGGACAAGAAAACACGCGAGTCCGGCCTGCGGCTGGATGTTCGAGAGGATGCATTGAGGAAGGGAGAGCTGGGTGAATTGGCGATCGTGCCGGGGAAACCGGAGGAAAGCGATCTCGTCAGGAGGATCTTCTCGGATGACGAGGACGAGCAAATGCCGCCACCCGACGCGCACAAAGTGCTGAGCGTCGCGCAGAAGGAGACGCTGAAACAGTGGATCGCCCAAGGTGCGGAGTATCAGACTCACTGGGCGTATCTGCCGATCCAAAGACCAGCCGTCCCGATGCCGGGGACCCATCCGGTGGACGCGTTCATTCGGCAACGATTGGCGGCGGAAAATCTCCAAGCGGCGGCCGAGGCGGACAAGGTAACTCTGATCCGCCGCCTGACGCTCGATCTCATCGGCCTGCCGCCCACACCGGCGGAAGTGGATGCTTTTCTCAACGATACGGCGCCAGAAGCCTACGAACGCGTGGTCGATCGCTTGCTGGCCTCGCCGCACTTTGGCGAGCGCATGGCGGTGGATTGGCTGGATGCCGCGCGCTATGCCGACACCAATGGCTATCAGGTGGACCGCGACCGCACGCTCTATTCTTGGCGCGACTGGGTGATCCGGGCGTTCAATGAGAACAAGCGCTTTGACCAGTTCACCATCGAACAGATTGCCGGCGACCTGCTGCCCAATGCCACGCACGAGCAGCGGATTGCGACCGGCTTCAACCGCAACAACATGGTCAATGAGGAAGGGGGGATCACTCCGGAAGAATTCCTGGCGGAATACACGGCGAATCGCGTCGAAACCACTGCCACGGTCTGGCTCGCCCAGACCTTCAACTGCACCCGGTGCCACGATCACAAGTTCGATCCTCTAACCCAGCGGGATTTTTACAGCCTGAAGGCGTTTTTCCACAACGTTTCGGAAAAGGGGGTGGGAGATTATGCAAAGCCGGCAAGCCTTAGCAGCCCGCCCTTCCTCACGCTGCCCGCGCCCGATATCGAGGCGAAGATTGCCGCGCTGAAAGCAGAAGTCGAAGCGGTGACGAAGGACCCCAGTCCGGAAGCAAAGGACCGTCTCGCGAAGCTGAAAAAGTCCCTGGCAGAAGCGGAGCAGACTGTGCCTGTGTCCATGGTGATGGACGACGCCACACCGCGAGAAACCTTCATCCTGCTGCGCGGCGAGTTCGATCAGATCGGCGAGAAAGTCACCGCCGCCACTCCCGCCGTCATGCCTCCGATGCGCGGTGATCTCCCCCGCAACCGCCTGGGACTGGCGCAGTGGTTGGTCGATCCGGTGAATCCGCTGCCGGCCCGTGTCACGGTGAATCGCTATTGGCAGATGCTGTTCGGCACGGGTCTGGTGCGCACGGCTGAGGACTTCGGTTCGCAAGGCGAGCCACCCAGTCATCCGGAGCTGATCGACTGGCTGGCCTCGGAATTCATTTCCAGCGGCTGGGACACCAAAGCCATGCTGCGTCTGTTGGTGACGAGTGCGACGTATCGGCAAAGCTCGAAGCTCACGCCCGGGGCATACGAGCGCGATCCTGACAACCGCCTGCTCTCGCGCGGCCCGCGCTTCCGCTTGCATGGCGAGTTCGTGCGCGATCAGGCACTCGCCGCCAGCGGACTGCTCGTTTCAAGGATCGGCGGACCTTCGGTGAAACCCTACCATCCGCCAGGACTCTATGAGCAAGTGGTCAGCACGCGGGATAATCCCAAGTCGACCTATACCCAGGATAAGGGCGAAGCACTTCACCGCCGCAGCCTCTACACGTATTGGAAACGCTCGGTGCCGAATCCCGCCATGATGCTTTTCGACGCGCCCTTCCGCGAGACTTGTGTCCTGCGCCGACCCCGCACGAACACTCCGCTCCAAGCGCTCAATCTCCTCAATGATCCGACCTACGTCGAAGCCTCGCGGCGGTTGGCTCAGCGGATGATCCTCGAAGGAGGAGAGTCCGTTGAATCGCGGCTCGTCCATGGTTTCCGCCTGGTCACGGCTCGTCTTCCAAGGCCCGCGGAAATGACGATCCTGAAGGCCTCACTCGAGCGCACGCTCCGTGACTTTCAAGCTGACTTGGCAGGCGCGGCTGCTTTCCTGAAAGTCGGCGAAGCCACCACGGATGCTTCATTGAATGTCGCGGAACTGGCAGCCTATGCCACGCTCGCCAGCACGATGCTGAACCTGGATGAAGCCGTGACGAAGGAATAACGCAGCATGAATTCGAATCCATTTCTCGACATCACCCGCCGCCAGTTTCTTGGCCGTGCGAGCACCGGCATCGGCGCCGCGGCGCTGGCTTCGTTGTTGAACCCGCAGTTGTCAGCGGCACAAGGCGTTGCGGGTATTCCACACTTCGCGCCTAAGGCAAAACGCGTGATCTGGCTGACCCAGGCCGGTGCGCCATCGCAGCTCGATCTTTTCGACTACAAGCCGGGCTTGCGCGAACTGTTCGACAAGGATCTGCCGGATTCGGTTCGCAATGGCCAGCGCGTCACCGGGATGACCTCGGGACAGGCGCGCTTCCCGATCGCACCGTCGGTTTTCTCCTTCAAGCAGTATGGTCAGGCCGGCCACTGGATGAGCGAGTTGCTGCCCCATACCGCGCGGCTGGCGGACGACCTCTGCATCATCCGCTCGATGCACACCGAGGCCATCAATCACGATCCGGCGATGACCATGCTGCAAACCGGCAGCCAGGTCGCGGGCCGGCCTTCGTTCGGTTCGTGGCTGTCGTATGGTCTCGGCTCGGACAACGCCGATCTGCCTGCGTTTGTCGTCATGGTTTCCCGGCCGAGCGGCAAGGGCAACGCGCAGCCGCTGCACGAACGCATGTGGGGTGCGGGCTTTCTTTCGCCGCGCTATCAAGGTGTCCGCTTCAGTGCGGGCAAGGACCCCGTGCTGTATCTCGCGAATTCTCCCGGCATCACTCCGGAGCGCCGCCGCGCGATGCTGGATGACCTGGCCGGCCTGAATCAGATCAAACTCGACGACTATCAGGATCCGGAAATCCAGGCGCGCATCGATCAATACGAGATGGCTTTCCGCATGCAGGCCTCGGTCCCGGAGCTCGCCGATCTATCCAAGGAACCCGCCTCCGTCTTCGAGCGCTACGGTCCGGAATCGCGCAAGCCCGGCACTTATGCGGCGAACTGCGTTCTTGCCCGCCGTCTCGCCGAGCGCGGCGTGCGCTTCATCCAACTCTATCACCGCGGCTGGGATCAGCACAGCGATCTGCCCCGGGACATCCGCACCCAGTGTTACGACACCGACCAGCCGAGCGCTGCCCTCGTCGAGGAGTTGAAGGAACGCGGCCTGCTGGATGACACCCTGGTCATCTGGGGCGGTGAATTCGGCCGCAGTGTCTATTCACAAGGCACCCTCACCGCGACCAACCACGGGCGCGATCATCACCCGCGCTGCTTCTCGCTCTGGCTGGCCGGTGGCGGAGTGAAACGCGGCACCATCATTGGCGAGACGGATGATTTCTCCTACAATGTCATCAAGGATCCGGTGCACATCCACGACCTGAATGCGACCGCGCTCCATCTGTTAGGTTTCGACCACACCCGCCTCACCGTCCGAATCCAAGGCCGCGACTACCGCCTCACCGACGTTCATGGCCGATTGATCAAAGACATGATGGCTTGAAATGCCGACAATTTTCCAGATTACAACTTAGACATGAAACCAGAGCACAAGAAGTATGACGCCATCGTCGTCGGCGGCGGGCACAACGGACTGGTGGCGGCGAGCTACCTGGCCAAGGCGGGGAAGACCGTTCTCTTGCTGGAAGCCCATGGCGAGCTCGGCGGCGCGACCACCAGCGTGAAACCCTTTCCGGAATACGATGCACGGCTTTCGCGCTACTCGTATCTCGTCTCGCTGCTGCCGGATCAGATCGTGGCTGACCTTGGAATCCGCTTCAAAACACTCGAACGCTCGGTTGCTTCCTACACGCCGTACCAGCGGGACGGGCAGCATGATGGCTTGTTGGTTTCGTCGGATTGGGATGAGACCACCGCGAGCGATTTCAGGCGCTTGACTGGATCGGATCGAGAAGGTGTTGCCTGGCGCGAGTTTTACGGAGAAATAGCCCGGCTGGCCGAGCGCATCGCCCCCTCCATGCTTCAGCCGCTCAAAGGTGCGGCTAATCTCAAAGCCGAGATCGGATTGCCAGAGGTGTGGCGCGATCTGATGGAGGTTCCCATTGGAGAGGTGATTCGGGAACGGTTCAGCGACGATCTGGTGAGGGGGATTGTGGCGACTGACGCCCTGATTGGCACGTTTGTTTCCACGGACGACATGCAGGCCAACCGCTGCTTTCTCTATCATCTGATTGGCAATGGCAACGGACAATGGCGCGTGCCGCAGGGAGGAATGGGTGCCTTGGTCAAGGAGCTGCATCGTATCGCCACGTCGCACGGTGTGGAGATCAGGCTTCATTCCAAGGTCGCATCGCTCGAAAGTGGTCCTGCGGGTGTTCGTGTCGAAACGGAGTCCGGCCTGACTTTTTGCGCCGAAGATCTTCTGTTTGCCGCGGCACCTCAGCATCTTGCCCGTTTGAGAGGGCGTCCGGTTCCGGAGTCCCTCGAAGGTTCGCAGGTGAAGATCAACATGCTCCTGTCGCGCCTGCCACGGCTCAAATCCGGCATCGATCCACGACTCGCCTTCGCCGGGACGTTCCATGTCAACGAGAGCTATTCCCAACTGGAGACCGCCTACCATGGTGCCCGCGCTGGGGAGTTTCCGCTGCCATTGCCGCTGGAGCTGTATTGCCACACGCTCGCCGATCCTTCGATCCTGTCCGCGGAGTTGATCGAGAAGGGATTTCAGACCCTCACCCTTTTTGGGCTCCATACCCCCGCGAGCCTCTTCGATCCGAATCCCGAGGTTGCCAAAACCCAGGCCAAGGAACTCGCCATCGCCAGCTTGAACCAGTATCTGCTCGATCCGATCGAATCCGTCCTCGCCCCGTGCCGCGATGGCTCGCTCGCGATCGAGGTGAAATCGCCCCTCGACCTGGAGGCGGACATTTTTCTTCCGCGTGGAAACATTTTCCACCGTGACCTGGATTTCCCCTTCCTCGAAGGCGATGCCGGGGGAGGGGACAAGCCACTCTGGGGAGCGGAAACCGACGGTCCGCATATTTACCTCGCCGGAGCGGGTGCTCGCCGCGGCGGCGGTGTCAGCGGGATCGCGGGCCACAACGCGGCGATGGCGCTGCTTGCAACGAAGTAAGCTTTCAATTCCTGCGATCATTCGCCAGTCGGAAGGAATCACGCAGCCCATGCGTAACCTCCCCCCATGCTTCATCAAACCCTGCTCCTCCTCACCGCATTGCTCGTGGTGCTGCCCGCTTCGTTGCGGGCTGCCGACACGCCGGACAGGCCCAATATTCTCTGGCTCGTCAGTGAAGATACGAATCCCTACCTCGGTTGTTACGGGGATCCACTTGCCCACACGCCGACGATTGACCGGCTGGCGAAGGAAGGGGTTCTCTATGAACGTTGTTTCGCCCAGCCTGTCTGCGCACCTTCGCGATTTACCCTGATCACCGGCATCAAGGCGGCCTCTGCCGGACCCGCAGAGCACATGCGCGCTCAGGGGAAAATCCCCAAATGGCTCAAGGGCTTTCCCTCGCTGCTCCGGGATGCGGGTTACTACGCCTCCAACAATGCCAAGACCGACTACAACTCGTCGATCAACCCCAAGCAGACCTGGGATGAAAGCGGGAAGGACGCCCATTGGCGGAAGCGTCCGGATTCCGCACAGCCCTTTTTCAGCGTGTTCAACCACGAGGTCACCCACGAGAGTTGTCTTTTCCCGGAAAAGGAACTTCCGCTGAAACTGCCTCCCACGGATCGCGCCAAGGTGCGCATTCCCGCCTATCAGCCCGACACTCCGGAGATCCGTGACGACCTCGCTCGCTATCATGATTACATGGCCCTGCTGGACGCCCAGATCGCGGCCAAGCTTCAGGACCTCGAAAAGGCAGGCCTCGCGGAGAACACCATCGTTTTCTACTACGGTGACAACGGCGGTGTGTTGCCTCGCAGCAAACGCTTCCTTCAACAGAGCGGCACAAACGTTCCGCTGATCGTCTTCTACCCAGCGAAATGGCGTCATCTCGCGCCTGCGGAACCGGGTTCGCGGATCAAGGATCCGGTTTGCTTCGCCGATTTCGCGCCGACTGTCCTCTCGCTCGCAGGGGTGAAGATTCCCGATTACATGCAGGGCCGCGCCTTCGCTGGATCCGCCAAGGCCGCGCCGAACGAATTCGTCTTCTGCACGCGTGATCGCATGGACGAACGCTATGACATGATGCGTTCCGTCATGGACCGGCGCTGGCTCTACATCCGTAATTTCCGCCCGGATCTTCCCTACGTGCAGCGTCTCGACTACATGTTCAAGGCGCGTGGCTATCAGTCGTGGGCGCGCATGGCGGCCGAGGGGAAACTGACACCTGCCACTGCGAAGTTCTGGGGCACAAAGCCAACCGAGGAGCTTTATGACATGGATGCGGATTCCGATAGCGTGAACAACCTCGCCGGGGATCCAGCCCAGCGGGAGAACCTGGAACGCATGCGCGCGGCGTTGCGACGACACACCATCGAGATCAATGACAACGGCTTCCTTCCCGAAGGATCGGCCAACGAGGGCTATGATGAATCGCGCAAACCGGGAGCCTATCCCTTGGATCGAATCTTTGCATTGGCCATGCTGGCATCCGAGCGCGACGCCAAGAATCTCGCTCAGATGATCTCTGCGCTCGGCGACAGCAACGAGCCGATGCGCTGGTGGGCGGCGCAAGGCTGCACCATGCTCGGCACCCAGGCCTCATCCGCGGAAGCCGATTTACGGAAGCGACTCGATGATCCATCGGGGGCCGTGCAGGTCGCCGCCGCCGAGGCTCTCGCCAGTCTTGGAAAAACGGAGGTCGCGCTGCCCGTGCTCGAGCGCTGGCTGAGAGATTCCGAATCTCCGTTCGTTGCACTCCAGGCCGCGAATGTTCTTGATCGTCTCGGTGATCGGGCGCGACCAGCGCTTCCATTGATCAAGCAGCTCCTTGCCTCAAAGCCGCAGGAGAAAGACGCCAATGGATCGCGCGCCTACTCGCAACGCATTCTCGAACGAACCGCTGCCGTGTTGGACGGTCGTGAGCAGGCACTCGTCTATCCTGGCTTCACCCCGCCCGCCGGGAAATGAATCGAACTTTAAATTCCGAACTGATGCTAATGATGAAGCCCATTCTCACCCTCCTCGCGTTGCTTCTGGCTCCACTGCACGCGGCCACAGATCGCCTGAATGTGTTGCTCATCATGGCCGATGACCTTCGCGACTTCGGCGGCGCGTTCACTCGGGAAGTCGTCAAGACGCCGAATCTGGATCGACTCCGTGCGCGCGGCACCACCTTCGAGCGGGCTTATGTGCAATATCCGGTTTGCAATCCCAGTCGCTGCTCCTTGCTGACCGGACTGCGGGCGGAGGAGACCGGAATTTGTCAGAACGACACGTTTCTCCGCCAGAAGCAGCCCCGCCTCGTCACCCTGCCGCAACTTTGCAAGGACAGTGGCTGGCAATCACACGCCTTCGGTAAAATTTTCCATTTGGGAGGGAAGGATCCCGAGGCCAAGCGGATGTGGATGGATCTCGGCCAATCCTGGCACACGGCCCAAGCGTTTGAAGCCACGAACGCCGGCAAACAGATGCTTTCAGGCCGCAATGTCACGGATGGTAAACTCCCATGGTGTGAATGGGGCGCTGCGGCTGGCACCGACGATGACCAGCCCGACGGTCAAATCGCCGCTTCCACGGTGGCGATGATCGAGAAACTGGGCGACACCCCGTGGTTCATCGGCTGCGGTTTCATGAGGCCGCACGACCCTTTCATTGCCCCGAAAAAATACTTTGATCAGTACCCGCTCGAATCCCTGAAACCCTGGCAGGATCCCGCGGATGCCACACCAGTGCGGAAGGAGGCGGTGGGCTTCGGCGAATACGGCACAGCGTTCGGCAAGTTCACCGAAGCGGAATGGCGTGAGCTGTTTCGCGCCTACTGTGCCGGCACGAGCTTCATGGATGCCCAGCTTGGACGGGTGCTTGATGCGTTGGACAAGAACAAGCTCTGGGACAAGACGATCGTCATCTTTGTTAGCGACCATGGCTACCACACCGGTGAGCGGAAGTGGTGGAACAAGAACACACTTTTCGAACGCTCCTGCCGTGCGCCGCTGATCATCGCCGCGCCTGGTATGAAGGGCGCGCAGGTGAGCCGTTCCCTCGTCGAGTTCATTGACCTTTACCCGACAGTCGTCGACTTCTGCGGACTGAAGCCCCCGCATCCAGCGGCCGGGAAGAGCCTGCGACCCGTTTTGGAAAATCCGGCGGCATCGATCAAGGACGTGGCCTTCACCCTCGTCACCCGTGGTCAGAAGCTCTACGGTCAGAGTGCCCGCACCGACCGCTGGCGATTCACCCAGTGGAGTGATGGCCAGACCGAACTTTACGACCATGAACGCGACCCGGAAGAGCTTCACAACGTCGCGAACGATCATGCCGGCGTCTGCGCTGATCTCCGGATCAGACTGCAAAGCATCCCGAAGCCCAAATCATGAAAAAGCCCACCTGCTTCATCCTTCCAGTTTTGACCATCTGCCTGCTGCTCTTCCCTGGGGATTCATCCGCCGCAACAGGCAAGCCGAACGTCATCGTCATCCTCGCCGACGACCTCGGCTATGGTGACCTGAAATGCTACAACCCGGAGCGCGGGAAAATCCCGACGCCGCAGATCGACAAGCTGGCATCCCAGGGCATGCGTTTCACGGATGGGCACTCGTCCTCTGGCGTTTGCTCGCCATCCCGTTACTCACTGCTCACTGGTCGCTACCATTGGCGGACACGATTGCAGGACGGAATTGTAGGGGTTTTCGCGGAGCCCTTGATCCCGCCGGATCGCATGACCATCGGCACGCTGGCCAAACAGAATGGCTATCGCACCGCGGTGATCGGCAAGTGGCATCTCGGATGGGATTGGTCTATCACGAAAGAACAGCGGTTTTTACTACAAGCGACGAAGGAGACCAACAAGGATGATGAGGCCAAACCCGAGCGAGGGCCTGCCGTGGCGACTTCGAAACAGGTGGAGTTCTGGAGCGGACTCTTTTCAAAGCCCATCGCAGGCGGGCCAACGTCTCGTGGCTTCGACACCTATTTCGGCACCGATGTTCCGAACTGGCCGCCGTATTGCTTCATCGAGAACGATCGGACGCTTGGCATTCCGAGTGAGTTCCTTGCCGCTTCGGACATCGGACACAATCGAGCAAGCAATCAGGGGCCTGCGTTGAAGGATTGGAAACTGGAGAACATCCTTCCCTCGCTCGGCGACCGCGCTGCGGCCTTCATCACCGATGCCGCCAAGCGGCCCGAACCATTCCTTCTCTACATGCCGATCACCGCGCCGCACACGCCGCTGGCACCCGTCGAGGAGTGGCGGGGCAAAAGCGGTCTCAATACCTATGCGGACTTCGTGATGCAGACGGACGCGACCGTGGGGCTGGTTCTGGAGGCTCTGGAGAAAAGCGGAGCGGCGGGCAACACCTTGGTCATTCTGACCTCCGACAATGGCTGTGCTCCTTACATCGGAGCGGGCGAACTCGAGCAGAAGGGCCACTATCCGAGCGGCCCGCTGCGTGGCTACAAATCGGACGCTTGGGAAGGTGGTCATCGCGTGCCGTTCATGGTTCGTTGGCCCAGCACCGTGAAGCCCGGCAGTGTTTGCGGTCAACTTGTGGAGCAGGCCGATATTTTCCGGACCCTTGCCGAAGCTCTCGGGGTAAAACTCCCGGACAACGCGGGTGAGGACAGTTTCAGCCTGCTGCCGCTGCTCCGCGGGGAGGAGAAGCCGATCAGGGAAAATGCCGTCAGCGCTTCCAGTCAAGGCATGCCGGCGGTCAGACTCGGAAATTGGAAATACATCCCCGGTCCCGGTTCAGGTGGCTGGGGCAAGGGTGGAGATCAATCGCAGCCGGTGCAGCTTTACAATCTCGCGGATGACCTCGGTGAAAGCAAGAACCTCGCCGCCGCCATGCCGGAGAAGGTCGCGGAGATGAAGGCGATGCATGAAAAGGTCATCACCGAGGGCCGCAGCACGCCTGGAGTGGCTCAGAAGAATGACGTCGAGGTTGTGCGCTACCCGCGTGAAATGGCACCGCAAAGGAAGAAGAAGCCGTCCAAGTGACAAACGGATTCACGGAACAACTGAAAGCAATCGCATGAAGAACATCGCCGCCTTTTTGATCGCCGTTTGGTCCATATCAACAGGCGGGTTCGCCTCGGCGGATCCGGCAGCCGCAAAACGCCCGAACATTCTCTTTCTCTTCGCCGATGACTGGGCATGGCCCTACGCGTCCATTCTTGGACAACCGGAAATCAAGACCCCTGCGTTTGATCGACTCGCGAAGGAAGGGATGTTGTTTCGCAACGCCCACACCGCCGCGCCGTCCTGCTCGCCATCGCGGGCCGCGATTCTAACAGGCCAGTGGCCGTGGCGTCTGGAGCAGGGTGCGGACCTGTGGTCGTTCATTCCTCCGAAGTTCGAGGTGTATCCGGACCTGTTGGGAAAGGCGGGTTACTTCGTCGGCATGATGGGTAAAGGTTACGGCCCCGGATCCAACGAGGGACGTCCCCACAACGCCGCGGGTCCTGGCTTCAAGGATTTCGAAGTCTTCCTCAAGGCGCGTCCGGAAGGAATGCCGTTCTGTTTCTGGGTGGGAGGCCACAAGCCCCACCGCCCCTATGTGGCGGACAGCGGAGTGAAGAAGGGACATGATCCAGCGAAGGTCTTGGTGCCTCCCTATTTGCCGGACAGTGAGGTCGTTCGCCGCGACATCTGCGACTACCTGGCCGCTGCGGAGGAGTTTGACCAACAGGTCGCCGGGATTCTGGAGTCGTTGGAAAAATCCGGGGAACTCGAGAACACCCTCATCGTCATCAGTGGCGACAATGGCTGGCCGTTTCCTCGCAGCAAGGCGACCTGTTATGACAGTGGAACCCATCAGCCGCTGGTGATCCGCTGGGGTGGCCGCATCAAGCCGGGCCGGGTGGTGGAGGACTTCGTGAGCCTCTCCGATCTGGCTCCGACCTTCCTCGAAGTGGCAGGCGTCAAGCCACCGGCTTCGATGACCGGTCGCAGTTTGCTCAGTGTCCTGCTCTCGGAAAAGTCCGGTCAGGTGGATCCTGCCCGAGACCATGTCCTTACGTCGATGGAACGCCACGCTTCGCCGGGACGTTCCGAAGGTGAGGCCCGCAATGTCGGCTTCCCGATGCGAACAATTCTAACCAAGGAGTTCCATTACATCCGCAATTTCCGCAGTGTGCGCTGGCCCGCCGGAGATCCGCCGCCGGATGGCGAGGCACAGTCCGAGGCGATGAAAAAGGACACCTTTGCTGGCTTCTGCGATGTGGATGCTGGACCCACGAAAGCCTGGATCATGGCCCACCGCGACGATGCGGCGGTGAAACCATTTTACGATCGTGCTTTCGGAAAACGTCCCGAACGTGAACTTTATGATCTTCGCAACGATCCCTACGAATTGAAAAACCTCGCCGAAGACCCTGCCCACTCCGACACCGTCCGTGATCTCGATGCCCGCCTGATGGCCGAGCTCAAGGCCACCGGCGATCCGCGTGCTTCGGGCGGTGGGGATGAGTTCGACCGCTACCCCAGTGCCAAGGCAAAGGCCAAGGCAAAACCCTGAATCTCCTGAACTGAGCGATGAAACCACCATTTCCTGCAATCCTCTCCGCTGTCCTAGTGCTGGCTTTGACTGGCTCGGTCGATGCCGCACAGAAACCCAACATCCTGCACATCCACGCGGACGATCACCGCGCCGATGGCTTGAATGCGCTTGGCTCTGTAATCTTACAGACTCCAAATCTCGATTTGATCGTCGAGCGTGGCACGACCTTCACGCATTGCTACACGATGGGTTCGATGACCGGGGCGGTCTGCACCCCCAGCCGGACGATGATGCTCACCGGTCGATCCTGGCAACGCATCCCCGGTGCCCCCGGCGCGGCACCGAACGCCGGCGATCCTGCGACGTTTCTTCCGCGGGTGATGGCGAGCGCGGGCTATCAGACCTGGCACATGGGCAAGGCTGGCAATGGCTTTCCGGCAGGATTGAAGGAGTTCCAAACCAGCATTGTCGATGAGGCCAAGGGCAACACTCCGGAAACGGGCCGTGCGCATTCCAGCCAGCGTCTGGCGGACCGCACGATCGGGTTTCTCAAATCGCGAGCGGAGAGCAAGGAAGCCCGGCCATTTTACATCTACCTTGCACCGCCCGTGCCGCACGACCCGCGCTCGGCTGAACCGCAGTTTCACAAACTCTACGATCCAGCGAAAATGCCGCTTTCGCCCGCTTTCCTGCCGCAGCATCCCTTCGACAATGGTGAGATGGCCGTGCGCGATGAGAAGCTCGCGCCGTGGCCTCGCACGCCCGAAGACACGAAGCAGCAAACCGCCGACTACTACTCCTGCGTCACCGGTCTCGACCACCACATCGGCCGCATCTTTGCGGAGTTGAAATCCAGCGGTCAGTGGGAAAACACGATCATCATTTTCAGCGGTGACAACGGACTCTCGCTCGGCGAGCACGGCTTGTTCGGAAAACAGAACCTCTACGAATTCGGCGGCATGCACGTGCCACTCGTCGTCGCAGGCCCCGGAATCTCCAAAGGCAAGAGCGGTGCGTTTGTTTACCTGATGGATCTGTTTCCGACGTTTGCAGAAGTCGCTGGAGCGAAGGTCCCGGAAGGTGTCGATGGCAAGAGCCTTGTGCCGATCCTGTCAGGCAAGGAAACGAAAGTCCGCGATACGCTCTACACCGCCTATCGAAGTTGCCAGCGAGCCATCCGGGATGACCGTTGGAAGCTCATTCGCTATCCACTCGTGAACCGCACGCAGCTTTTCGATCTCACCAAGGATCCCCTTGAGTTGGAGAATCTCGCCGACAAACCGGAAAGCAAATCGAAGATCGATGAACTGACATCCTTGCTTCAGAAGGAAATGGCGGCTCATGCGGATACTGTCCCGCTCATGGTCGCCAATCCTTCGCCTGCCGAGTGGTCGCCATCCGCAGCGGGCGCAGGGAACAAGAAGCCCGGAAAGAAAGCCAAGCCATGAAGCACTATTCCCTCATTCTTGCGCTGCTGTTCACGCCGTTGGCTGCTGACACAGCAAAGCCGACGAAGCCAAACATCATTCTGATCTTCGCCGATGACCTGGGTTGGAAGGACGTCGGCTATCAAGGCAGCGATTTCATCGAAACTCCGAACATCGACCGTCTGGCAGGGCAGGGGATGGTGTTTTCCGCAGGCTATGCCGCCGCCGGGAATTGCGCACCGAGCCGTGCCTGCCTGTTGTCAGGAAATTACACGCCAAGGCACGGGGTTTACGCCGTGGGCTCCACGGACCGTGGCCCGAAGAAGTCGCAAAGACTGGTTCCCGTTCCCAACAAGGGTGGCCTGGCAAAGGCGAACGTCACCTTGGCGGATGCGCTGAAGTCCGCTGGCTATGTGACCGGCATTTTTGGCAAATGGCATCTGGATGGAAAGGAGGGAGCGAAGCCGGAAGAGCAGGGTTTCGATGAGGTCTTCCAGTCCAGCGGCGGATGGTCGAAGAAACAAACCACTGATCCCAAAGGCATTTATTCCCTCACCACTGCGGCCGGACAGTTCATGGAGAAGAACAAGGATCGTCCCTTTTTCCTCTACCTCCCGCATTTTGCCATCCACACCTCCTTGCAGGCGCGGGCATCCACTCTGGAAAAGTTCCAGGCGAAGAAGCCGGGCGCACAGCATGACAATGCCTTGTATGCGGCCTGCGCCCACGATCTGGACGACGGCGTCGGCCTGCTGATGAAGAAGCTCGCCGATCTGGGCCTCGCGGAAAACACCCTCGTGGTCTTCACCAGCGACAACGGTGGCACCCAGCAGTCTTCGCAGGAACCGCTGCGCGGAAACAAGGGTGGCTATTACGAGGGTGGCATCCGCGAGCCCTTCATCGTGCGTTGGCCCGCCATGGTGAAGCCCGGCACGAAATGCGAGGTGCCGGTGATCAACGTGGACTTGTTTCCGACCTTTCTCGCAGCCGCTGGCGTCGAAGTGCCTTCAGGCAAAACGCTGGACGGGGAAAGCCTGCTGCCCTTGCTGAAAGGAAATGGAGCCCTCAAGCGCCAGTCCATTTTCTGGCACTTTCCCGGCTATCTCGACAATCCGGTCATCCGGGGACGGGAACTCGATGTGCGCACCGGATTCCGCTCGCGACCGGTCTCCGTGATCCACAAGGGCGATTGGAAACTGCACCTCTTCCTCGAAGAGTGGCAGCTCGATGGGGGACGCGAGAAACTGGCGGGGAACCATGCTGTCGAACTCTACAATCTGAAGGATGACATTGGTGAGCGGAACGACCTGGCGAACCAGAACAACGCCATGCGCGATGAATTGCTGAACGAACTCCTCGCCTGGCAGAAGTCGATCAAGGCCCCGCTCCCCGAACAGCGAAACCCGGGTTACGATCCGAATGCCTCTGCAGAACCTCGCGGCAAGAACAAGAAAGCTCCGAGCGATCAGGAGTAAGGGTCAGCAAACCGGAGAAACCCTCAGCCACCATGAAAAGTCACGCATTCCTTCTCTGTCTGATCGCCACCCTGGCGACCTCGGGGACCTGTCTTCATGCCGCCGGGAAAAAGCCCAACGTCCTGTTCATCGCCGTGGACGACATGAACAACGACCTCGGCTGCTACGGAAGTCGGATCGTGAAGTCGCCTAACATCGACCGCCTCGCGCAACAGGGCCTGCGCTTTGATCGCGCCTATTGCCAGTTCCCGCTGTGCTCGCCGAGCCGCTCGTCAGTGATGACCGGCTTGCGACCGGACACGACCCGTGTGTTCGATCTTCAATATCACTTCCGGCAGAACCTGCCGAATGTGGTCACGCTGCCGCAGCTCTTTGGGAAGAACGGTTACCGCACCGCACGCGTCGGGAAGATCTATCACTACGGAAATCCCGGCCAGATCGGCACCAGCGGGCTGGATGATCCGGCGTCGTGGCAGGAGTTCTACAATCCTGCTGGTCGCGACAAGACTGCGTTGGAGCAGGACGTGATCCGCTACACCGGACAAAAGGGAGGATCGCTAGGCGCTGCGATGACGTTTCTCAACGACAAGCCGGGCAAGGACGAGGAGCACACCGATGGGAAGGTTGCCACGAAGGCCATCGAGCTGCTCGAAAAGCACAAGGACGCGCCGTTCTTTCTCGCTGTTGGATTCTATCGACCACACTGCCCGTGGATCACGCCGGGCGGATACTTCGAGAAGTATTCGCTCGATGCGATGAAGCTGCCGGACATCGCGCCGGGCAAAAAAAACAGCGTGCCTGCCGCCGCGCTCGCCTCGACGAAACCTTGGCCGAATCTTGGCGTCACGCCCGACCAGGCTCGCGAGTGCAAGCTGGCGTACTACGCGGCGATTTCCTTCGTCGATGCACAGATTGGTCGCGTTCTGGATGCGCTGGATCGGCTCGGATTGCGGGAGAACACGATCATCGTCTTCTGGAGTGATCACGGCTATCACCTCGGCGAGCATGGACTGTGGTTCAAGCAGAGCTGCTTTGAGGAAAGCGCGCGTGTGCCGATGATCATCGTGCCGCCCGGAACGAAGAACGCAGGAAAGGCCTGCCCGCGCACGGTGGAGCTGATCGACCTCTATCCCACGCTTGCCGACCTTGCCGGGCTGACTCCTCCGAAAGATTTGCCGGGCGTGAGCCTGCGACCACTCTTGGAGAACCCGACCGCGCCCTCCACTCGTCCGGCCTTCACCCAGGTCCAGCGCGGCGACTTTCCAGGTCACAGCGTGCGCACCGAGCGCTGGCGTTACACGGAGTGGGATTTTGGAACGAAGGGCAGTGAGCTTTACGATCACGACGCCGACCCGCAGGAGCTGCACAACCTTGCGCCAGACCCGAACCACGCCGCGACTGTTGCCGAGATGAAGTCGCTGCTCAAAGCCGTGCACCCCGCGCCAGTGGAAGGCGGACGTGCCAAGGCCGGCTTTGCAGAATCGCTGGAAGTGAAACCGCAGTAACTCTAGAAGCACTCTTATGAAAAAACTCGTCCTGTTCGCCGCCCTGATGCTCCACCCGCTGACTGGGCTCCATGCCGCCCCGACTGCGGGGAAGCCCAACATCATCCTCGTGATGCCGGATGACGTCGGATACGGCGACTACGCCAGCCTTGGGAATCCGATCATGCGCACTCCTTCCGTGGATGCCTTCAAGAAGCAGAGCCTGCTCTTCACCCAGTTCCACGTCAGCCCGACCTGTGCGCCCACACGCTCCGCCCTGATGAGTGGCCGCCATGAGTTCAAGAATGGGGTCACGCACACGATCCTCGAACGCGAGCGGATGAGCCTGAAGACCTACATGCTTCCGCAGATGCTGAAGTCCGTCGGCTACACCACCGGGATTTTCGGCAAGTGGCATCTCGGCGATGAGGAGGCGTATCGTCCGGAAAGCCGCGGCTTCGATGAGGTTTACATCC
>JANOKL010000209.1:0-7775 GCA_031419215.1 Luteolibacter sp. | reverse complement strand
CCATCGGACGCCAGAACCCGTGGTGGCGGAAAATCCCGAGTTGGTGGTCACTTGCCAAGGACTCCAATGGCTGGCGCTCAAAGACCGTTTTGTCGGCCTCGATCCGATCAAAAACGGACGGCTCAAGAACGAAGTATCCTCCGTTGATCCAAGATCCATCACCTTGAGGTTTCTCATAGAATGCAATAATCTGATCCTTCTCCAGATCAAGAGCCCCGAATCGTCCCGGTGGCTGAACCCCAGTCAACGTCGCCTCCAGTCCGGAAGCCTTGTGGGCGGCGATCAGGGCAGTGATGTCCACGTCCCCGACCCCATCGCCGTAGGTGCAGCAAAACGTTTCATTGCCCACATAGGGCTGGATGCGCTTGATGCGTCCGCCGGTCATGGTTTCGTCCCCGGTGTCCACGATTGTGACCTTCCAAGGTTCTGCTTTTTTATGGTGGACCTCCATCGAATTGTTCGCCATGTCGAAAGTGACATCGGACATGTGGAGGAAGTAATTGGCGAAGTACTCCTTGATAATGTAGCCTTTGTAACCGGCGCAGATGATGAAGTCGTTGATGCCATGGGCGCTGTAGATCTTCAAAATGTGCCAGAGGATCGGACGTCCGCCGATTTCCACCATGGGCTTCGGACGCAGGGCGGTTTCTTCGGAAAGGCGGGTGCCAAGACCCCCGGCGAGAATGACGGCTTTCATGGGATATGTGGGCTGATTAAGCAGACGTCGGGCCGCACGGCGGCACGGAACGGAAAAGGGAAAGCCACCGACGGCCGCTGACATTGGTAACGACCAAAGGCCGCGTCGGGACGACGCAGCCGGCATTGGAAACTTTGATTAAATTCGCGAGCGGAAAAGCGCGCGGACCGCTCAAACAATCATCCCCGCCGCCACCGTTTCATTGGTGCCGGGGTCGACCAGGATGAAGGAGCCGGTCTGGCGGTTGCGGCGATAGGAATCGTGGATCACCGGCTGGGCGGTGCGCAGGGTGATGCGGCCGATTTCGTTCATCGCGAAGGTGCCGGGCTCCTCGACCTTGTGGAGGGTGTTGATGTCGACGAGGTACTTCACCTCGCTGACGATCACCTGCATTTCCCGCGTGGTGTGGCGCAGCAGGAGCTTGGCCCGGGTGGCCATCGGCTTGTTGGAGAACCAGCAAATCATCGCTTCGATGTCCTGGGAAACCTGTGGCGGGTTGTTGCGCTTGATGATCATGTCCCCGCGCGAGATGTCGATCTCGTCGCAGAGAGTCAGCGTCACGCTCTGTGGGGCATAGGCCTCGTCCAGGTTGCCATCCGCAGTGTGGATCGCCTTGATGCGGCTGGTGAAGCCGGAGGGCTGGACGGTGATCTCATCGCCGGGCTTGAACACTCCGCCTGCCACGCGGCCTGCATAGCCGCGAAAGTCGTGCCATTCATCGCTCTGCGGACGGATGACCCATTGGACGGGGAAACGTGCATCGACGTGGTTTTCCTCGCCGCCGACATAGACATGCTCAAGGTGATAGAGAAGCGAAGGTCCTTGGAACCAGGGCATGTTGGTGGACTTGTCGACGACATTGTCGCCGTTCAGCGCGGAGATCGGGATTGGCGTGATGTCGACGATGTTGTCGAGGCGCGAGGCGAACTCCTGATAGTCCTTGATGATCCGGTTGTAGACCTCTTCCGAGTAGTCGACGAGGTCCATCTTGTTGACGGCCACCACGACATGCTGGATGCGGAGAAGATTTGCGATGAAGCTGTGGCGCTTCGTCTGCTCGATGACACCCTTGCGCGCATCGACAAGGATGATGGCGAGGTTCGCGGTGGAGGCACCGGTCACCATGTTGCGGGTGTACTGGATGTGGCCCGGCGTGTCGGCGATGATGAACTTCCGCTTCGGTGTGGCGAAGTAACGGTAGGCGACGTCGATCGTGATGCCCTGCTCGCGCTCGGCCTTGAGTCCGTCTGTTAGAAGAGCGAGGTCTACGTGGCCATCTCCCCGTCGTTTCGAGGTTTCCTCGATGGCTTCGAGCTGATCCTCGAAGATCGACTTGGAATCATAAAGCAGGCGGCCGATGAGGGTGGATTTGCCATCGTCGACGCTTCCCGCCGTTGTAAATCGAAGTAAGTCCATTTGGTCTGAAAGTCTTAAGGTCGAAGGTCGAAGGTGCGGGTGGATCAGCGTCGGAGATGTTTGGCGAGCGATTCGATGGCCCGGCTGAGTTGCTCGCTGGTCGCTCTCATTTGAAGCGATTCATGAGCGGTGAGATAGAAGCGGTCTTCGGCGAGATGAAGCATGCTGCGGACTTCGCTGTTCGAGCCTTTGGCGATATCAAGAAATCGGGCAAAATCGGGATCAGATTTCCGCTCAAATCCTTCGGCGATGTTGTTCATGACCGATACAGCCGCACGTTGGATCTGGTCACGAAAGCCAAAGTCCCTGGCCGAGACTGAATCAGGGCCAAAAGCATCGTAAACTGCATTGGCCTGGACGCGGGCGTCCTGCCAGATGCGAAGGTCTTCGATGCGTTGGGCAGTCATCTCAATAGAAGGTCAAAGGTCTAAAAGTCTAAAGGTCGAGGGTCATGAAGAGACTTGGAGTCGGGGACTTTCAGACTTTTGACCTTAAGACCTTCGACAGGCTATTTCTGACTAAGTCAGAAATAGCCTTCTTTCTTGCGGTCCTCCATGGCGGTTTCGGAGCGTTTGTCGTCGGCGCGGTTGCCGCGCTCGGTCTGGCGGGCGGCGGCAACTTCCTCGATGATCTTTTCCATGTTGTCGGCCGTGGATTCGATGGCACCGGTGATAGTGGCGTCTCCCATGGTGCGGAAACGGATGACCTTGCGCTCGACCTTTTCGCCCTCGCGCGGCTGCACGAATTCCGAGACGGCGAGGATGGTGCCGTTGCGGGTGACGGTGTCGCGTTCGTGGGCGTAGTAAAGGCTGGGAAGGACGATGCCTTCGCGCTGCATGTACATCCAGATGTCCATCTCGGTGAAGTTGGACAGCGGGAAAACGCGGAAGTGTTCGCCGGGGTGTTTGCGACCGTTGAAGAGGTTCCAGAGTTCGGGACGCTGGTTCTTCGGATCCCACTGGCCGAAGTCATCGCGGTGGGACAAGAAGCGCTCCTTCGCGCGGGCCTTTTCCTCGTCGCGGCGTCCGCCACCGAGAAGGGCGTCGAATTGATACTCGGCGATGGTGTCGAGCAGGGTGGTCGTCTGGGCGCGGTTGCGGGAGGCGTTCGGGCCTTTCTCCTCCACCACGCGGCCTTCATCGATCGACTTCTGGACTGAGCCGACGATCAGGCGGGCCTCGATCTTCGCGGCAAAGTCATCGCGATAAGTGATGGTTTCCGGAAAATTGTGGCCAGTATCGACGTGGACCAGCGGGAACAGCATGCGGGCCGGGTGAAAGGCCTTGCGGGCGATCCAGGCCATGACGATCGAGTCCTTTCCACCGGAGAATAGCAGGCCCGGGTTCTGAAACTGGGCCGCCGTTTCGCGAAGGATGAAGATCGCCTCGGCTTCGATCTGATCGAGATGGGAAAGCTGATAACTGGGCACGGGAGTGGGAGTCGAAAGCGGAAAGCGGAAAGCGGAAAAGCTTGGAGCGCGGCAGGAGGTAATGGTGCTCAAGCGACTCGGCAAGCAATAATTACCAACTTTAGCAACTTTGTCAGGAATCAGTCAGATGGAGCTGGCCACGAATCGCTTCCAGCAGCTCGAAGGCCGCGTCCTCGATCGTGAGTTGCTCGGTATCAAGGACGAGTTGCGCGTTGACCGGCGGTTCGAACGAGCTGTCGCGACCCGTGAAATGGGCGATCTCGCCTTTCGCCGCTTTGGCATAAAGACCTTTGACGTCGCGCTTTTCACAGGCCTCGAAGCTGGCCTTCACGTAAACCTCGAAAAAGTCCTCCCCAAGAATCCCACGGGCGAGATCCCGGAGTTCGCCGCGTGGCGTGATGGCGGAGACGAAGGTGATCACGCCGTTCGCGGCGAGGACCTTGGCCGTTTCTGAAATACGGCGGATGTTTTCCAGGCGGTCGATGTCGGAGAATCCGAGGTTCGCGTTCAGGCCGGTCCTCATGTTGTCACCATCGAGGATGATCGTGAAACGGCCCTGCTGGTGGAGGACGCGTTCGGCGGCATTCGCAATGGTCGATTTCCCAGAGCCGGAAAGCCCGCACATCCAGACGACGAGGCCTTTCTGGCCGAGGAGGGTTTCCTTGTCGTGACGGTTGAGGAAGCGGTGAAACTCGGGATGGATGTGGGTGGACATGGAAGTCTTGGAAACTATCGCCGCAAAATGCCGGAATGCAGTCGTTACCTTGAGTGGTCTGCCGCAGGCAGTCCGTTCAGCGGGTATTCTCGAAGGCCTGTGAATTGCGCAAACGCACCGGCAAGAAAGCGCGGATTGTTCCGCAGGTATCGCCGCCAGAGACGTTTGGGATCCATCGCCATCCGGAACAGCCACTCGAAACCACTGCCACGGATCCAGCGCGGAGCTTCCTTGACCAGTCCGGCCTGGAAATCGAACGCGGCTCCGACGCCGAAAAACAGCATGCCCTGGTTTTCGGAACGCAACTGGTCGGCGTGACGAGCGAGAAAGCCCGCCATGAAACGCTCCTGCTTCGGCGTGCTGAGGCCGACCCAGAAAAAGTGCGGCTTCAGTTCGCGAATCCGCGCCACCAGATCAAGCTCCTCGGATTCTGTTAGGGGACGGAATGGCGGCGTTTCGGTGCCGACGATCAGAAGCTCCGGATGACGGGCGAGGAGTTCGGCGGAAAGTTTCTCCACCACCCCGTCTCCCCCGCCCCAGAGGAAATGCCGGCGCTTGTCCCCGAGTCCACGCTCCAACAGCGCGGGCATGAACTCCGGTCCGCAGACCTGCTCCATCGAACCGTGTCCCTGCATCCAGCCCATCCACACCATCGGGATGCCATCGGGTACCGACAGATAGCTGCCGTTGTGGATCCGCTGAAGCCCGACATCCGCCTGGGATTCAATCACTCCATGAACCCCGGTGACGGTGACGTAACCGAGCAGGCAAGGCGTATCAACCGCCTGCTCGACGGCGGTCAGCGCCGTACCCATGTTCACGTCGCTGATGCCGATGCCGAGGACGTTGACCCTTGGAATGGATGAGGCTGACAATTCAGGATTCATCGGTCTGGAAAAAGCGGGCCGCCGCGTCGCTGGCTCTTACTGCACGACGGTCTCGCCGCGCTTGCGCTTCTCGTGCTGCTCCTTGATCCACCAATAGGTTTTCTCAAGACCGGTCGCGAGATCGATTCCGGGTTCCCAGCCGAGGACTTCCTTGATGAGGGTGTTGTCGGAGTTGCGGCCGCGCACGCCCTGCGGCGCGTCCAGCTTGTATTTCCGCTTCACCTTCACGCCGGCGATCTTCTCGATGATGTCGAGCGTGCCGTTGATGGAAACCAGTTCGCTGCGGCCAAGATTGAGCGGCTGCGAGTAATCGGACGCCATGAGCTTATCGATGCCGGTGATGCAGTCATCGATGAACATGAACGAGCGGGTCTGTTCGCCATCGCCCCAGATTTCGACTTCCATCGTGCCGTTGTCGATGGCCTCGATGACCTTGCGGCAAAGCGCGGCCGGAGCCTTTTCACGACCTCCGTCCCAGGTACCTTTCGGGCCATAGACGTTGTGGAAGCGGAACATGCGGACGGTCATGTTGTAGTCCTCCTCGAAGTGGCGGCAGAGGCGCTCGGAGAAGAGTTTTTCCCAACCGTAGCCGTCTTCCGGCATCGCGGGATAGGCATCGGATTCCTTCAGCGCGACCACTGCGGCTTCTTCCTGGCGATAGTCGGGATAAGCGCAGGCGGAGGAGGAGTAGAAATAGGCCTTCGCGCCATTTTCCTTCGCTGCAAGGAGGAGGTGGGTGCTGAGCAGGACGCTGAGCATGCAGAGCGCCTTGTTCTGAGTGATGAAACCCATGCCGCCCATGTTGCAGGCGAGGTTGTAAACTTCATCGCAACCGGCGGTGGCCTGCATGCAGGCGTCGCGGAGCTCAAGGTCCAGAACGAGGTTCTCGGCATTCGGATGAAGCTGATACCACTTGTCGATTGGCTTGACGTCGGCGACGACGACCTTGTGGCCGCGCTCAAGAAGGACGCGTGCGAGTTCTCCGCCGATGAAGCCGCCGCCGCCGGCGACGAGGATACGTTTGCTGGTGCTCATGTTTTTTGGATGGTGGTTTGAATGAATGGGTCCGGTTCAGCGAACAGGTGAGAGGGATTTTCCGGTCGCCGAAGCGAAGGCGTGTTCCTGGCGGGCGAGTTCGAGATCGGCGTCGGTCATGATGGCGACCAGCTCCTTGAACTTGACCTTCGGCTCCCAGCCGAGCTGGAGCTTGGCCTTGGCGGGATCACCGATGAGCAGATCGACTTCTGCCGGGCGCTCGTAGCGGTTGTCGTAGTCGACGTATTTTTCCCAATCGAGATCGAGTCGGGCGAAGGTTTCCTGGACGAACTCCTTCACGGAGTGCGTCTCGTTGGTGGCGACCACATAATCGTCCGGCTGGTCCTGCTGGAGCATCAGCCACATCATCTCGACGTATTCCTTGGCGAATCCCCAATCGCGCTTCGCATCGAGGTTTCCAAGGAACAACTTGTCCTGCAGGCCCATCTTGATGCGGCCGGCAGCACGCGTGATCTTGCGGGTCACGAAGGTCTCACCACGGCGTGGCGACTCGTGATTGAAGAGAATGCCGTTGCAGCCATGGAGGCCGTAGCCTTCGCGATAGTTCACGGTCAACCAGTGGGCGTAGACCTTTGCGCAGGCGTAGGGAGAGCGCGGCCAGAACGGGGTCGTCTCGGTCTGTGGGATTTCCTGGACCTTGCCAAACATCTCGGACGACGAGGCCTGATAGTAGCGGACCTTTTCAATCAGGCCGGTCTGGCGGATGGCCTCCAAAAGCCGCTGGGCACCGAGGCCGGTCACGTCACCTGTGTACTCCGGCGCATCGTAGGAAACCCGCACGTGCGATTGGGCTGCAAGGTTGTAGACTTCATCCGGGTGGATCTCATTGAGCAGCTTGGCGAGATTCGTTCCATCGGCCAAGTCGCCGTAGTGGAGAAGCATCCGCGCATCATTGAGATGCGGATCCTTGTAGATGTGGTCGATGCGGTCAGTGTTGAAGGTCGATGAGCGGCGGATGATGCCGTGGACCTCATAGCCTTTTTCAAGAAGCAGCTCTGCGAGGTAGGAGCCGTCCTGGCCGGTGATGCCGGTGATCAGTGCGCGTTTCATGGGGATATCGGGGATTCTGTTAGAGCCGGACGGTTCCACCGTCGATAGTGTCGAGGAAATCCCGGTATGCACCCGCGAGTCCGGCTTTCAGATCAATGCGTGGCGACCAGCCGGTCTGCTGGATGGAGGAAATGTCCATCAGCTTGCGCGGCGTGCCGTCGGGCTTGGTGGGATCGGTGAGGATGCTGCCGGTGAAGCCGACGGTTTCAGCAACCAAGGTGGAAAGTTCGTGAATGCTGAGATCCTCACCGGTGCCGACGTTCACCCAATCGGGCGGCGAGTCCAGCGCGAGGAGATGGAAACAGGCGGCCGCAAGATCGTCGACATGGAGGAACTCCCGACGCGGGGTGCCGGTGCCCCAGATCGTCACGCTGGCGTCGCCTCGTTGCTTGGCTTCGTGGAAGCGACGGATGAGCGCCGGGATGACGTGGGAGTTTTCCGGATGATAGTTGTCGCCAGGGCCGTAGAGGTTGGTGGGCATCGCACTGTGATACATCAGGCCGTGCTGGGCGCGGTAATGTTGGC
>JANOKL010000208.1:0-3314 GCA_031419215.1 Luteolibacter sp. | reverse complement strand
GGCGTGTTGACCCGCAGGCGGCCCCTCACAAGGATGCGGCTGGTCTGTCCGGAGGTGAAAGGCGGTGTTCCAGAAATGCTGATGCCGGTGCCAGCGTAGCCGCCGGTGTTGGGAGCGGTTAGAGTGAGTTTGAGCGCGCGTCCGTCGGTGGTGCCAGTGGCTTCGTTGGTGAGGCTGTTCGTCAGTCCCGCGCTTCCGCCAGAGTAGGAGAACCAGCTGGCGGTCGTTCCCGCACCGAATGCTTGGGAGTATAGCAGGACATCCTGAGTGGGGCGGATGTTTAGCGTGAGAGTGCCGGTGGTGGTGCCCGCGGTGTTGGTGGCGGAAATGGCGACGGGAAACACTCCGGCGAGGCTGGTGGTTCCAGAGATCAGACCGGACGAGGTGTTCAGGGTGAGTCCTGAGGGCAGGCCTGCGGCGTCGTAGGCGGTGGGACTGCCCGTGGCGGTCAGCTGGATGGAAGCGGCGAGGTCTTGAGAGAGAGTCGCAGCGGTGGGGGAGGTGAAAACCGGCGGATTTGTCGGCAGCACATCGGCGGTCCAGTTCCAGCCCTTGGCATTGGCATCGGCCATCATGATCGGCCAATTTCTGTCGAGCTGGGTTTGGCCATTGATGTTCCACATGCTCCAGCCGAGGCCGAGGCGTTCGCAGGTCTGGTTGACGTAAATGTCGCTATCGAATTGTGCGGAGCGCCAAGGATCTGTGATGCCAAGGGTCGTACTGGTAACGGAGGCCGGGAAATTGTTTTCCGAAGGCCAGCCAGGGTAGCGGGAATGGAGATTACGGAGGTTGGCGGCATTGGTGGCAGCCCCGTAGGCGCTGTCGTTGTTGTAGAGATGATAGGCGACGGAGGTCTTCGTCCAGTCGACAGCACCGGGCAGCGAGGCGAACCTGGCGGCGAGATTTCCGAGGCCGGTTCCGGTGGCGTAATCGTTGATGCCTGGCGGGGTGAGGACCATCACGTGGGTGAGTGGTGCGGCGTTGCGGATGATGTTGAAAGTGACTTTAAGAGCCTGGATGCGGGGATGGTTGGCGGCGTTGTCCGAGGCGTTTGCGGTCATGCTGCCGTTGTTTCCGATGCCATCCATCGGCTCATTCGACGCTTCGTAGAGGACGTGGGTGCGATTGGCAAAATACGGGGCCACGTGAGTCCAGAGCGCGTCACAATAAGTCGCGTTGTAATTCGGAATCTTGTTGTGGGCATTGATGATCACGTAGAGGCCGTGCGCCGAGGCGTAGTTCACGCTGCGCTCCATGCGGGCAAGCTGCCGGGCTCGATAGACGGGATCGTTCCAGTCGGTGGGAGTGAAGGTGGGCGAAGGAACATAAGCTTCCACTTCCCAAGCATCGAAGAGGATCATCCGCACGCCATTCAGACCTTTGGCACGGAGTGATGCGTAGTAGGACTCCGGTTCTTCCTGGCGGTCTTTCTCCCAGATCCAGGCTGTGCCAGCGCGCAGTGGGGTATTCGTATCCGTGCGCAGGACCTTGAGGTTGGGACCACCCATGGGATCGGGAATGCTGGCGACGGTGATTCGGCCTCGATCAGTCGGCATGGGCACGGACTGCGCTCTGGCTTCGATCGTGAGTAGGATCGAAATGGAAAAGACAATCGTCAGGCGCCACATGCCCAAATCCTTCCCATGGATTCCTCAGTGCCCAACCAAAATCCGAGCCAACTTTTCGTCATTCGGAAATTCGGAATTCGTCATTTCACCGCCCCCACAGGGTCTCCGGTAGCTCGACGACCTTGTCGCGCAGGACGGTGAAGACCCGGTGGCCGGGGAGGGGCTGGATGACCTGGCCGCCGGTGAAGCTGCCGAAGGAGGGGAGGACGAGACAGTTTCCCCGCAGCCAGAAGCAGGGGAGGCGCAGGGAGGTGCGCTTGCCGTCCGGGATCCGGAGGGCGGGATGCCAGTGGCCGGCGATCGAGAGGCGATCGGCGGGGGCATCGGTGGGGTCATGGACGATATGCCAGCCGTCGAGGTCGAGCGTGGGGACGATTTCCAGTCCCCAGTCAGCCGGGAGTTTGCCACTGTTTCGGTCGTGGTTGCCGAGAACGAGGGTGACGGGCACCGGACAGGCGTTCAGGAAGGCCTCGATGGCGGACAGGGTCGACGGGGTTTTTCCGGCCGGGGCGTGGATCAGGTCGCCGGCCACGACGAGGCGGGTGGCAGCGGTTCGGTCGATCAGGGCGGCCAGTCGACCGAGGTCGTGCTCGTTGTCGCCCTCGGGCACCGGCAGGCCCTTGGCCCGAAAGGTGGCCGATTTTCCCAGATGAACATCCGCCACGATCAGGGCTCGGGAGGAGGTCAGGGCGGCGGGGGCGTCGCTGAGCCAGAGGGGAGGATTCTCGGAAATCTGGAGCATGTGAAACGATTGTTTGAGGGGCGGTTCAATCCAATCCGGATTCTCGATTGAGGAGTGCCAGCATGGTCTCCAAACGACTGTTGGCATCGCCTGCGGGGAGGGTGGCGCTCAGTCGATCCGCCCAAAGTGGAAAAGCCAGCGGGGTGAGGCGCTCGGTTTCAATCAGTCGGAACGGACGCGTGGAAATGGATGTCAATACTTGCTGAAGACGTTTGATTTCAAATTGCTTGCTGAGAATTTCCCGTTGAGACTGTAAAAGGAGAAGATTCCCGGAATCGTAGCGTTGGAAGACCTCGAAGAGCAGGGAAGTGGAAGTTTGGAGGTCGCGCTTCACTTTTTGGCGACCTGGGAAGTCCGGAATGATCAGCCCCGCCACGCGGGCGATTTCCCGGAACTGTCGGCGGGCCAGTTCGGTCGTGTTCATACAGGCCATGAGGTCGTTCAAAAGGTTGTTTGAATCGAATGCTTTGGTGAGTTTTCCAAGATCGAGGCTAAGCCCCCGCCGGGCGGTGAGGCTGAATCCGTAGTCGTTCTGAGTGATGTGGATGGTTTCCCGGGAGCCTTGTCCGAGCCGCCAGGCGACCAGCGATCCGAGCCCCTCATGGACGAGTCGACCGGCCAGCGGGTAGAAAAACAGGTGCTCGCCTTCGCGGGTTCGGGTGAACTCGACCAGCAGGGTGTCGTCGGAGGGCAGGGCGGACTTCGATCGCTGGATCGCCAGGATCGGTTCCAGAGCGAGTCGCTCCGCGCTGGCGGATCCGGAGTCGTGGAGGCAACGGGAAATGGAGTGCGAGAGCTCGCTTGAAAGCGGCATTTTCCCGCCGTTCCAGATCGGGACGTGGCCGCGGTGGGTCTTGGTGGCTTTCCGAACGCTGGCGGTCTGCTTGTGGAAGCGGACGAGTTCGAGGTGTCGGCCCCCGAAGATGAAGGGCGAGCCGGGCTTC
>JANOKL010000207.1:0-4223 GCA_031419215.1 Luteolibacter sp. | reverse complement strand
TACGCCGTCGACACCACCCGCGTCGGTCAGATGACCGACTACGACAAGCTGGTGCTCGATGTCTGGACCGACGGTCGCCTCACTCCGCAGGACGCCCTGCTTCAGGCCTCCGCCATCCTTCGCCACCACCTCGACGTCTTCGTCAACTATGACGAGAACGCCGTCGACTTCGAAGAAGCGCCGATGGAGTCCAGCGAGGAGAACGCCGCTCTCAAGAAGCTTCTCAACATGAGCGTCAACGAGATCGAACTCTCGGTCCGCGCCGCCAACTGCTTGAACAACGCCAACATCACCTCCGTTGGCCAACTGGCCATGAAGACCGAAGCGGAAATGCTCAAGTATCGCAACTTCGGCAAGAAGTCGCTCAACGAAATCAAGGACAAGCTTGTCGAACTCGGCCTCGGCCTCGGCATGTCCTTCGACCCATCCCTCCTCACCGGCCCATCCGCCGGTGCCCGTGCCCCACGCCTCGGTGTGGAAGAAGAAGCGCCAGTCGGCCTCGCCGATCTGATCGCCCAGAACCTCGACGACTGATTTTAATTTAGAAAAGGAAGCACCCGATGAGACATCGACGCAACACCACCAAGCTCAAGCGCACGGCATCCCACCGTCGCTCCCTCCTCGCGAACCTCGCGTGCAGCCTGATTCAACACGGCCGCATCAAGACCACCCTCGGCAAGGCGAAAGCCCTCCGTCCGGTGGCCGAGAAAATGATCACCCTCGGCAAGCGTGGCGATCTTCATGCCCGCCGCCTCGCCGTCGCGTTCCTTCGTCAGAAGGACACCGTCAAGAAGCTGTTCGAAGAAGTGGCTCCAGCCTCCGCCAACCGTCAGGGTGGCTACTGCCGGATCACCAAGCTCGGCGTCCGCATGTCCGACGCCGCCCCGATGGCCTACATCGAGTGGGTCGACTTGGCTGTGCCGGCTGACGTGGCCGCCGAACCGGAAGCTGCGGAAGCCGCTGCCGAGTAAAGTTCACGCCTGATTCGAGATTCATTTCAAAAGCCGTCCGTGCCTCGTGCGCGGGCGGCTTTTTTTTGCTGATGAAAGATTATCTTGCTGAACTTGGCTGATTTCGTTCCTCTGATTTATCTGCTTCCAGCGGATGTGGACTTCAAAATCCATCCAACAGGCGGTCGGCATCGACCGCAACGATGCCGCCAAACCGACCAAACGGCCGGGGAGGCGGTGGCGTATGTCCAGGCCACCTTTCGGGGATGGCTAAAGGCCATCGCGGTCGTCCTGTTGCGACTTTTGAACTCCCCGTCCACCGGAAGGAAACTTTCCGAAACCTTCCTATGAGATACCTGAATACCTTCTTGCTGGTCACTTCCATGGCCGCGCGTGTCTGCGCCGAGGCCCCCGAGGCAGACACCTACATCCCCGGCACCCTCGAAGTCTCCCCCTTCGTCCCGCCCGCACCTGTCGAGCCCAAGCTCCCCCTCACCGATGCCGAGGCCACCTTCGTCCTCCGCGACGAAAAAGGCGAAACCACCACCCTCCAGCGCGGCCAAGCCTCCATGGCTCCCGATCTTCCAGAGCCCCCGCCAGCTCCCGAAAACCCGCCAATCCTCTCCTGGCACCCGCTGCCAAAAGTTGTCACAATTAGCATGGGCGGCACCATCTATGACCAGCGCGTCAGTCTCGTCCACTGGCAACACCCCGTCACCAAGGCTCCCTACGAAGCTGTCGTCGGCTTTGACCTCAGCCTCCTCTCTCCCATCACCCGCTTCATCCGCGAAGGCGTCCCCCATCACGCCACCCTCCTCTTCTCCCACACCACCAGCACCGGCCCCATCGCCCAACGCCTCGCCGCCCACGGACGACCCATCCAAGTCCCCGAATTCGCCCCTGACGCCTACCGTCTCACCAAAGGCGACCCCGCCGACCCCGCAGGCCTCGCCCCCTTGATCGCCCTGCGCGATCTCTACCTCGCGGAAAAGCCCCGCCTCCAAAAACTCCGCACGGACCTCGCCGAGCGCAACGCAGACGCCCAAGCCTGGGCCGAAGCCCATTCACCCGTCGCCGAGCCACCTGTCTTCTGGTTCAAGCCCCACCGCAACAGCCGCTACCTCACCGAACAAGACAAAGCCGACCAACAACATGCCGCCGACCAGCGCGCCGAACAGGAAGGAGCCGAGCAGCCATGAAAGAGCTCACCCTCTTCATCGCTCTTTCTGGCCTCTGGATTCTGGCCTCTGGATTCTCAGCTCTCCACGCCCAACAAACTCCGGAACCTCCCACCCTCCTGGAAGGGGACAGTGGCCTCAGATTTGAACAAGCACTGTCTGGCGAAAGAATCCTTCAGTGGCTGGGACGCGCTGACCGCACCTATTTCATCCAAGCCTCTCCCGACCTCCTAGACTGGACCTGGGCCCCCAACATCGAATCCGGCATCGACGGCCCCATGTCCTACGAAGTCGACGGCCCCGTGGCCGCTGGCTTCTTCCGCCTCCAATACACCGACCAAACCGCCGGAGACCCAGACTCTGGTGACTTTGATGGAGATGGCCTCACCAACACTTTCGAAATTATACCCCGACCTCGCCCTGGTGGAGTGGGTGGTCACACCAACCTGAATCCGAATATTCAAACCAATCCTCTCCGAGGCGACACCGATGGCGATGGTTTGAATGACAAGTGGGAGGAAGAGAATGGCTTAGATCCGACCGATAATGGAACCCGAAACCCCAATAATGGGCCAAATGGCGATCCAGATGGCGACGGTTCAACCAATCTTGTAGAGCAAAACGCTCAAACTAATCCCAAAGATGCGGATGACTATCCGCCGTATATGATTGTAGCCAATCAATCTGCTCAAGGAAGCGGAACTTTTAATGGCAGCGAGGAATTTCCGTCGAATTGCAACTATTACCAAGCCTCACTTTGGTTTAATCCAATAGGCGTTAACTATCCACAAGTATCTGAAGATCTCTCCGTAGCCATTCTTGAAGAATATTCTAATCTTCGGTTATTTCCAGAGTTTCCAGATCAGTCTGTTAATCAGAGCGGGCTGGCGATTGGGCCGATTCGCCCAACCTCCACAATCAGTCATTTTACTGTCAATTCCAGCGGATCTTATTGCTTTGGTAGTATGAATCGAGATCGTGTGTGGATTTTGGCCCCAAAGAGACCGGGAAAGACTGAAAGATATTTCCTGAAGATTATTGAGACTGCTACATCTGTGAATAGCCAAGAGCCGACTACTACTATTGCCAGTGAGGTCGTTAAATTTACTACTGAGCCAAACAAACGTTACTCCAATTTCAATGACGTTTCAGCTCTTCCTGTTTCCGCGCTCGGAACATCAGTAACCACGCTTACTCGTTTACTGCCAATCGAAGTCATCGACAGTAAAAATAATCCCGCCGCTAAATTGAAGGTGGCAAAAATGATCGAGTTTGGCGTGATAAATGCCAACAGGACGATTATCCCTGACAATGACCGGGACAGCTTTTCCATTCGAATCAAAGATGCGGCGCTTCTAGGTCCGTTCTCGGTGAAGGTTGGCAGTGCCGATAATCCGGATGCTACTTACCATGATGATCCAACTGAAATAAGTCTACATGCTGATGGAGATGACTTGGTTTCTGATAGCCAGTTGCTCGTCTCGGATGATGAGGATGATGACGTGCCATTTGGCAGTGTAACCGATGATCAGCCAAACGATCGCACCCACAAGATTCAGCTTGGCGGAAACTTTGTTGTTAGCGCTATCAAAGTCAAAACCGACCCTTGGATGCCTATTGAATTGAAAGTTCCAGTCAAGGTGGTAAAGACTGTGCAGGTGAATGCAGTGATTCTTTATAATAAGCCAATCGCGCAGGGAGGGCAATTAGTGGTCTCGGATACAAAAGTGCGAGAATATTTTAAAGATGTCGCAGAGCGTTATGCTCAGGTAGGAGTCAGAATCGAGTTGACTGGCGTAGTCCCTAAAGAGCCCCCTCCGGGAGTGGATCTTCAGGATGCTGGCAGTCTCACGGTCAAGCAAGCAGAAGGCTTGCCACTCAGCGGCGAAGCAAAGAGTTTAATTGAAGGAGTTGGAACACTCGGGGCAAGTGATATACAGTTTTTCTTTGTTAATAGATGTACTATTCCTCTAGGTGGACCGGGAATCAGAGGCTGCTCACTTCCGTTGCACACCAGCGAAGTGTCCGGGGCTGATTACATCTATAATGCATTTATTGGAATGCTAGACATTGAGTCCGACGAGCAGGGCGGGAT
>JANOKL010000206.1:0-3576 GCA_031419215.1 Luteolibacter sp. | reverse complement strand
GCACCGGCGGTGGCGAGCCTGAATTCAAAGAGGGACATTATCGCCGGTTTCATCTCACGGCTTGCTTGTCGTCTTCATTATACCTAAGAGCCTGGCGGCAAGAGGCTTGTCAGCGATGTAACGGAGTTCATCAAACTCTTCTTCACCAACGACGAATGTCGAGGGATCTTTGTGCAGTCCACCTGAAAGCCTTATGGTCTCATGATCGGTCTTGATTGCTACGAGGACCGTGCCACGCCCGCGATTATCGTCGAAAGCCAAAGCTCCAATGTATGGGCTCATCGGAACTGTCTGAGATTGCTCACTCAAAGGAATTGCTTTGTAGTTCAGCAGCCTGCTCAAGTCAGAATCTGCTTCAATCTGGAACCTTCTGGTAACTATCCATGACTCCTGCAAATCTTCAAATTGATCGGTATCCGACGACCTACCATTCGCGAATGGATCGGCGCTTTCAGCCACGTCAGTCCGCACCGTTCTGACTCCTTTACACTGATAAACCGTCAGTTGTTGGGTCTGCTTGCAGGAAATATCGAGAAGCACAAACCCGCACAGTATCGTCAAATGAGTGATTCTCCGGCGCATGCTGGAATTCATGGGATTAATTCTTGGCAGAGCCATTGGGTGCTCCTGTGGGTGTGATTGCAAGGATTTTGGAAAGAACCAGAGTTGCTTATGGCCCGTTAGGAGGCACGACTTCTTCTGCTTTTGACTTCTCCGCCGCTGGCTTCTGCGCCTTCGCCATTACCTCCGGCTTGCCTGCCTCATATTGGGTATCGTGGCAATAAAGCCCATCCTTCGGCCACGTGCAGGCGCATTGGCTATCGAAATATGTAATCGATCCGTCTGGGTAAATGATCCAACCCCAGTAGGCCCAATTATCGAAATATTGCATGAACTTATCCATGGGGATATTCCGCAATGCTAGTGGACCGCCTGGCTTATGCTTTGCCTTTGGATCGCCGTCGTGCTTCAAGCGGACGGTCACGCCCCGCTTCGCGAGTATACCTTTTAGAATCTCGAATCCCTTTTGCGGCTCCCCCGGATCAAGCGTGATGGTATCGAGTTTCTCGGTCCGAAGAATTTCAAGAGTCTTCCTGCCCTCCTCAGTCACCACCCGAGGCTTCGAATCATCGGGAGCGTTGTCGCCCGCTCCTCCGAAGGGATCCTCGGTGTCAGCTGTCGCAATATTCGGAAAGACTGCGACGAGACCAAACATCAGTGATAGCAGAGTGCCTTTCATTTCAGCAGATTGAGGTAGGGACAACGGTTGCCCGGTGCCCCCCTCGCAGATCCCGGCGTGCGAAATTACCGCACCGGGCTCCTCGGAGAACGCGCACGCAGGGTTGCGTTGGTCCTTGCTTTTCTTGTTTGTGGCTTGATCATGCAGGCTGGGCTTTCGAATGCAATCCGGGACTGGGGTGGCTCTCCACCACTTGCGGCGGCGGAAGCTTCCACCCAGTGGCCGGGGACAGTCCGCACATCGTAACATTGAGCAGTGGCAGAGGCTGAAGAGGTCCGTCCCAAAAAATCGAGCGTTCAGGCCTAAGCCGCTTGAATTCAGACCGATACGGACCGGATATGGCACCTGTCCCCACCCCTTTCGCCCAGGCTCCGACTACTTCCGTCCCCCGCTGGGTCGGGTGGTTTTCCACAGTTCAGCCTCGTAGAAGGGGTCCCGAAAATCCAGCGTTCAGATCTAAACCGTTTGCATTCAGAGCGCTACGAAGGCTTGACGCAGGCGTCATTTCGCCATACATCATGATGTATGAATCGGACGCAAATTTACCTCACGCCTGCTGAGTCCCAAGGGGTGGCACGGGTGGCGGCGGAGTCTGGGCGCAAGCAGAGTGAGGTGATCCGGGAGGCCATTGATCAGTATTTGGGGCGCTTGGGGCCTCAGGATCGGCTGGGTCGTCTCCAGGCGGCGCGTGGGATTTGGAAGGATCGGGACGATCTCAGCCTTGAGGAAATCCGGAGGGACTTCGACCGCTTTTGAAGAAGCTGGTCGATACCGATGTGCTGATCGACTACCTGCGGGGACATCCGAAGGCGGTCCAGTATCTGGAAGCGAACGTGGACGAGGTCGCCATCTCTGCCGTCAGCGTGGCGGAGTTGTTTCAGGGAGTTCGGGAAGGCCAGGAGCGTCACAAACTGTCCACCACTCTTTCCGCTCTGGTGGTTCTGCCACTGACGGAAGAGATCGCCGAGGTGGCGGGACTTTATAGGCGGGATTTCCGGGCTAGCACCGGTTGTGGGCTGGCGGATTGCTTGATTGCCGCCACGGCGTCGCACCACGGACTGGAATTGGTCACACTGAACGGAGAGCATTTCACGATGCTGGAGCGAGTGACGACGCCTTATCTCAAGGGTTGATCGTCTGAAGAGCGGTCATTTTAAAGGCTTTCCGGACGTGCGTGTTTTTCCGAGACTCGCGATGGCCCAATGATGAACGAAGGTTTTCCGTCCCCTGTTGCCCTCTCGGCCCGAATTTACCGTCTGCTCCGCTTCTGCGTTCTCAGCGTGGCGATCGGCGGGTTGTCTGTCGGACGCTTGCAAGGGGAAGAACTGCCTGTCTCCGATGGGCCCTTGTTCCGCGAGGCGACCGCTCAGTTCAAGACCATGACCACCACCCTGTATCAGCACAAAACCGAGGTGGATCGCACGGCAGGAAGTTTTCATTATGACTGTGTCGGGTTCGTGTCCTACGCGCTGAAGCAAGCGGCCCCGCAGGCACGGGAGTCAGCTTTCAAGGCCTGCGGCATTGCGAAGGGTCGAATCCCAAGCCCTCCAGCGTATCAGAAGTTCTTTGCCAGCTTGGCGGAAAAGCCGCAAGCGGGGTGGCAGGCGGTCGTCAAAGCTTCCGACCTGCAGCCCGGTGATGTGGTGTCTTGGGAAAAAAAGACGGAGACCAGCTCCGGCCACGCCGTGGTGATCAAAAGTGTTCCGGTCGCAGGGCCGGACGGAATCTGGCAGGTCGAAGTGTATGACTCAACAGCGTCCCCGCACGGCAACGACTCGCGGACCGATGACAAGCGTGCGAGAGTGCTGGCTGCAAACGGGAAGCGCAGCGGCCTTGGCCACGGGCTGATGGCATTCACCGCAGACCCAGTCACCGGCGCTCTCACCGGCTACCGCTGGAGCCCGAAGTCGAAGACCAGCACGGTCCCGATCGCCGCCGGGCGCCCCACCTCGTGACTCTGTTCAGCGTTAATGCGGCTGCTGGTGTAATCCTCGATCCTCTGATTGAGCTTTCCTACCCCACTTTTTGACCAACAGGGCGGCGAGTTCCAACATCTCGGGTTCGAAGCTGTTGATGTAGTCGACGAAGGGCTGGGTGGATTCGGAATTTCTCAAGGCTGTTAGAATCGAGGCGGCGTCGGTATGCTGGTGCAGGGTCTCCAGCAGGCAGGCCTGGAAGGCGGCGAGTTCTGGATCTTCATCCGGCATGGCTAGAGACGATGGATTTCATCCGCTGGAAGTCGTCGCGAAAGGTTTCGGACTCCCCGTCCCCGCTCAGGGTGTGGCCGAGGCGTTCGAAGATGACGACCCGGGTTTCCGGGCAGCGTGGGAGAATGG
>JANOKL010000205.1:0-3179 GCA_031419215.1 Luteolibacter sp. | reverse complement strand
GGCCCTTTACCAGATCAGGAAGGCGAACAGAATCTGAAGCCGACGCGGCGAATGCCATCTCAAGCGTGGCGTCCATGTGAAAGGATGAGCTGTGGACAAAGTCGTGGATCGTCTTCCCTCCCGCGAGCTTGTCCCACATTGACTCGGGAACGAGGCCGGTATCGACGACAGTCTTCATGGTTTCACGCAGCTTGGTTCGCATCGCTGCAAGACGTGTGGCCTGATCGGGATCCGCCGCCAGGTTCTTGATTTCCCAAGGATCGGACGAGGTATCAAAAAGCATTTCCACAGGCTGCGGAGTCTTCCAAATCTGAGCGTGGACGTCGGAGAGCTTGCCGCTTTTCCAGGCCTCCTGCCAAGCGCCCCATGAGGGCTGCCCCATTGCGTAATCGCTATACGGCGCACCCGGAAGATTCGGAGTGAAGCAGCGGATGTACTTGTAACGACCGTCCGTGATCGCGCGACGCATTCCGTCTGTGTCGTCGAAGCGGTCAGCGAACAGGAAAACCTGCTGCTCGGCTGCAGGAGCCACGCGGTGCTCACCTAAAAACGCTCGTCCTTGCATCGACGCGGGCGATTTCACTCCGCAGAGCGAAAGCAGGGTGGGCGCGAGGTCGACGAAGGACACCAGTTCGGAAACGTCGCTGCCTGGCTTGAAGGACGAAAGCGTCCGCCACTTTTCAGGAATGTGGATGACCAGCGGCACGCGCACGCCGGTGTCCTGGAGGTAGCGCTTGCCACGAGCCATCGCGCCACCGTGATCGGAATAGTAGAAGACGATCGTGTCGTCAGCGAGTCCCTCCGCCTTGAGGTCGTCCAGCACTCGACCGACTTCCTTGTCCATCGCGCTGACGCAGTCGTGGTAAATCGCGATGTCCTTCCGGAACTCGGGAAGATCCGGCAGGTAGGGCGGCACCACCACCTTGGAAGGATCCAGCCTGGGTACCTGCGGAATCGCTCCGCTCTTGCGGTTGTTTTCCACCACGTTCGGGAAAAGCTGGCTCTCGTGGGTGAGGTTGAAATTGACGACCGAGAAGAAGGGTTTCCCCTGCGGACGATTGCGGAAGCTTGCCTTGTGCGAGCAATCATCCCAGAGCCCGGCATCGTTGCCCTTGAAGTTGTAGTCGGTCTTGAAATTGTTCGTGCAGTAATAGCCGTTTTCCCGAAGCCAGGTCACGCCCGCCTTGAACGACGCAGGGATCGGGTGGCGGCTGCGCATGTGCTCGGTGCCCTGGGTCACTGCGTAGGCCCCGTTCAGGATGGTCGACCGGGCCACCGCACAAACCGGCCCGTTGGCATACGCGCGGGTGAACTTCAAACCGCCCGCCGCCAGCGAATCGATTCTGGGAGTAGAGGCCTGCGGGTTGCCGTAACATCCGATCCACTGCGCCGCATTGTCCTCACTGGTGATCCACAGGATGTTGGGGCGGTCTGCTGCCGCAACGGTTCCTGTCAGGATCAGTGGCAGGAGAAGCAGGATAAATGAGGGAAAGCGCATGAGAAAAAGATCAGTCGGCGAGCATCGTTACTTATCGTACACCCCTGGATCCTGCTGCCGTACTTTTGCAAAGTATTTCAGTCCCGGACGATTCAGAGGCACCGGATCCAATCAAGTTCATGATCCATTGGAAATAAATGCTTTTGTGTTGGATCTGATTCAAAGGCGGACTGAAACCTTCAGGCGGAATTTTGGGGAATATAGCCCTTCCGCATCTTCTCCCTGATCAACTTCTCCATTTCCCGACTGGCGCGTTCGGAGTCGGAAAAGGTCTTCACCTGACTCTGGCCGTCGGTGCCGATCCGGCCATAACGGATGTTCAGTGTCTCATTCAACTGGCCGATTTCCCAGAACTTGCGCGAGTTTCCCTCGATGAATTCAAGGCGCTGAATGCCTGAAATCGTCGGAATGGGAGTCGCTTCTTCAGGTTCGGCACCAGTTTCCGGAATCATCAGCTCTTCGCTGGCCGCCTCGATCTCTTCGACGGTCTCCTGATCGGGAATCTCGCTGCGCAGGACCCGCTCGATCCGCTCGAGAATTGCCGCGGGTTCTTGCCACCAGTCCTTTGCCGTTACCACGACCACCTGCCAACCGAATGAACGGAGAATGCCGGGCCTTGTGAGAAAACGCTCGAGCACTCCATGGACCCCACCAGCCTCCACCAGAACCGCGAGTTGATGACGGTCCTCTCCCATGGGCCGCACGCAGACATCGCAACGGAACCGGCTTTGTCCGGTGTGTGTCTCGACCGCCCATCCGCGCGCCGCCAAGGCCTCCGCCATCTGGGAGACGATCTCGCTTCGTTCTGCGGCCCGATCGAGAGACTTTCGCTTGAGGGGATTGAGTCCATCCAGCACCTGCCGGGCCATGGAGGATTCCCCGAGTGAAAGGCTTTCCGCATAATGAAGGAAGCTCTTCAGGGCACGCGCCCCATCATTGTAGTCGTTGGTGATCTGGGTGTGCCGGATGCTGCTGACGAGCGCCATGTGGTGGCGGGCCCGGCTGAAGATGACGTTAAGGCGTTTCTCCCCGCCCCTCTGGTTGATCGGACCGAAATTCATCCGCATCCTGCCCTTCTCGTCCGGCGCGTAGCAAACCGACATCAGGATGATGTCCCTCTCGTCGCCCTGGACGTTCTCAAGATTCTTCACGAACAGACCGCAGAACTGATCATCTTCCTCACGCACATACTCAGCTTCCAGGCGGATTGCGAAATCGGAATCCTCGGCCGCCAGCGCATCCAACGCGGATTCGATCTGTGCCTGCTGCGCCTCACTGAAGGCCGCGACCCCGATGCTCATGCCGGTTTCAGCAAACAAGATGCTGCGCACCAACTGGGCAACCACCTCCGCTTCCGCCGCGTTCCGACGATCCGAGTAAATGCCATGCCCGCAGCGGATGAAGCTGATCGGCTTGGCAAGTAGGTCCGGCACCAGCCCGGACGCCTCCGCCGCCGCAGACACGAGCATGTCCCCGCCATCCGTCGCCATGACCTGGCGGTCTGGAATGGTGTAGAGCTCGCCTCCATAGAAAGCGGCGTTGCTGAAACTGATGAGCGATTCGTAGCGGCTGCGGTAGTGCCACGCGAGAAGCGTGCTGGGAAGGTTGCGTGAGCACTGGGTGAGGAAGCTGTCCGCGTCCATCATCACGCTGACGGCCTCACCTTCCTCCTCGATCGTCA
>JANOKL010000204.1:0-3889 GCA_031419215.1 Luteolibacter sp. | reverse complement strand
GCTGCATGCGGCCTAAAATGCGCCAAGCTGCGGGTGCTGTCAAAGCTGTTAGCGGTCCGTCATCGCGGGTAAATCACCGGCATTGCAATCCGTGATCGTCATTTCCAGGAACCGGGTGCAGGATCTCGCCAATCCCATGATCATTCTCGTCCGCAACCTGGATCGCTCCACGACCGAAAAGGAACTTCAGGCCCTGTTCTTCCGCTTCGGGCGGGTGGCGGCCTGCGATCTCGTCACCGAGCCCGACACGGGGAAATCCAAGGGCTTCGGTTTCGTGAACATGCCGAACATCAACGAGGGCCTCGCGGCGATCGCGGAGCTCAACGACAGCAAGCTTGGAAAAAACCTGATCCGGGTGAAGAAGGCGGCGACCTCGACGGTGATGAAGAAGGTTGGCAAGCGTCCGCAGCCTTGAGATCTGCGCCGCTGCGGCTGGATTCGGGCTGGACTTGTCGAACATTCGTTATAACGTGTCGACATGACTGCAAAGCTCAAGATCACCAGCATTGGAAACTCCGCCGGGGTCATCCTGCCGAAGGAGGTGCTTGAAAAACTCCGCGTCGGGAAAGGTGACACGCTTTTCCTGACGGAGACGCCGACGGGCTATGCCGTGTCGGCATTCGACGATGAATTTGCCCTTCAGATGCAACTGGCCGAGCAGATCATGCGCGAAGACCGGGATGTGCTTCATCAATTAGCCCAGTGAGACGATGGACGAGCCGGTCTGGATTTCCAAAGAGGTCGTCTTCGCCCTGCACGCACGGCAGGTTGCCGAACATGGAGGGGACGCTGGGTTGCGCGAGGAATCGATGCTTGAGTCGGCACTCGCCCGGCCCTTGCAGCGGCATTTTTACGAGCAGGATTCTGACCTCTGCAAATTGGCTGCTTCCTATGCCATGGGCTTGGCCAAGAATCATCCGTTCGTCGATGGGAACAAACGCACGGCTTTTGTCGTTTACCGCCTCTTCCTTCTGAGAAACGGGCTGACGATCACGGCCGGGAAAGCGGATCGCTATCTGACGATGCTCCACCTCGCAGCAGGTGAGATGGATGAAGACAGCTTCGCCGACTGGCTGCGAAAAAACACCGCGCCAGCTCCCTTGCCGTGAGCCTCAGCCGCCGGGCAGAATCAGGTCGCTGATGACCATCCGGTGGTCGGATTTCCGCGTTGTCACGGCTCGGCAGCGCACCGGGGTGAACTGGCGGGTGGCGTAGATGCTGTCGAGTCGCAGCACCGGGACGCGACGCTGGAAAGTGTTTCCCCAGCCGCGACCTGCGGTGCTGAAGCTGTCGTTGAAATCGCGCATGAGCAGCGATCGCACCGGGTCGCTCGCGGCGGAATTGAAGTCGCCGCCGAGGATGGTGGGGGTCTGGGGAAACGGCGAGGTCTGGTCCAGCAGTTGAAGTGACAATGACAGCTCCTGGCGGCGGGCCTGGCGGTTGTCACGGTGTTCTTTCCAGGCACTGGGCTTCCACAATTCCAGATTGGTGGCTGCGGTGGCGAGGTGGACATTGACCACCTCGATCTCGCGACCGTCGGGATCGACGACGGTGAGCTGCTGTTCGCGGAACATCGGATTGCGCACCTCGCGCTTGATCTTCCAGCGGGTGATGATGCCGTTGTTTTTGTGATAACGGTAGTCGCCGCGTCCACCATAGAGGCGGTCGGCGATGGTCTTCACGTCATTCGGCCACACCTCTTGCACCAGCACGATATCAGGATCCCAGATGGCGAGATCGAGGGCGGGATTTCCATAGTGAAAAAACCCGCAGTTGAGCGTGGCCACCCGGATCACCGGCAGCCCGGAGTGCGGCTGGGCATGTCCGGGCATGGGCGGATCCTTGGCGAGATTCCATAAGACGTTGGATTCATCCGCGCCGGAAAAAATCGTGACTGCCCAGATGCCGGTCAGCACGAGTGAGAGCTTCGCCCGCAGGAAGTAGTAAGCGACTGACGAAAGCAGCAATCCAACTCCGCCCCATGCCCAGATCGGCATGACTGTAAACGCGGCGAGTCGGTCGGGTTGACGCGCGAAGGCGAAGACGGTCAGCAGATGCAGCAGGAACGAGGAAATGACCAATGTCCATCCGAGTTGGTGGCGGACACGGGTCATCACAAGGGGAGGAAATTCGAAATCAGAAGTCCGAAACTTCAGAGGCCAGGAATGCCGAGGCCGCCGGTGAGTTTCTGCATTTCGGCAGCGGCCTGTTCCTTGCCCTTGTTGACGGCTTCTTGAACGCCCTTGAGCACGAGGCTTTCGAGAAATCCGACATCGGAAGGATCGACGACCGATGGATCAATCTTGATGGAAAGCACGTCACCGGCGCAGGTGGACACCACGGTCACCTTGCCGCCGCCGACGCTGGCCTCGACGGTGCGCTGGGCGAGTTCTTCCTGTTTCGCGGCGAGCCCGGCCTGCATCTGCTGGGCTTGTTTCATCAGTTTCTGGATGTTCATGTTTTTAAAAGTTTGAAGGGTTCAGTGTTCAGTTAGAAGCGAAGAGGAATACTCTTCCGTTTCGAAGTTAGTGCTTAGAATTTCGTGCTTTCTCCCTTTTGGAACTTGGCCGTTGGAACTTGGAACTTCGTTCACTTCACTACTCTCCCCTCGAGGGCCTTGAGGGCGTGTTCGATCAGCGGATCGTGGTGAAAGGAGTCATCGGCTGCGGCTTTGGTTTCCTTGGGTGCAGGCGGTGCTTCCTTGGGAGCCTCGGCGCGGAAGGGCGGTTCGTCGGCGGCGACTGGCTCGCTGACTTCCGGGGCGGAGGCGATCATCGAGTCGAAGCGGCTGGTGATCGGGTCTCCTGGTTTTTTGGATACGGCGGCGACAGGCTTCGGGGCTTCCGGCTCGGGTTCCCAAACCTTTGCAGGTGGTGGCGGAAGAGTTTCGGCGACGGGCTCGGCTACCTTATCAATCACCGGAGCGGCAGGCACGGAAATGGCGGACGTTTCCCCGAGTAAATCAGCTCCCTTGGCGAGGACCTTGATCACATCGGAAAGCCGAACCTCGCCCAGCGATTGGATCGCCTTGATCAGGCCGAGCTCGAAGTGGAGGCGCTTGTTGGTCGACCACTTCATGCGGCCCTCGGTTTCCGCGAAGACATCGATGGCGGAAAGAATGCGGTCCGGTTGGTAGGTGTCGGCCGCTTTTACGAGGCCTTCCCAGAGGTCGGTCGGGATTCCTTCACCGTCGGCGGAGGGATCGAGCTTCGCGATGAGCAGGGCACGCAGTGCTCCGACGAGTTCTCCGAGGAGCTGGGAAAGTTCGCGACCGGTTTCGGCTTCTTTTTGGATCAGAGAAAGCGCGGTCGGCGTATCGCGGGCGAGCAGGGCCCCACCGAGCTGGGCGACCTTTTCGCGCGAGGTGAATCCGAAGACGTCGAGGACGTTGGCCTCGGTGATGGTGTTGCCGCAAAAGGAGACGAGCTGGTCGAGCATCGACTGGGCATCGCGCATGCCGCCGTCCGCGCCTTTTGCGACGGCCCAGGCGGCGGTTTCCTCAAGGGTCACGCCTTCTTCCTTTGCGATGTGCAGCAGGTGCTTCGCGATCAGGTCGGTTGGGATCGGCCGCAGGTCGAAGCGCTGGCAGCGGGAAAGGATGGTCGGCAGGATCTTGTTCGCCTCGGTGGTGGCGAAGATGAACTTCACGTGCGGCGGCGGCTCTTCCAGCGTCTTCAGCAGCGCGTTGAAGGCCGCGTTCGAAAGCATGTGGACCTCGTCGATATAATAGATCTTGAACTGGCCGCTGGCCGGGGCGAAGCGGACCGACTCGCGCAGGTCCCGCACCTGGTCGACGCCGTTGTTCGACGCACCGTCGATCTCGATCACATCGAGGTGGGAGCCATCGGCGATGGATTTGCAGGCGGGGTCGTCGACGTCGAAGTCCGCC
>JANOKL010000203.1:0-18670 GCA_031419215.1 Luteolibacter sp. | reverse complement strand
CTCAAGCGCGAAGTCGCAGCGAGCGTTTTCAAGAACCGACGGCGTGAATTCATCGCGTCCTCCTATGACACACGACCGTCGCATCAGCAAGCGCGCCTGAGAAACAAAAGAGTCGCAGTCGCCGCAAGGGAACTGCGGCTCATGAAAAGGCCAGGCGTTCAGCGCACCACACGGGCTCCACCACCGGAGATCTGCTTCTCGACTTCCTTGCGGGTCGCCATGGAGGTGTCGCCGGGAGTCGTGGAGGCCAGCGCACCGTGGGCCGCGCCGTATTCGACCGCTTTCTGAGCGTCGTTGAACTCCATGAAACCGAACTGCACGCCGGACGCGAACGAGTCGCCGCCACCGACACGGTCAAGGATTTCGAGGTCATCGTACTTTCGCGACTCGTGGAATTTTCCGTCGTGCCAGAGGATCGCCGACCAATCGTTGATCGTCGCCGTTTTCACTCCGCGCAGGGTGGTCGCCGCGACCTTGAAGTTCGGGAATTCATTCACCGCCGACTCGATCATCGACTTGAACGCATCGGTCTCGATCTTGGAAATGTTGTGGTCCACGCCCTTCACCTCGAAGCCGAGCGACGCGGTGAAGTCCTCCTCGTTGCCGATCATCACATCGACATACTTCGCGATCTCGCGGTTCACCTCCTGGGACTTTGCGAGGCCACCGATCGTCTTCCAGAGCGACGGGCGGTAGTTGAGGTCGTAGGAGACGACCGTGCCATACTTGTTCGCGGCCTTCACGGCCTCGACGGTCAGCGCGGCGGTCGTTTCAGAAAGCGCGGCGTAGATTCCACCTGTGTGGAACCAGCGGACGCCAAGGGTGCCGAAAATGTGGTCCCAGTCGACGTCGCCCGGCTTCAGCTTCGAGGCCGCCGTATTGCCGCGATCCGGATTTCCCACCGCACCACGGATGCCAAAACCACGCTCCGTAAAATTCAGGCCGTTGCGCACGTTGCGACCGATCCCGTCGTCTTCGCGCCACTGGATGAAGTCCGTCGCGACCCCGCCCTGCATGATGAAATCCTCGATCAGGTGGCCCACCTCGTTGTCCACGAAGGCCGTCACCACCGCCGTCTTGTAGCCGAAGCACTTCCGCAGCCCACGCGACGTATTGTACTCGCCACCACCCTCCCAAGCCGTGAACTGGCGGGCGGTGCGGATCCGACCCTCGCCCGGATCCAGGCGGAGCATCACTTCCCCGAGGGAAATTTGGTCAAAGGCACATTCGGATTTCGGCTTGATGGTCAGAGGCATGGGCAAGTCCTGTCATACAGATTCCGGCTTGAAAAGTCCCCAAAAGGGGATGTCGGAGTTTCTGCGGGTCCCTTTGAGAAAATTTGGAATCATGCCACTTTATGGTGGCGCGATTCGGTTAATCATGCCATTAAAGCGGCAGGGGGTGGCATGATTTAACGGAATCGCGCCACAAAACCCTCGAATCATGCCACTTCAAGTTCCAGCCGAGGAATTCTCCGCCCTTCTGCGGGTCATTCGCCGATTCCCAAACGGGGCCTCGGTCGGAGAATTGTTGGCCTTGCCTGAAGTCCCTTTCACCAAGCGCACGCTCCAACGCCGGCTCGATCAACTCGTCGGTGAAGGCCGCCTGACTCCCAAGGGCGAGGGACGTGCCCGGCGTTACCTGATCCGCGAGGTTTACGCCCCTTCTGATCAGGATCCGCCGAGCGCCGTGGTCCGGGAGGAGCCTCGTGATGCGGAGCCGGAGTGGCTTTCACCGGAAGCACGTGCGGTTCGGAAGGTCATGAACCGTCCGGTCAACCAACGGACACCGGTCGCCTACAACGGCCATTTCCTCGATGCCTATGAGCCTAACAGAACCTTCTATCTTCCCGCCGCGCTGCGTGACGAGCTGAAGACGCTTGGCCAGGTGGGATTGGAGGAGCTCCCGGCCGGGACCTACCTGCGCCGCGTGATGGACCGGCTGCTGGTGGACCTTTCGTGGAACTCCAGCCGTCTGGAAGGAAACACGTATTCGCTGCTGGAAACGGAGCGCCTGCTGAAGTTCGACCAGACCCCGGATGGCAAGTCGGCGAAGGAGACGCAGATGATCCTCAACCATAAGGCCGCGATCGAGATGCTCGCGGATCAGGCGGACGAGGTCGGCTTCAATCCCTACACGATCTGCAGCGTCCACGCCCTGCTCTCGGACAACCTGCTTTCAGACACAGCCGCCTGCGGTCGGGTGCGGTCCTGCGCGGTCGGGATCAGCGGCACGGTTTACTATCCGTTGGAGATTCCGCAGCAGATCGATGAACGCTTCCGGCAGATTCTGGAGAAGGCGGATGCAATCGAGGATCCCTTCGAGCAGGCGTTCTTCGCGATGGTGCATCTGCCGTATCTCCAGCCCTTCGAGGACGTGAACAAGCGGGTCTCGCGACTGGCGGCGAACATCCCGATGGTGCGCCACAATCTTTGCCCGCTGTCGTTCATCGATGTGGACCTGAACCACTACGTCGGCGCAATTCTGGCGGTGTATGAGCTCAACGACATCAGCTACCTGCGCGATGTGTTCGTGTGGGCGTATCGTCGTTCATGCGCGCGCTACGCGGTGGTGCGACAGACGCTGGGCGAGCCGGATCCATTCCGCCTGAAATACCGGACGGAGCTGGGAAACCTGGTGCGCGGCGTGGTGCAGGAACGTCTGGGCCTCTACGTGGCGGACGAATGGATCCGCAAGCAGGTGAACAAGACGATTCCCGAAAACGATCGCGAGCAGATGCGGAAGGTCGTGCGGCTGGAGCTGCTGACATTGCATGAGGGAAACATCGCCCGCTATCGCCTGCGGCCCTCGGAGTTCAAGGCGTGGAAGGAGCCGAAGGGTAGCACCAGCCCCTGAATCCTTGCATTTTCAGAATGTAAGGCCACTCTTCAAAAGTAAGGAAACTCCATGACGCATTCCACGATCACCAGCAAAGGCCAGACCACCCTTCCGGCTCCGATTCGCCGCGCCCTGCATCTCAAGGCGGGAGATCGGATTGTTTACGAAATCCAAGGCGACTCGGTGGTGATCCGACCCCAGCCCGGGGTCATGGCGGTGTTTGGAGCCTTGAAACCACCTGCCGGAAAATCAGGAGTGCCGTTCGAGGAGGCGAGGGCGAAATCACGGGAAGCGCGGGTCAGAAGGGTGGCGCGGGAGGGCAAGCGATGAAGCCTCTTCTGGTGGACACGAACGTACTCCTGCGTTTCATCACTGGTGAACCTGCCGATCAGGCCTCCCAAGTGGCGAAACTCTTCGAGGCGGCGGATTCAGGAAAGGCCCGGCTCGCTGTCCTTCCGATGATCCTGGCGGAGGCGGTGTATGTGCTGACAGGCTTTTACGGGCACTCCCGTTCGAAGACGGCGGAGGTGCTCGCTCATTTGCTTTCGAGCCCGGGATTCCACTCCGAGGAAAGCGCCAGAATGATCCAGGCCCTGAAACTCTTCGGCGCGGGAAAACTGGATTTCGCGGACTGCTACCTGGCCGTAATCTCCATCGCCGACAGCCAGACCTTGGTTTCCTTTGATCGGGAGCTTGGCAAACTCCACGGAGTCAAGGTCCGGCAGCCCGGACGATCACTGGAATCGGGACGAGGCTGACGCTTTCAATTCTTCGAGCTTCGAGCGATCCGGTGCGGCCCCACGGGCCTGGTCCGGCTTGCCGCCGCCTTTGCCGCCGGCGAGGGCGGCGAGGTCTCGGAGGAGGTCGCCGGCTTTCAGGCCGCGGGCCTGGGCGGTGTCGCCGCAGTAGGTGGCGAGCTGGAGCTTGTCGCCGTCGTCGACGATGACGAATGCGGCTTCGGTGAACTGCTTTTTCTTGAGGCCGTTGAGGAGTTCCTGAACGAGCGAGGCATCGGCTTCGAAGCTGGCAACGATCGGGCCACCCTTTTCGATGAGTTCGGCCAGCGCGGCATCCGCCATCTGTGCGGCGGCTCCGGCCTGGAGCTTCTTGACGCGCTTCTCGGCTTCGATGGCGGCTTCCTTGATCTCGGCGGCGTTCGCGCTGTTAGGGACGGAAACGGTTTCGGCTCCGAGGGTCTTGAGCTTGTCATTCGCGACATCGAGCTTGGCCCGCGCGGCGGCGGATTCCTCGGCTTCCTGCTCGGCAAGGTGGGCGACCCAGGCATGAGCGGCTTCACCACAAACGGCCTCGATTCGGCGGACACCGGCGGCGATGGCTCCTTCGCTCTTGATCTTGAAAAGTCCGATCTCGCCGGTCTTGCGGACGTGCGTGCCGCCGCAGAGTTCCATCGAGTAGCCATTGAGGGTGTTGGAGCCGCCGCCGATTTGTACGACGCGCACCGTATCACCATATTTGTCGCCGAAGAATTGCATGATGTCGGGGCGACCCTTGATCGAGGCATGGAGGACCTCGGTCCAGGACACGGTGTCGTTCGCGGAAATCGCGGCGTTCACCTTTTCCTCAATCGCGGCGATCTGCTCGGACGTCACGGCGCTGCCACCGAAGTCGAAGCGGAGACGGTTTTCATCGACCGACGATCCCTGCTGAGTGGCGTCCTTTGAGACGATTTCGTGAAGTGCCCAGTGAAGAAGGTGGGTGGCGGAGTGGTGGGCTTCGACGGGCCGGCGGCGGGAAGAATCGAGGGAAAGGGTGACGACGTCTCCGACCTTGAGATTGGCATCGGCAGGAACGACAGCGGCGCGGGCCTTGCCGATCTGTTGAACGCTGGTGACAGGATGGGCTTGGCGGTTGGAAACCGCCGCCACGGTGAGCTTCCCGGTGTCGCCGACCTGGCCGCCCATCTCGGCGTAGAAGACGGTCTTGTCGGTGATGACGAAGAGCGCGTCTTCCTGCGGGTGGACTTCGAGGATGGAGGCGGTGACCTCATCGGACTCGAAGCCGACGAACTCGGTCACGGCTTCCGAGGAAATGTCGAGCGCGCGAACGATGCTGGATTTCTGTGCAGCGCGGGAAAGCTCGCGGGCTTCTTCCATGAGCTTTTCGAACTCTTGGATATTCACCTTAAGTCCGCGCTCGGCGCTGATGAGTTCGGTTAAGTCGGAGGGGAAGCCGTATGTGTCATACAGTTCAAACACCGCTTGCCCACTCACGACAGGAGCGGAGAGACCTCGATCAGAAAGCTGCTTCTGAAAGCCCAAATCAATGTCGATGACCTCAGCACCCTTTTCACCACCCTCAAGACCACCAGCTTTAAGCCAGTAATTTCTTTCCGAGTTGCTGCTCAAAAAATTGTCAAAGAGTTCGAACAAGTAGAAACCAAATCTAACAAGCCCCCGATCCAGCGTCTCATTGAAGCTCGCCTCTTCCCGGTTCAACGTTTCACGAATGACCGCTTCACGGTTCTTCAATTCCGGGAACACGCCGCCCATCTGCTCGACGAGCGTTCCGACGAGGCCATCGAACAGCATCTTCTGACCGGAGAATCCAAGCTGGCGACCGTAACGCACCGCACGGCGCAAGATACGACGCAGGACGTAGTTCCGGCCGGTGTTTCCTGGAAGGATGCCGTCGGCGATGGAAAAGCTGAGGGTGCGGAGGTGGTCGGCGATCACACGGAAGGCGATCGCGGTTTTCATTTCCTCGCTGAAGGCCGAGCGGTCGGCACCGAGGGCCGGGTAGATGTCGGTGTAGGTCTGGCCGCTAAGTTCCTCCAGCTTGGTGAAGATCGTGCGGAAGACGTCGGTGGCGTAGTTGCTCGGCTTCTTCGAGAAGTCGGTGAAGCCCTTGGTGTTCTGGATGATCGAGCAGGCGCGCTCGAAGCCCATGCCGGTGTCGACGTGCTTGGCGGGAAGTTCGCGGAAGGTGCCGTCGGCCTCGGCGTTGTACTGGATGAAGACGAGGTTCCAGATCTCGATGCAGAGGTCGGAGTCGTTGTTGACCAGCTCGCGACCGGTCCTCGGGTCACCTTCGGGCGTGAGGTTGACGTGGAGTTCGGAGCAGGGGCCGCAGGGGCCGGTTTCGCCCATCATCCAGAAGTTGTCCTTCACGTTGCCGTGGACGATCTGGACGGCGGGGTCGCAGCCCTTTGAGAGGAACAGCTCGGCCCAAAGGTCGTAGGCCTCCTGGTCGAAGGCACCCGGATCGCCCGGCTTTGGCGCGTAAACGGAGGCGTGGAGGCGATGCGCGGGCAGGCCCCAGCGTTCGATGACGAGTTCCCAAGCCCACAGGATGGCTTCCTTCTTGAAATAGTTTCCGAACGACCAGTTCCCGAGCATTTCGAAGAACGTGTGGTGGTAGGTGTCGTAGCCGACATCCTCGAGGTCGTTGTGTTTTCCACCGGCGCGGATGCACTTCTGGGTGTCGGCGGCGCGTGGCGGATCGTAGGGCGCCTTGTCGGTGCCGAGGAAATACGGAACGAACTGGTTCATCCCCGCGTTGGTGAAAAGCAGGCCGGGCGACTGCGGCATCAACGAGGCCGAGGGCACGATGGTGTGCTGCTGTTCGCGGAAGAAATCGAGGAAGCTGTTACGGATCTCGTTGGAGGTCATGGCGCGGGGGAAGTGAAGAACCACGAAACCCGCGAAAGGACAACCTTTTAAGGCCTAGGGCCGGAATGACGAATGAGGAATTTCCGAATGACGAAATCCCTGATCTCCGATCTCTATGTGCCCGCCCCCTGAATCCTGACCCCTGGCCACTCAGTCGCGGCCCGCCGCGCTTTCAGCAGAGCCGGAGCATGTCCTTGATGAACTGGCCCCAGAGGAAAAACAGGCCGCGGTTGGAGTATTCGAAATGGCCATCGTCGGTCAGGCGGATGATGCCGGCTTTGAGATTGTGCTGCACCTGGCTGCGCATTTCCTCCTCGATCTGTCCCTCGATCATCTCGGGGTCCGGCATCCGCAGGCCGTCCTTCGAGACCCCCACGCTCAGCAGATACTGATGATGATCATCGAGGATCTGGTGGAAACAGTTCCGCTCGCAGGGGACGTGGTTCCATTTCACGCCGGGCGCACATTTCAGGGTCGGGGAAAAAGGGTAGTTCGTCGTCCGCCAGGTCCGACCGGACTCGTCGTAGGAGGTCACCGAGATGAAGGCGAAGGCAACCTCGCTCTGCTCGCAAAGACACACGGCGGCCACCGCCATTTCCTCGGGGTGCCAGAACAGCCGGAAGAACTGCTGCATGCCGGACCAGTCCCAGCCGCAGTCGGTGACGTGCTCGAAGCCCGCCTCCTCCATCGCGGCGGCCGCTTCCACGGCGTTCGGGAAAAACGCTGGGTCGGGCACCGTGCGGTGGCGAAGGCGGTTGTTCAGCGGCAGCCGCATCCGGCGGATCCGGGTCAGCAGCTCGATCCATGGCAGGAAAAACCACAGCGCCACCCCGGCCAAACCGCCCCAGAGGCTGCCGGTCACGAAGCGGCCGAAAAAATAGCTGGCGACCAGAAACGTCAACGCCCCGATCTTTCTGAGCCATCCCCGGCGTGCAGTACGCAGTGCCACGGCGAGCACGACGAGTCCAAGGACGATCAGGGTTTCACGCATGGGGAAGGGTCAAAACGAGTGGCGGGCAACTAGGCGCAGCACTTGACTCCGTCAAGCCGGGGTTTCCCATTGCCATTTGCAAGCCGACTCTTCCCATGCTCGCGGGGGATTCGCAAGTGGTCGTTTCCCGCCGCGATCCCGATCAACGCCGGCGACGCAGAAGCACCAGCAGGCCCAGGCCTCCGAGCAAGGCCGCTCCGGGCTCCGGCACGTAGGTGATCACGCCCGAGGACGCGAAGGCCGAGGTGTCCCACGCTCCGTATTGCTGGACCGAGGCCCCGCTGAAATCAAAGGTCGCGCCGGTGGCCGAACCGGTGAAATCCGCGAGGTCGAAGCTGGTGTTGTATCCGACCGTGTAGCCGCTGGTCCGGAAAGCGATCGTGCCGCCGGTCACGCTGAAGGCCCCGGTGGTGATCAGCTTGTCATAGGTCAGCTCACCAGTAGCGCCCATTTCCAGCAGACCTGAAAGCCCGAGGCTGCCGAGTGTGAGGGTGCCGATGCTGGTGTCCGAGTCATTCACCCCGACTACCAGCGTGCCGCCGCTCGCCACGGAGACTCCGTTGGCAATGCTGCCGTTTCCTCCCAGGGTAGCGGTGTCCGAGACCGTGGTGCCCGAGGTGTTGGCGAGCGAGCCATTGACATAAAGGGAGCCAGCGGAAACCAAGGTGGAGCCCGTGTAGGTATTGCTGTCTCCAAGTGTCTGCGTGCCTGAGCCGGATTTCACCAAAGCAATGGCACCGGTGATGACACCAGAGTTCGCGTTGGTGCCGTCGCCGTAACTGTAGGTGCCGCTGCCACCAATGGTCAGGGTGGCTGCTGTCGCGGAGTTCACGGTGTTATTCGAGGCGGTGGCATTGGTGCCGGTCGTTGAATTCAAGCCCGCGATCTGCTGGCTGCGGCCGTTGAGATCGAGTGTCCCGAGGTTCGTGCTCGAAGCCTGGCCCAGTGACACGACGGTGCCGGTCGGTAGTCGATCATTGCCAGTGGTGAGCTGGAGGGTGCCGTTGTTGATGGCCGTATCACCCGAGTAGGTGCTGACTCCGCCAAGGGCCAGAGTGCCAGAACCTTGCTTGGCCCAAGCCCCCGTCGAGCCGGTCTTGTTCGAAATCACACCGTCATACGTCAGGGTGCCTCCGGAAACCGTGCTGATGGAGGTGCCAGCAGTAGAGCCTACTTGGATCCCATGAGTCGAGGCCAAGGTGTAGGAAGCAGAGCCGCCGCTGGTCGTAGCTGCCGAGAGGCGTCCGCCGTCGATGATGATGGTGTTCCCGGAGTTGCCATAGGCCCCGTTGCTCGCGAAGCCGACTTCACTTCCGTTAATGGAAATCGTGCCGGTGAAGGTGTTGCCGGAGTTGCCGATGTAGGTCTGACCCGCTCCTGACCCATCAAAAGTCAGTCCTGAACCTGAGGCACCGGAGATCACGCCGCTGTAGATCCGGCTGCCACTGGTGGTGCTGTTGGTGATCGTCCGGGTGGCTGCTCCAAGCGCGACCGTGCCGCTGAATGTCGCGTTCCCGGTGCCGCTGTTGGTGAAGTTTCCTCCAATGGTGATGGCGGAGTTCCCATAGGCGCGGGTTCCAGATGATTGGATGGTGCCACCGTTGATGTTGAGGGCGCTTACTGACCCGCCAAACGAATTGTTGCCACCCACGATCACATTACCAGCGTTGAGAGTGAATCCACCGTTCGTGGCATTTAAAGTATTACTTTGAGCCCCAATATTCCAGATTCCGGCCCCGTTTTTAATAAAACCGACTCCGGCGACCGTGCTCCAGCCCTGTCCTGTCCAAGTAAGCGTCGATCCGCTGCCAACATCGAAGGTCCGGACCGCTCCGTTGGTGCCCAATGTTCCGGCTTGAGAGACGGTGACTGTCCTGTTGTCCGCAACCGTAACGTTGCCAATGTTAATATTTGTTACGTATGTGACGGTGGAATCAGCAGTGAACTGGACGTTGGAATTGGCTGTGTAGGACGTCGCGAAGGGACCAGCGGCTGAGGTTCCCCAGTTGGCTCCCGTCCATGTTCCACTGGTGCCATCGGTCTTCCAAAATTGCTGCGCTTGGGCTGGTGCTACAGCGCCAGCCGCAAGCATTAGAAAAACAAATTTCAATTTCATGAGTTCAACGGGGTCGTCTGAAAATTCTTGGCATGCCGATAGGCACGGGCGCTTTTCATCTTGAGTGCGGTTTACAACAATCCCCTCTTGGCCACGAAATTGACACACATGGACCTGCCGCCTAGTGGGCGCCCGACTTTTCCAGCTTTGAAGCCGCCTTCGCTGACCGCATCATCCCGCCATGGCCATCGAGTCCTTCGATCAATTTCTCCCGACCATTCCCCCCTCCGCCTTCATTGCCTCCAGCGCCGATGTGATCGGTCGCGTGACGCTCGGCGAGGAATCCAGCATCTGGTATGGCGCGGTGCTGCGGGGCGACATCAACGAGATCGTCATCGGCCCGCGTTCGAACGTTCAGGACAACGCCGTGGTCCACCTTGCGGACGATTATGGCTGCTACGTCGGCGAGCTGGTGACCGTCGGCCACTCGGCGATCATCCACGCCTGCACGATCAAGGACGAAGTGCTCGTCGGCATGGGCGCCATCATCCTCGATGGCGCGGTGATCGGGGAACGCTCGATCATCGGCGCGGGAGCGCTGGTCACGGGCGGCACGATCATTCCACCGGGCTCATTGGTGATCGGCTCGCCCGGCAAGGTGGTGCGGACGCTTTCGCTCGATGAGCAGAAGAAGGTGAAATCCTGGGCCGAGAAATACGTGATGGTTTCCCGGAAATTCCTCAGCCGCTGAGTGGCGCGGACTCCTTCGTTTCCACCGATCGCCTCAGCGGGCGAAGCGGTAGTGGCCGAGGATTTGGTAATCGAGCAGGACGTTTTCCCACTTCGGCGAGGAGTCCAGGTTGTGGACCAGCCATGGCTCGGTGGCATGATCCGCCGGGCCGGGGACGACGACGGCGATGTGCATCTGGATCTGGCCGGTGCCTTCGTTGCGGGCACCGGGATGGCTGAGGATGACAATGTCACCCGGAAGATACTCGGAAGGCGTGCGCGCGGTGCTGAGGGTCTCGCCCTGACGCTCGAAGAAACGCTTCAAATTTGCCGCGCGGCGGTGGTCGATGCTGGCGTCCGGGGCGGTGGCTCCGAAGAACGACGGATACTCGCGGAAGTTCTTTTCCATGTCCTCGTGGACGAGCTGCTGGAGGTCGGTGCCCATCGCACGGAAACCGCGGATGATCACGTCCTCGGCCTTGCCCTTGTCCGCCGGGATGTCGCCGTTCGGGTAGCTGATCTGGCGGTAGCTCTCGTCGTAGAAAACCTGCGATTTCGACTGCTGGAGCGCGGCGGCGGCGAGGCGCTCACCGAAAAGGGAGGAGGTCGAAAGTCGGGCGATCGTGCGGTCCACGTTTTCCAACGAGGTGCCGGTCTGCTCGGCCTTCAGGGAGTTGATCAATGGGCGGGCGAACAGGAAGGCGATGCCAACCGCGATCGCCAGGATCACCCAGCCGCCGAAGAAATTTTGCCGCTTTTTGACGGGCTTCTGGGGACGCGGACCGATGTATTCGATGGCGTCGTAAAATCCAGCAGGGCGTTTGGGACGGCGTGACATTTAAGGTCTGAGCGGTTAGGCCAGATACTCAGGCATTTGGCGATCCTTTTCCGCTTTTTGCATGAAGTTTTTATAAAATGTGCAAAAGGCCCGGTTGACGTTCCGGCTCGACCCGCGATCCATGCGGGTTTAACCCGAAGCGCATGATCTTGTTCGATAGCCCGAAGGCCCTCGTCTGGGGCGATCTCGACCTGCCGCTCTTCGGGCTGGGGGCCGACTGGTTTGGCGACCGTTTCCAGCCGGCAGTCGGCTTCGCGCTGGCCAAGGATGCCGAGCGGCTCTGGTTCCTGGCCTCCCACACCGCCCCTGCCCTGCTGCATCCGCAAGCGCGACCGGGAAAATTCCAGCCCGAGCTGTGGAAATACGACGTCGCCGAGCTGTTCCTCGCCGACCCGAAGAGCGGGCGCTACCTGGAGCTGAACCTTTCTCCGAACGGTGCTTGGTGGAGCTGCGAATTCACCGCGCCACGGGTCCGCGATGCCGCGCGCAACGAGCCGATGCCGGACGTGCAAACCTACTACGAACTCGCCCCCAGCGGTGGCTGGATCGCCGCGATGTCGATCGCGCTCGATGTCCTGGAGGCGCGGATCGACTTCGGCCCGGAGACGAAGGGAAATGTCGCTTTCATCCTCGGCTCTCCGGCGCAACGTTTCCTGACCGCCACCAAACTCGGCGACGGTCCACCGGATTATCACCTGCCGCAGCTTTTCCCGACGCTCCAGCCGCAACCCATCCCTGACTTTTGAACGAGCCCGACGAGGACCTGGAAAGCACCCTTCCGGAAGAGCCCCTTCCGGAGCGCGATGTCTTGCTGGAGGCCCTCGTCAATGTGGAAACGGAAGCCGCGCCACGCCGACGGATTTCGAAAACCCTGATCGCCGCCTGCGTGCTTTCGGGGCTCGGCGTCTGGCAGATCGTCGAGGTTTCCAACGGCGGCGAGCCCTTGTTCCAGCTCGCCTCGAAAGCGAAAACCGCGCCCACGAAACTGCGCTCGGACGGACGTGCGCCCCTCGGAAGAGCCCTCCCATCCACCGACCCCATCGCCGCCTACCTCGAACGCGCCAAACGCGGCATGACCGACCAGGAAATCCGCTGGATGATCGAGGATTTCCAGGCGGCGGGGCTGGATAAGGAGGAGCATTCGCTGAAGGGAATCCTGCGAGCCAAGCAGCAACTCTGGTATCTGGAGGCTCTAACAGAAGCGCTTCAGCTGAGCCCGGACCAAAAAGCTCAGGCGAAGACGAAGATGGACGAGCTGCTGGCGGCGGATGTTGAGACTTTCGAAAAGGGGATCGCAGGGGTGGGAGCTAACACGGACTTGGCTCGCATCCCCGACACCTTGCCCATAGCGCCTCCAGCAGCTGCCAATGTCTGGCTGATGAAGGACGCCTACGCCCCTTGGAATCTGTGCGATTTAAGCAAGGAGCAGGATCAGCTGACCATGCATCGTTGGCGGGATGCTGAACGACAGTCGGCCGTGAAAAATGAAGCGGATGGTGACGCGCCAGAGCCCGCATGGATGCAACTCGCTACGACCAAGCTGGATCCACTGAGCGGAAACATCATCGAACTGGGTGAAACCAACCCACACCAATTCGCGTTCGAAGGCCATGCGTTGTTTGGGAGGATTTTGGTGGTTGATGCCTTCCCGCTCACGCCCAACCAAAAGGACCCAGTTTCCCCCACAGGCCTTGACCAGGCTCGCAGCCTGAATTCCGCCCAACTTCGAATGGCGATGCTAATGGAACCCTCCGCAACCAGTAGCCTCCTCAAACAACTCGACAACCCAGGCTTTCAAATGAAATTCGCTGAAGATCCACTCGGCACCATCAACGAGAAGCCCGGGGAACTCGCACCCAGCCCCTTCGAGTTTGTCGAAGAACTTCCCCCAAACACCGTCGAGCCCGAAACCCCGGTTGATCCGCAGGAAATAAAAGCATCCGAGTGAAGCCGAACGACGAGGACCTGGAAAGCATCGTGCCAGAGGAACCTCTTCCGGAGCGCGATGTTTTGCTGGAGGCCCTCGTCGATGTGGAAACGGTGGCCGCGCCACGTAGACGGATTTCCAAAACCCTGATCGCCGCCTGCGTGCTTTCGGGACTTGGCGTCTGGCAGATCGTCGAGGTTTCCAACGGCGGCGAGCCCATGTTTCAGCTCGGCGCGAAAGCGAAGACCGCGCCCACGAAACTTCACTCGGACGGACGTGCGCCGCTCGGCAGAGTCCTCCCATTTACCGACCCCATCGCCGCCTATCTCGAACGTGCCAAACGCGGCATGACCGACCAGGAAATCCGCTGGATGATCGAGGATTTCCAGATGGCGGGGCTGGATGAAGAAGAGCATTCGCTGAAGGGAATCCTGCGAGCCAAGCAGCAACTCTGGTATCTGGAGGCCCTAACAGAAGCGCTGCAGCTGAGTCCTGAACAAAGGACCCACGCGAAGGCGCAGATGGACGCGATGCGGCTGGCGGAATTTGAACTGCTTGAGAAGGAATTCGAAGAGGAGGCGGCAAAGTATCCTAACAGCCATCCCGACGTTAGAACTGCTCTCGAGAGCACCTACTTGGCTTTGGCCGGCAAGGCTAACTGGCTGGAAAATGATGGTTATGCGCCTTGGAATCTTTGCGAACTAAGCGGACAGCAAGCACAGTTGACGATGAAAAAATGGGCGTCCTCGGATGAGGGAAGGCCCGAGTTGATTTCAGATCCATTCGCTCAGACGGAGGAAGACAAGCACGCTTGGATCAATCTTTCTGAGAATTGGGCTCAAGATCCATTGACGGGAAATCTAACAGAATTATTGCTGCAGAATGAAGTGGATCCATTCATCATAAGGGAAGCCTACTACCACAGAGGTTTGCTTATGGTATCTGACGCCTTTCCTCTCACCTCAGATCAGCCGCTTTCCAATCATTTAAGAGACCTCTTGGCTCAGGCGCGATTGGTGCAACCCGCGCAACTTCGCATGGCTTTGCTGCTCAATAACGACCTTGCTTCAGCGCTTCTTGAGCAACTCGACCAGCCTTCGAATCCCACTACATTCGATAGTTTTGGAGAGTTCATCGGAAAACCTGACGAAACCCCGCCAAAGCTCTCCAAGCCCGAAACCCCGGTTGATCCCTTGCCGGAACCTGATTCAGAATGAGCGCAATGAACGGCATGGTGATCGCGGCTCCGCTGGCTTGGGATGAGGCTTGTTTTTCCGTGCCTGCGGTGCGGGCTTTGATGGCGTCGGGGCTGCCGGTGACGATCCTTTGCTCGGAGGCGCAGGCGACGTTTTGGAAGACCCTGCCCGGGCTCTCGATCATCCACTACCCGCCGAAGGCCTTGGGGAAGGGGATCGCGGTGGTGCTCGAGGGAAGTTTCGAGGCGGCGGTGGTCTGGGAAAACAGGATCGCAGCGGAGGCTTGCGCTCGGGCAAAAATACCGCGCCGCACCGGGCCTTCGGGCGACAAGGCGTTCATGAAACTCCTCACCGATCCGCTGCCGCTGCCCGCGCCGGGACCGATCGAACACCGGGTGCGGCACTACCTTTCCCTGCCGGAAGCGATGGGCATCGACACCCGCGTGCCAGCGTTTTTCGAGCCGGTCGATCTCGGCATCCCACACGTGCCCGGCACGGTGCTGCTGGCCCCAGACTCCGACTACGGCCGCAGCCACGAGTGGCCGCTTGAGCGTTGGGAAAAGGTCGCGCGGGCCCTGATCGAAAGCGGCAGGCGCCCGACGATTGTCGCCGTGCCGAATGGCGGCGGCCTGGCGGTGAAATTGCTGGCCGCGCTGGGAGATGACGCGCGGTTCGCCGAGCTGGAGCCGCTGGGCGAGGTGCTGCCGATCCTCGCCGCGCACGAAAAGATCATCGCTGCGGATGGTTCGCTGCCGCATCTGGCCTCACACGCCGGATCGACCTGCGTGGTGCTCTTTGGCCCGAACGAACCGGCCTGGAAACGCCCGCTGGGCAAACGTCACACGGTCCTGCGCCGCCATGTGGAGTGCTCGCCGTGCTTTGCCGCGAAGTGCGTGATGGACCTGCGCTGCCAGAACGAGCTGACGCTGGAGAAGGTGCTCGAGGCGCTTTGAGATAAACGCGAATTGTCTAGGCAAGGTCCGCGATGCCTGCTAGCCCTCCGCCGCCGCCCGAAAGGGTTAGGCCGTTTTCATCCGTTTCTTTGGGGGGTATCCCGCGGTTTTCTGGTTGCAAACGTATCGGCCGCTTTTGACAAACCGGCCGTTTCTCCTCCGCTTCCCAGCAGAGTGAATCAACCAGAAAGCAAGGAGCACCATGAGGTGCTTCCTGGCGTTTGTCGCCCGCATCGGGTGGTCGCTTTCGTGCGTACCGCCCACCTACTGAAACTGATTACATGACATTTGACTCGTTTGAATTGAATCCCGCTCTCTCCAAGGCCGTGAAAGACGGTGGCTATGAGCTTCCGACCGACATCCAGCGCCTCGCGATCCCGATCGTGATGGCCGGCAAGGACCTGATGGCCTCCGCTCAAACTGGAACCGGAAAGACCGCCGCCTTCGTGCTGCCGATGCTGCATCGCCTGATGGCGAAGCCCGGCACCGGACGTCGCGGACCCCGCGCCCTCGTTCTCGCCCCCACCCGTGAACTCGCCGAGCAGGTCCTCAATGAGGCCCGCCGCTTCGGCAAGCACTCCGGCCTGTCCTTCGGACTCGTCGTCGGTGGCGTCGGCTACGGCCCGCAGTATCAACTGCTTTCCCGCCCGCTGGACCTGCTGGTGGCCACTCCCGGACGCCTGATCGACCACCTCGAACAGAAGCGTGTGGACCTTTCCAACGTGGAATTCCTGGTCCTCGACGAAGCCGACCGCATGCTCGACATGGGCTTCGTGAAGCCGGTCCGCCAGATCGCCAGCTACATCCCTGAAAAGCGCCAGGGCCTGCTCTTCTCCGCCACGCTGGAAGGCGCGGTGAAAAAGGTGGCCACCGAGCTGCTGAACCATCCGGAGCAGATCGAGCTCGCCGCCAACAAGGTGAAGCACGAAGGCATCGACCAGCGCATGTTCCACGTCGACAGCGTCGACCACAAGCGCCGCCTGCTCGACCATTGGCTCGGCGACCCGACGCTCCAGCAGGCCGTCATTTTCACCGGCACGAAGCGTCGCGCCGACCGTCTTTGCAAGGCCCTCCAGCAGGACGGCCACGCTTGTGCCGCCCTCCATGGCGACAAGAGCCATGGTGTCCGCAAGCGCACCGTGGACCAGATGCGCAAGGGCGAGGTGCGGCTGCTCATTGCCACCGACGTCGCCGCCCGCGGGCTGGACATCGACGGCATTTCCCACGTCATCAACTTCGACCTGCCGATGGTGCCGGAAGACTACATCCATCGCATCGGCCGCACCGGTCGTGCCGGGACGAGTGGGGTTTCCGTGACTCTCGTGGCCCCGGAGGACCGGGAGAAGCTGCGCGACATCGAAAAGCTCACCGGTAATCGTCTGACCTGCTCGGTCCTCGAAGGCGATGAGCCGAAACTTTCCCCGAACTCCTACGTCCCGCCGGCCCCGCCGCGCGGACAGGGTGGTCGCGGCGGTCAAGGCGGACGCCCCCAGGGTGGCGGCGGTCGCCCACAGGGTGGCGGTGGCCGCAGCGGCCCCGCGCGCTCATCCGGCGGTGGCGGCGGTCGCTCATTCCGCGGCTGATTTGACCGGAATTTGCGAAAATGCATGCGGCGATTCTGATCAAGGCTCTATTGGCCACTGCGCCCGGTTCCCATGATTGACCTCGTCGCCGTTTTTCCTTAAAACACCACCACCTTCTTCCAACCTATGAACCTCAAGATTCCTTTCGAACGGGTCAACTGGCTCAACACCGCATTCCTCGGGGTGATCTGCCTGACGGCCCTCATCGCCTCCCCGATCTACCTCTGGCATCACGGCATCAACGGCTTCCAACTCGGGATGCTGCTGTTCTACATCATCGCGACCGGCATGAGCATCACGCTCGGCTACCATCGCCTGTTCTCGCACCTGTCGTTCAAGGCCAAGTGGCCGATCCGGTTCGCGACGCTGGTTTTCGGTGCCTGTGCGTTTGAAAACTCCGCGCTGAACTGGGTGTCCGACCACCGCCGCCATCACAAGCACACCGACCACGACGACGATCCTTACGATATTTCGAAGGGCTTCTTCTGGGCGCACATGGGCTGGATACTCTTCAAGTTGAACCCGGTCCCGCCGCTGGACAACGTCGCCGACCTCCGCAAGGACGCTCTCGTCATGTGGCAGCACCGTTGGGACAAGCTCATTTCCCTAGTGGTCGGCCTGCTCCTGCCAGCCGGACTCGGCTACCTCTGGAACGCCACCCACGGACTCGATCCTTGGACCGGTGCGCTCGGTGGTTTCCTCCTTGCCGGCGTGCTCCGCGTCTTCCTCGTCCAGCAGTGCACGTTCTTCATCAACTCGCTCTGCCACACGATCGGTGAGCAGCCCTACTCCACCCGTTGCAGCGCCCGTGACAGCTTCGTCATGTCGCTGGTGACCTTCGGCGAGGGCTACCACAACTACCACCACGAGTTCCAGCACGACTACCGCAATGGCGTGAAGCCTTGGAACTTCGACCCCACCAAGTGGGCGATCTGGTTGCTCGGAAAATGCGGCCTCGCTTCGGACCTCCGCCGCGTGCCGGAAAGCAAGGTCGTCCTGGCCCAGATGATGGAGGCCCGCCGCCATGCGGATGCCGAAATCGAACGTCTCAAGAGCCTTGGCGAGCATCATCCATGGCGTGACAAGGCGATCGAAACCGCCCACGCGCTGGCGGATCGTCTGACCGCGAGTTACAACGAACTCGAAGCTGCGATGGTCGGCCGGGTGGATCTTTCCCGCAAGGCGCTGCGCCGCTGGACTCAGGAAACCCGAGAGGTGCTTGATCGCCTCTCTGAACTTTCCAAACCGCTTCCTGCCTGACCTTTCCCAGCGGCCCGGCGTCCTTCGGGATTCCGGGCCGCTTTGTCTTTAAAATGAACATGCTCCCGTGACCTTGCTCCAACTCGGCTGGTCCGATCATTTCGAACAGGCCCGCGCGCCCTTTGCCCACAAGAACTGGGTGCCGGCCCGCCTGATCCGGGAGACCACGATCAACTTCGGGGCCTTTATCGAAGGCGGCGAGGAGATCGACCTAGTGCTATCCGGAAAGGTCTGGCACGACGCCCCGAACGATGCCGCCCTGCCCGCCGTGGGCGACTGGGTGCTGGTCGAGATGGGCAATGAGAACCAGGATCACGTCATCCGCCACCTGCTGCCCCGGCGCTCCTGCTTTTCCCGGAAGATGCCGGGAAAAAGCTCCGAGGAACAGGTCATCGGCGCGAACATCGACGTAGTGGCGGTGGTGACCGATGCCGGGCCCGACTACAACCCGCGCCGGATGGAGCGGTATTTCTCCCTGATCAGCCGCAGCGGCGCGATGCCGGTGGTGCTGATGAACAAGTCCGACCTGTTTCCCAAGAAGCAGAGTGTGGCCGCCGCCGAGGAGTTGCAGGCGCTTTGCCCGGAGGCGAAGATCTACATCACCAGCGCGGTGAACCGCCACGGGCTGAAGGTCCTGAAGTCCTATCTCACGCCGGGCACCACGATGTGC
>JANOKL010000202.1:0-30891 GCA_031419215.1 Luteolibacter sp. | reverse complement strand
GCATTTGGTAAAACTTCGCGGAAGAGCCCTTTCGAGACGAGAGAAGAATGTCGAAGGACGTGAGCATTGGATGACAGATTGCCGGGCAGGATGGCAATTCTCGGACCGGCCAGGCAGACTCTGACTGCCTCTTGGCAACTGTTTACCTCAGCCACGTCTCCCGCGCATTTCTGGTAAACCCGGATGCACCAATCATCGAAAAACGTTCGCACCCCTTTTATCCAGCAGGCACTCGGCAGTGCCAACCCCGAGGAAAGGAAGTCCGCCAGACAAAAGGATTCCGGCGAGATTTGGTAATGCTCCTCTGACCACACTGCTGTGAGTCCAGGCTCCCGCAGAAGCTCGGTCCTTTCCAATCCGGCAATCACCGTCTGCTGGAGAAACGAGCCACAAATCACCATGTCCAACTCAAGGGATCTCAGCTGATCCGCCCAGTCGGCCTTCCGCCGTTCAGTGAGAACATCGAGCTCCGGAGAGCCGCTCAGAACCTGGATGAGCGACTCATGCGCGAGGGAGGGTTCGATCCAGGCCCTGACCCGGCCGCCTGACGAATGGCGATGGTGATCCATCTGACGAAGCAGTTGCCCGTGACTCGCCACACATCGGCGGGCGTTCTGCAGGACACTCTGGCCGCAAGGCGTCAAAACGACACCCTGGGCCGTCCGGATGAAGAGATGGAAACCGAGTGAGTTTTCCAAACGGGAGATCCGCTGGCTGACTGCGGGCTGGCTGATTCCGAGAGTTCCGGCTGTCTCGCTGAAATAGCCTTCATCAGCCATCACGACGAAGGCCCGAAGTTCATCGATATCAAAAGCTTCCTTCATGCTCCATCAGGTTGGCCGCTGAGGCCTGAATGGCTGTGCCAAGAAAATCGTAGGGGTGCTGGGATAAGGCCGTCGCGGTGATTCGGACACCACCAAGTGGCTTGAAGGGATGCCAAACCCACCCGGAAATCGCAGAAATCGTGGCGGGCATCGGCGCGATCACCGCTTGGAGCCGGCTCCGCACTGGACTGGCCGACCACTCAAGAAAGTTGGAGTGCGGTATCAAGCGACCCAGCCCACCGCCAGCTACCTCGATGGCCTTCAGCCATTCAGCCGCCTGTGAACGCAACCCCGGCAAATGAATGCCCCAGGCTCCGACGGATTTGAACTCTTCCAAACTTCGGGGGGGCTCTTGATTGCCGGTCAGACAGATGCCTGCGACCATCGCTGGAAGGTCGACGGATGAGAGTCGTTTGCCTGTGATGGGGGTGGGCCCCACGTAGACATCACAACTTCCGGAGTCCACCATCGAGCGTTCCATTCCTCCGGCGACCTCCACCAGTTTCACCTCAATCCGGCTGTTCCGGCGGAGACTTTCCAGCCATTCGCTGAAATAGCGAGTTGCCATGAACCAAGGATTTGTCCCCACCAACACGACCCTCTCCCTTTCCCTGACTTCGGAGGCCAGGCTCCTGAATGTTTCCATCTCTCCGAGAAACGCCTGCATGGCCTGTTCCAGTAGGCCTGCATGAGACGTGGGCTCAACACGACCCCGTTGGGAACCATCAAACAAAGGAACTCCGACCTCACCCTCCAGAGTACTCACGATCCTTCTCACGTTCGATGGACTTGTGTTCAAGCGGTTGGCGGCTTGTGTGATCGAACACGCCGAAAACAGGGCTTGGAATACCTGTAGATAATGGACGTCCAGAGGCAGGAGATGGGGATGGGGTAGGTGTCTGGGGGAACATCCTTACAAGATATCCAAATAGGTCCTGAACGGACAAGATATTATTAAAATTGGTTTATAATCAGCGGGGTTCGGGTAGGGCGGGTGCACGCCCGGTTCTTGAACTTCGTGGTTTCATAACCCCTGGCACGAACCTCCTCGCGGTGCCTTTTTCGATATTTCGATTTTTGATAATCAATGCTTTGTGGATCCGACTCTCGCCCGCCTTGCCCTCTGCAGCTGGCTGACTAGCCTGTGGCTGCCCGATGTCTGATTCGTTCGTCCACCTCCACCTGCACACCGAGTATTCCCTGCTCGACGGGATGATCCGCACCGATGTCCTCGCCAAGCGCGCGGCTGAGTTCGGCATGCCTGCCGTGGCCATGACCGACCATGGCAACCTTTTCGGAGCGATCGAGTTCTACCAGGCCTGCAAGAAGGCAAAGGTGAAGCCGATCATGGGTTGCGAGATCTATCTCGCTCCTGGAAAGATCGAGGAGAAGCGCGATCTCGTCGGTCGGAAGCGCTCGACCCACATGACCCTGCTGGCGCGCGATGCCGAGGGTTGGCAAAACCTCAGCAAGCTCGTTTCCCTGGGCCACCTCGAGGGCCTCTACTACGGAAAGCCACGGGTGGATCGCGACGCACTGGCCCGTTTTTCTAAAGGAGTCACCTGCCTCTCCGGTTGCATTTCCGGACCGGTGAACGAATGGCTCCTCGCCGGTGACGAGGACAAGGCCCGCGAAACCCTCGCCGAACTGCGCGACATCTACGGCCAGGAGCACACCTGGGTGGAAATCCACAATCACGGGCTCGAACCGCAGCAACGCGTCACCCCCGGCCTGCTCCGGCTCGCGAAGGACCTGAACCTCCGCCCGGTCGCCTCGAATGACGTTCATTTCCTCGATCGCTCCGACCACGAGGCCCACGACGTGATGATCTGCATCGGCACCGGTCACCTCATGATCGATGAGAACCGGATGCGCTACACGCCCGAGGTTCATTTCAAGCCTGCCGAGGAAATGCGCCACCTGTTCCGCGACATTCCCGGTGCCTGTGATGCCACGCTTGAGATCGCCGAGCAGTGCAACGTCGAGATCAAGCTCGATTCAGCCAGTTCGGAAAAATACCCGCAGTTCCCCACACCGGATGGGTCGCCGCGCGAGGAGTATTTGATGAGCGTTTGCCGCACCGGCATGGTGAAGCGCTATGGCGAGGAGGGCTTGGAGGACCCGGAGAAACTGGAGCGCCTCAAGTATGAGGTGGAGACGATCAACAAGCTGGGCTTCGCGTCCTACTTCCTCATCACGGCGGATTTCATCCAGTGGGCGCGTGATCACAACATCCCGGTCGGCCCTGGCCGTGGATCGGCCGCCGGTTCGCTGGTGGCCTACTCGATGGGGATCACCGACATCTGCCCGCTGAAATTCGGCCTGCTGTTCGAGCGCTTCCTGAATCCCGAACGTGTCAGCCCGCCTGACGTCGATATCGACTTCTGCCAGTCCCGCCGTCCGGAGGTCATCGAGTATGTCCGGCGCAAGTACGGCGAACGTAGTGTTTCCCACATCATCACCTACGGCACGATGGGCGCGAAGAGCGTCATCCGCGACGTGGCGCGCGTGATGGGCGTTTCCTATGGCGAGGCCGACCGCATTGCGAAGATGATCGAGGCCAAGCCCGGCATCACACTGAAAGGCGAGTGGGAGGCCAAGCCCGAGCTCAAGGAACTCATCGAAAGCTCCACCACCTACCAGGAACTCTGGAACTACGCTCTGAAGCTCGAAGGACTTGTGCGAAACGTCGGTGTCCACGCTGCAGGTGTCGTGATCGGCGATCGCTCGCTGGATGAGCACGTGCCGCTGACCCGCGCGAGTGAAGGCGAAGTCGTCACCCAGTATGACATGAATGCCATCACGGAGGTCGGCCTCCTGAAGATGGACTTCCTCGGGCTGAAGAACCTCACCGTCATCCAGGACGCCGTGGAGCATATCCGCATCCACACGCCGAAGTTCGACATCACCAAGGTCCCGCTCGATGACCAGCCGACCTTCGACATCCTCAATCGCGGTGAAACGATGGGCGTGTTCCAGTTGGAATCCGGTGGCATGGTCGAGACCTGCCGCAAGTATCAGATCGAGAAAATCGACGACATCATCGACCTCCTCGCGCTCTACCGGCCGGGTGCCATGCAGTTCATCGACCAGATGATCGAGGTGAAAAAGGGCCGCAAGAAGGCGACCTACGAGCACCCGCTTCTGGAAAAGGTCTGCGGCAACACCTACGGCGTCATGATCTATCAGGAGCAGGTGCAGAATGCCGCCAAGCTCCTCGCCGGCTACACCCTCGGTGGTGCCGACCTCCTGCGCCGCGCGATGGGCAAGAAGGACCCGAAGAAGATGGCCGAGGAGCGCTCGAAGTTCGTCTCCGGTGCTGAAAAAACCAACGGCATCGGCGAGAAGCTTGCCAACCAGATCTTCGAGAAGATCGAAATGTTCGCGGGCTACGGATTCAACAAATCCCACTCCGCCTGCTACGGCCACATTTCGTATTGGACCGCGTATTTGAAGGCGAACCACCCGGTCGAGTTCATGGCCGGCCTGCTCTCCAACGAGATCCACAACACCGACAAGATCGGCGTCTTCGTGGCCGAGTGTCATCGGATGGGCCTCGAAATCCTGCCGCCCGATCTCAACGCCTCGCGCCTCCGCTTCGCCCCGGAAAAAACGCCGTCCGGCGGCATGGGCATCCGCTACGGACTTGCGGCGATCAAGAACGTCGGCGAAGGCGCGATGGCCACCGCGCTCGAGGACCGGAAGAACAACGGACGCTTCCTCTCGCTCGAGGATTTTTCCACCCGCCTCGACTCGAAGGCCGTCAACAAGCGCATCCTGGAAAACCTCGTGAAAGCCGGTGCGCTCGACTGGACCGGTGAAACCCGCGCCGGAATGTTCAACCGTCTTGAGCAAGTCGTCGCCTCGGCCTCCTCGACCCAGCGCGATCGCGCATCCGGGCAGGTCTCGCTGTTCGATGCCATCGAGTTTTCCGCCCCCGCTCCTGCGGCGAAAACCTCGGCGGCGAGCGATGTTCCCGAGTGGTCGAAGGATGACCGGCTTGCCCACGAGAAGGAGTTGTTAGGCTTCTATGTCACCGGCCATCCGCTCGACAAGTTCCGCGGAGTGATCGACTCCGACCGCTATCTCCGCATCGGCCTGCTCGATGAAGTGGAAATCAGCAACCCGCGTGATCGTTTCCCGTTCGCTGGGATGGTCCGCAGCCTGGAAGCGAAGACCACCAAGACCGGCAAGCCCTTCGGCGTGCTCATCATCGAGGATTTCACCGGTAGCGCGGAAGTCATGCTGTGGGGTGAAACCTTCGTCCCCGCCCGCGACAACGGCCTGGTGGAGCCGGGAAAAATCATCAAGCTCAAGTGCGCCATCCAACTCGACGACCGCACCGGAGCCAAGCGCCTCACCGGCTACGAGCTCGCCGAACTCAAGCCACGCCGCGCTGCCGTCAATGCCAAGGGTCCGCTGGAACTGACGCTGTGGACCACGAGGCACAGCGAGCGCGACATCGACCAAATCCGCAACGTCCTCATCGAGCACCCCGGAGAAACCCAGGTCCTGCTCCACTTCCAGAACAGCGCCGGCCGACGGGTCAGCGTCGAAGCCGGGGAACGCTACACCATCAAGCGCAGCGCAGCCTTGGAGGAGGCTCTGGACCGCTGGCTGATGGAGGAATGACGAATCAGCCAATCCACGCGCCATCACCCTTTCCGCCTCACGGGTGACGGGGCGGGCTCGACGGGAAGGCTGGTAATTATCAGAACACTCAATATATCCAATTATTTCAAATTTCCATATGAGCCGCGCATCAGGTTTGTCTTAACTGCTTCCGCAACAACTTTGCTATAGGTGTCCTTTGGCGGAAGGTTCTGCGGCGACGAAAATGCAAGATAGAGCTGGTCAAGCGTTGTGGTTGTGGATTTTCCGAAAACGAGCGGAAAAGGTTTTTCTTCCGAACTTGTATCAATGGTGTAATCATGAAAAGTAATTGATCCCGGCTGCGGATTGTATTCGTGGAGCGCTCCACCTAATCGCTGGATAATTCGATTCAATACCGGAGTGGGGCAAACGAAAAAGAGCCCCTTTTTGCACATTGATTCAAGACGTAGTAGGTGTCCCTTCGTGATCAGTTGCGGAAGAATTCGCTTATTTACATTTTCAAAGTTAAAATTGGATGGTTTGCCCGTAACTGGCTCAGCATAAGGCTTCACGTGAATGCTTCCATGATTGCTTTGAATATCCCAGCTCTGCCTTTGGTAGCTACCGGTTGTGTCGATAGTCTGCACTTCAACTGCAACAAATTCTTTGAGATTACCCAAGGGATCGACGAGGGCAAGTATCCAATCGAACGAATATTTAGTATTACGCATTTCGACCTTCAGTTCTCTGCCGAGTTTTTGGCCGAACGGAATCACCGCATCGCTCTCGCGAGGAAACAAAACCTCGCCAGTCAGGAGAGGTATGCCAGCGCCAAAAGCATCCTCACAAACGTGCTTCAAAATTTGGTAGTCATTCGCATACAGACGCTGAGGGCAGCAGATGACCGGTGCTGGATCTTTCGATTGCGACGCACTGCACAAACCCGAGGGCATTCCGTTGCTGAAACGCTTCCTGCAAGTTTCTGCAATGAAGGGGCAATGCAGACTATTAACGGCCTGATTGATCTCGGGCGAATCAGGACTGTATCCAAACAACTCGATAACCTTAAGGGGCATACGTGACGGATTGATGTTTACGTAGGTGCTCGGAAATATGTAGTCCGATCGCTCTTGCAAGAAGAACAGGAACAGCATTCCCGACTTGCTCGAATTGCGAAGCCTTGTTTCCCAAGAAACGGTATGAATCGGGAAATGATTGAATTCTAGCGGTTTCCCTTACTGAAAAGGCTCGCTGCTGATCAGGATGAAACACCGCACCCCAATGCGGGTCACATTTGGTCAGCATCGTGCAAGCAAGGGAGTCCCAGCTTAAGCGGCCATAGCGCTTCGTATGGTCTCCTCTTTTTGCCTTTTGCATTCCACTAGGCAGTAAATCGAATGGGATATCTGTCCAAGCTCCTCCTTGTGGAATATGTTTAAGGCGCTCAAGATTAATGCTCGATAGATTGTTGGCCACATGGTTGAAAAGCGCTGGCGAGTCGTTGCGCATTTCTTTGGCGTATGGACTTACGGCACGGACTCCCTGGTAAGTCGAAACATCCTCCCCTTTGCCAGCCCCGATTAAAGGAAGATCAGAAATAGCATCTCTCAAATTCACAGCGGATTTTAGCGTCATCGCGTCAAAGGGCTGCAGACGTGTAGTTAGCGTGGCTCCACCCGTAAAATTGGCCCTTGCTTCGTAGAAATGCGTGGGATCTGGATGCAGCAAAGTTCCAATCCTGGATGCCAAGAAAATCAGGCGCCACCTAACTTGGGGTGTACCGAAATGCGCAGCCAATAAAACACGGCAGCTAGTCTTGTAGCCTCGGCTTTCAAGCTCTTTGAGGATGGTTTCCACCACTCGTCCTCCCCCGAGCGAAAGCATTCCTGGAACATTCTCAATCAGGATGGTCTGTGGAGCGAATTCATCGACGAAACGAAGATAATGCCGAAACATGGAGTTCCGGGGATCTTCGAGAATGCGATCGGGAGCATAGATGGAAAACCCCTGACATGGCGGTCCCCCCACCATGCAGTCGAGTTCACCTTTTTTCAGACCTAAAGCTTTCCTTACTGCTTTCGGATCTTGCTCTTCGATCGGTCCACACGAGGCCTTTGTCTCGGGATGGTTGAGCTTGAACGTGGCGACGGCGTTCTCGTTGAAATCATTGGAATACAAGCACTCAAAGCCCGCCTGACGAAATCCCTCGGTCAAACCGCCCGCACCGGCAAAAAGATCGATTGTTTTGTATGAGATCATGACGGAGCCTCTTATGCGTGTTCAAAAGAGCACTGTGAAGCTTCTTTTGTTCACCCCTCCAAGAAAAAAGCTTCTAGGAAGCACCTTGTCGATGTCGTTCCTCCAGACGCCCAGCGAATTCTCACTGTTGAGGCTTTCCCGCCCCACGATTGACGGCGCGGGTCCGACGGGGCATGTCCTGTGGCGGGCCATGTTGAAGGACTTTTCCATTTCCGCACTGATCGCGGGCTTTGTGTCGGTGCTGGTGGGGTTCACGAGTTCGGTGGCGATCATTTTCACGGCGACCCAGAACCTGCACGCGACGCCCGAGCAGACGGCCTCGTGGCTGTGGGCGATCGGAGTCGGCATGGCGATCCCGACGCTGGCCTTTTCCCTGATCACGCGGAAACCGATCCTGATAGCGTGGTCGACCCCGGGCGCGGCGGTGATCGGCGCGGCGGCGGCGGGCGGGCACCTGACGATGGCCCAAGCGATCGGAACGTTTTTGTTTTCCGCGGTGCTGATGGTGATCGCGGGATTCAGCGGCGGCTTCGAACGGGTGATGAAGCGGCTGCCGCTGCCGCTGGCCTCGGCCTTGCTGGCGGGGGTGCTGGCAAAATTCGCAATGGATGCCTTTGTGGTGGTTCCAAAGAACCCGTTGCTGGTGCTGTCGATGGCGGCGGCTTATGTGATCGGCAGACGTTTCTGGCCCAAGGCGAATATTCCGCTGGTGCTGGTGCTGGGTGTGGTGATCGCGGCTTGCCAAGGGCTGGTGAACCTGGAGCTGGTGCCGTGGAACCTGACGCGACCGGTGTGGACGACGCCGGAGTTTTCGCCTGCGGCCTTGCTTGGCGTGGGGCTTCCTTTTTTCATCGTTACCATGGCCTCGCAGAACCTGCCGGGGCTGGCTGCGATCCGGGCGGGTGGTTATGAGGCTCCGGTTTCGAAAATCATCGGCTGGACCGGTGTGACCACGCTCGTGTTCGCGCCGTTTGGCGGCTTCGCGCTGAATCTCGCCGCGATCACGGCGGCGTTTTGTGTCGGGCCGGAGGCGCATCCGGATCCGAAACGCCGCTACTGGGCTCCGGTCTGCGCGGCGGGCTTTTACCTGCTTCTCGGGCTCTTCGGCGCGACGGTGGCGGGGCTGTTCACAGCCTTTCCGCGCGAGCTGGTGCTGGCGATCGCCGGGCTGGCGCTGCTTTCCACGATCGCGAACTCACTGTCCTCCGCACTCACCGATGAGCGGCATCGCGAGGCAGCGGCGATGACCTTTTTCGTGACGCTGTCCGGGCTCACGCTGTTGGGCATCGGCTCGGCGTTCTGGGGCATCACGGCAGGAGCCGTCGTGCTGGCGGTGCAGGGGATGCGGAGAAAGTAGCCCCGGGTCGAAGCCATACTCCGGCCGACTACCCGGCAATCATTCAAAACAGAAGGATCCGACCCCGGCACCGGCCGCAGCCGCGTGCGATGGCCAGTGATTTACGACGCTCCTGGCACACCTTTCAGGGTGCAAATCCAAGAGATCACCCAACCCGGGGTAGTCGTCGCGATCGCTCCTCGACCCCGGGCTATTAGCTGTAATCCTTTCAGGATACAGATCTCTGATGCTCTGCCTCTTCAATCCTTCAAGGCATTGCCTGAAGGGTGGAACTACGAGCGGATCAGAAGCTGGTGCTGAGCTTGAGGTTGATGGAATCGAGGTCGTAGTTGTCACCGACGGCCTTGGTGTAATCGAGCCCAATGGTGACATCATTGGCCAGAAGCAGGTCGGCCCCGAGGGTGATGCTGCCGAGCGAGCCGATATTGATCGGCACCTCCATGGGGGCAACGCCGCGCGGGGCTCCTGTGAAGCCGGCGGTGACATCGGTGTGTTCTCCGGTGAAGTAGTGCTGGTAGGCGAGCTCCGCGTGGAGGCGGAGCTGGGCACCGGCCTGGAGCGGAATGACTTTTCCAAACTCAATGGCCGGACGGACCCAGGCACTGGTTCCGTTGTAGTCGCCGAGCACGAGATTGGTCGCTCCGGCACCGGTTTCCGTGGCGGACTTCGCATTCAGGCGGGTGGCTCCGACATCGAGCATCGGCTTGATGTAGAAGGCCTCGCGGTTGAACTCGTGGGAGACGCGGATCATGGCGGTGAGTGCCTCAAGATCGCGATTGGCGTTGGTGAAATACGGCGTGGTGACCTGGCCGGAGCGGCGGGACTCCATCTGGTTCCAACCGTAGGAAAGAATGCCCGCGATTTCGGTGCCGGCGAAGTCGCGCTTCACGATCGCGGCGAGTCTCTCAGTGTTGCCGCTGGCACTCCAGCGACCGTCGTAGCCGTCGGCCTTGTTGTCCTCGATGGAGAAGCCGAGTCCGACGATCCACTTGTTCCGGAGTTCCTGCTCAAAGCCCATGGCGTAGCCGGTGGAAATGTGGCGGACGGATTTATAGTCATCGTAGCCGCTGTGGTAGGTGTCGGAGTTCTGGAAATCGAACCAGAGCAGGCGGCCTTTTTTCCCGAAGCGGTAGGCCCCGCCATCGAGCATCAGTTCGCCGAAGCGCTGGTTGCCACGAATGACCTCGGCCTGCTGCTCGCCGTAGAAGTCGGGAGCGAGCATGGAAAGCGACTGGCGGTAGTCCTGAATGGTCGGGTCGTAGATCAGCTTCACGACGGTGTCCGCCAGTTCGGGCGAGCTGCCGGCGTTCTGGATGCGGTTGAAGTAATTTCCGACCTCGATGAGGTTCCGGCCGAGTCCGCCCTTGGGTGAGAAGTCGACGTTGTAATCGAGGACCGCATCGAAGCCGGTCGGGTAGAGGAGCTGGTAGGTGATGACGACGGAGGGCGCGTAGCTCAGGACCATGCCGGCATCGGTGACGCCGCCGTCGGCATGGATGAGGACCTTCTGGAAATGGCCGGACCGAATGAGCTGCGGGTTGAGCAGGGAGATGTCATCCCGACCGCTGAGGCTGGCGGTGCCGGTCATGTAGATCTGGTCGATGGCGTCCGTGCCGAAGTCGAGCTCCGAGTAGGTCACGCCGGTGGCGCTCTGGATGAAGCTGCCGGTCATGTCGGTGTGCTGGGCGAGCAGCATGTTTCCGGGGAGCATGACGCCGTCGTTGATGAGCTGGTTGGTGGAGGCTCCGAGGTAGAACAGCGGACCGGGGACGAGGAGTCCGTCGGTGTGGTTGACGAACTTGTTCACGCCGGTGCCGAGATCGACCTGGCCGTAGAAGTCGCCGTTGTTGTCGATGAGCTCGTTGCCTTCCTCGCCCTTGACGCTCCAGGCGCTCATGCCATCGGCTCCGGAGACGATTCCATTGTTGAGGAAATGGTTGGTGGCCCCGCCGGAGAAGTGGAGGCCGGTGCCGTTTTCTCCGAAGTAGAGGAACTTGTCCGTGGCGAGGTCGATGGCGATGTTGCCCTGGGTGCCGGAGGCCTGGGATTGGGCGAAGATGCCGACGCCGCCTTCGCCATCGGCCACCACGTTTCCGAGCATGTGGAGGGTGACCGCGCCGGAGGAACCGCTGCCACCGGCGCTGCCGAAGAAGAAGTCATCCACGAAGCCACCACCGCCGCCGAGGCTCTGGGCAATGACGCCGATGGAGCGGTCGCCGTGGACGACCACATTGCCGGACTGGGTGAGATCGATGCTGCCGCCGTTGCCGGTGTTGGTCGTGTTCGGGGTGATGTCGATGTTCGCCGGAGCGAGGTCGGTGAGGACCATGCCGCCGCCGCCGCCGATGGACTGGAGGATGAGGCCGTGGGCGAGTTCGCCCTCGGTGTAGATCATGCCAGAGTTGGAGAGAAGCAGGTTGCCGCCGTTTCCAGAGGCGCCGTTCTTGCCGCCGAGGGAAAGGTCGAGGGCCTGGAGGCCGATGAGGTTGAGCTTGCCGCCGCCGGCGCCGATGCTCTGGACCAGAACACCATAGGCGAGATCGCCCATGGTGCCGACATCGCCGGAGTAGAGGAGGTTGACGTTGCCGCTGTTGTTGGCTGCTCCGCCGTCGGCCCCGAGAGAGGCGGGGGTGACGACCAGTGGGCGGATGGCTGCGGCGATGGCCTGTGGGTTGAAGTCTGCGGCGGTAAGGGGGGTGGTGGTGTCTGGGACGGTCACAACTTTCACGTTGAGATTCCCGCCGCCGCCGCCGATGGACTGGACCTGGACCGCGCCGGAGCCGTTGCCGGTGGTGACGACATTTCCGGTGCGGGTGGAGTTAATTCCGCCGCCGCCGTTGTTGGTGGAATTCTTGCCGCCGAGGGCGAGTTCCAGATTCACGGTGGCGTTGGTATCGACGACGATTTCCTGCTCGGCATTGCCGCCGCCGCCGCCGATGGACTGCATGAGGGAGGCGATGGAGCCTTTCCCCTGGGTGTAGAGGTCGCCGACGTGGGTGGCCTCGATGGCGCTGCCGACGGCACCCTCGATGGCATCGGTGCCGAGCTTGATGTTGGAGTTGACGAAGGCTTTCACCTTGTCGACATCGCCGCCGTTGTCGGGGAGTTCGATGCCGTCGTCACCGATGGCGACCGCCCGCTTGCTGACGTCGAGGAAGAGGTCGAGGTTGCCGCCGCCACCGTTGACGGACTGGCTGAACTGGGCGGTGCTGTTGTCGCCCAGCATGGTGATGGAGCCGGTGGTGTTGATCTTGACGATGCCGGCCGTTCCTGTGGAGCCGCCGCCGAGGACGGCGACGAGGGCGAGATCCGCGGCGGTCCAGACCGGGCTGGAGATCGAGTGGGCGGCATTTCCACCGCCGCCTCCGACGGACTGGGCGAAGATGCCGTAGGACTTGTTGCCGTGGGAAATGATCGAGCCGGTGTGATCGACAGTGACGTTGCCGCTGTCAGCGCCGCTGCCGCCGAGGCCACCCATGGCGAAGGTCATGAGCGAGGCGGCGAGCTCCTTCTTCGGATTCTTGAGGGAGTTCCGCGACAAGGACATCGCGAAGCCGCCATCGCCGCCGCCGCCGCCGACGGACTGGGCGAAGATGCCGTTGGCTTTTTCCCCGAAGACTTCGATGGAGCCGGAGTTGGTGACGGTGACGTCTGCGGAGCGGTTGCCATCGCCGCCGAAGCCGCCGATGGAGAAGATGCCGACCTTGCCGCTGGCCGGGGCGGTGTCGGATCCGAACGCGAAATCGCCGCTGTAGGTGGAGCCGCCGTTGCCGCCGCCGCCGCCGATGGACTGGGCGAGGATGCCGTTGGCCTTGAAGCCGTAGGTGGTGATGGAGCCTTCGTTGAGGACATCGACCTTGCCACCGGTGCCGCCCTCGCCGCCGCTGCCGCCGAGGCTGAAGGAGAGATTGCCGGTCGAGGAGGCCTTGTCGGAAATCCCCGCGCGGTTGAGGCTGACGACGGTGCTGCCGTTGCCGCCGCCGCCGCCGATGCTCATGGCGGCGATGCCGTGGGAGAAGTTGCCGACGGTGATGATTTTTCCGGAATTCGGATCACTGGTGATCTTGTTGTTCACCGTGACCGAGCCGCCGGTCGCGCCCTTGCCTCCGGTGCCGCCGAGGTTGATGGAGAAATTGTTTCCGGAGGTGCCGGCGACGGAGTTGTTGATGACGCTCTTGCCGTTGCCGCCGCCGCCGCCGATGGATTGGGCGAAGATGCCGATGGCATTGTCCTTGGTGGTTCCGATGCCGCCGGTATTGGTGACGATGACAGTTCCGCCGGTCGCGCCTTCGCCGCCGTTGCCGCCGATGCTTAGGGCGGCGCGGGTGGAGTCTTCGGTGCTGGCCTTGAGGACGGCGGTGATGGCCATGCCGCCATTACCGCCGCCGCCGCCGAGAGACTGGGCCAGGACGCCGTGGGAGCCTTCTCCTGCGGTGATGATGACGCCGGAGTTATCGACAGTGACGAGGCCGCCGGTCATGCCCTGGCCGCCGCCGCCGCCGATGCTGACGCTGATGCCGCTGTCGCCGCTCTTGATGCCGCCGGAGCGGGCCATGCCGCCGTTGCCGCCGCCGCCGCCGATGGACTGGGCGAGGATGCCGATGGAGTCATCGCCGAAGGTGCGGACCTGGGCGGAGCTGTCGACATCGACGATGCCGCCGTAGCCGCCGAGACCGCCGACTCCGCCGAGGGACATGGAGGCGGTGGCGGCGGTGATGCCGAAGGTGTTGGCGGTGCCGCCGTTGCCGCCGCCGCCGCCGACGGACTGGGCGAAGATGGCGTGGGCGTTTTTCCCGGAGGTGTTGACGAAGCCGATGGCATCGAGATTGACGTTACCGGCGTGGCCGCCGATGCCGCCTTCGAGACCGATGGAGAGGCCAATGGCGTGGGGTTTGACCTCGCCATTTTCTTCCTTGCTTGGAACTTCCGCTGCGATGGTGGTGGCGGAGCTGTTTCCGCCGCCGTTGCCGACGGACTGGGCGAGCATGCCGAATGAGCGGTCGCCGTGGGTGGTGACGGAGCCGTTCGAGGAAAGGGTCACGTTTGACGCGTAGCCGCCGAGCCCACCGACGCGGCCGATGGTGACGCCGGCTTTTCCGCCGTCCGCCTTCACAAAGGCGAAGTCGAGTCCGGCATTTCCGCCGCCGCCGCCGATGGATTGGGAGAGGATGCCGTAGGATTCCTTGCCCCAGGTTTCGATGTTGCCGACCTGGATGACATCCGAGGTGCCGCCGTAGCCGCCGTCACCGGTGGCACCGCCGAGGGCGAGGTTGAAGCCCATGTTTTTGTTGGGTTTGCCCGCCGCGGCGGAACCGGCGTAGGTGACCGCGACGTTAAAGTTGGCATTGCCGCCGCCGCCGCCGATGGACTGGGAGAGGATGCCGTGGCTGTTGGCCTTTTTGGTTTCGATGTCGCTGAAGTTGTTGACCTTCGCAGCCGCGCCGTTGCCGGCTTCTCCGCCTGCGCCGCCGATGGCGAAATTGGCCGCGAATCCGTTGTCGGTGCCGTCTTTTCCGGCGAGGGTGACCCCGGCGTTGAAGTTCATGCCGGCGTCGCCACCGCCACCGCCGATGCTGGTGGCCTCGATGCCGTAGGAGCCGTTGCCATTGGTGGTGATTTTCCCGGTGGAAAGGAGGCTGGTGCCGCGGATCACCGTGGCCGACCCTGCGTGGCCGCCGCCGGAGCCGGAGCCGCCGACGCCGACGATGATGGGCGAGCTGTTTTTGGCAAAGACGCCGCCAATATTCATTCCGCCGGTGCCGCCGCCGCCGCCGATGGATTGCGCTGCGACGCCGCGGGCGTTGTCGCCGTCGGTGGTGACGAATCCGTTCTGGATGATGCGGACATCGCCCGCGTCAGCGCCTTTGCCGCCGTTGCCGCCGATGCCGGTCACGACGGTGAGGTCGGTTTTGCCACCGGAATTGTCGGAGTCCGCAAAATTGACCTGGCCGCTGATATTCATGGCTCCATTGCCGCCGCCGCCGGCGATGCTTTGTGCCATGATGCCGTGAATCCAATTCCCCTGCGTGTTGATATTTCCCGAGTGATCGACCGTCACATCGCCGCTGATCGAGCCTGCGCCGCCAAAGCCACCGATTCCGATGGTGAGGGAAGGAACGTCCTTTTCTTTGCTGATGGCGAGGCCGCCACTGATGTTCAGGCCGCCATTGCCGCCGCCGCCACCGAGGGACTGGGCGAGGATGCCCGCCGAAGTGAGCTCGGTGTGCTCCATGGTGGAGACCGTCAGATCGGTCGCCGCCTTCACGACGACATTTTTCGCGATACCAGCATCTCCACCGAAACCGCCGACGCCGAGGATCAGAGGGGAGTCCGAAACGATGCCGCCGCTGACGTTGAGCGCGCCATTGCCGCCGCCGCCGCCGACGCTTTGGGCGAAGATGGCCGAGCGCCCGTTACCCCTGGCGTAAATCGCGTTGTCGCCGAGAACATCAACATTCACGTTGCCCGCATCGCCGCCGCCGCCGCCGAAGCCGCCGAAGCCCACGATGATTCCGTAGCCGTCTCCTTCGTCGTGCGCGTAGGAAATTCCCGCGCTGACGTTGATGCCGCCATTGCCGCCGCCGCCGCCGATGGATTGGGCCGCGATGCCGTGTGAGCCTTCGCCCAATTTGTCTTCATAGTCACCGGTTGAGGTTAGAGTGCGAGGCAGTGCGCGAAGAAGTCCGCTGTATTTCACAGCGACGTCGCCCGCGTGGCCGCCATCACCGCCAAAGCCGCCGATCCCGAGGGAAGCTGCCAGGGTTGTTCCTGAGCCGCCGGAAGCGGTGGTGACGGCCAATGAGCCGGTGATGTTGGTGCCGCCATTGCCGCCGCCGCCGCCGATCGATTGCGCGAGGAGACCGTGGGAATTGTTGCCGTCGGTGATGATGTTACCCGTGACATCGAGAATGACCTTTCCGGCATTGCCCGCGCCGCCGCCGAAACCGCCAACCCCGACGCCGATCGCCGCGCCGCTCTCGCCGGTGATGTTGACCACGCCGGTGATATTGGTGCCGCCATTGCCGCCGCCGCCGCCGATGGATTGGGCGACCACGGCGGACGAATTATCGCCGCTGGTGCCGATCAGATCGTGAGCCTTCGTTGTTTTCACGGTGCTGGTGACGCTCTGCGCGCTGCCGCCGCCGCCGCCGAAGCCACCCACGCCGATGGCCACTGCGCCGCCGTTTTCCTTGGCGAGATTGACCGCGCCGGAGATGTTCATCGCGCCATTGCCGCCGCCACCGCCGAGGCTTTGTGCGACGATGCCGTTGGAATTATTTCCGGTGGTAATGGTGCCGCCGGTAACCGTGTTGACCACGTCGAGTCCTTCGCCGCCGTCGCCGCCGAAACCGCCCACGCCGACGGCGAGTGTGCCGCTGCCGGTTTTCGCCGCTGAGAAGGTGCCGGTGATGTTCATGCCGCCGTTGCCGCCGCCGCCGCCGAGGGATTGCGCGAGAATGCCCGTCGAATTGTTGCCCTGGGTCTGGACGTAGCCGGTGACAGTGTTGTCGACCGCGCCTGCGTCACCGCCGCCGCCGCCGGTGCCGCCGATGCCGATCCCGACGGAACCCGAACCTGTTTTGGCTGCGGAGATCGCGCCGGTGATGTTCATGCCGCCATTGCCGCCGCCGCCGCCGAGGGACTGGGCGGCAATGCCGATGCCGAAGTTTCCGGCGGTGTAAACGTTGCCGGTGACCTTGTTGGTGACTTTTTGCGAGTAGCCGCCATCGCCGCCGGAGCCGCCAATGCCGATGGCAAGGGCTCCGCTGCCGTCCTGGGCGAGGGAAATCGCACCACTGACGTTGAAGCCGCCGTTTCCTCCACCGCCGCCGACGGATTGGGCGAGGATGCCGCCGGAATGTTCCGCGAAGTGGGCGGGAACGAGGAGCCCGGTGAGGGGATCGACAGCAGCGGGAATGAGGACGCTGGAGGTGACGACGTTGCCGACGACGGTGTTGTTGACGGTGTCGGCGTAGTTGCCGCTGCCGCCGGAGCCGCCCATGCCGAAGGAGGCCGCGAAGGTGCCGTTTTTGGCCGCTGAAAAGGTGCTTGCCGCGCTGATGCCGCCGTTTCCGCCGCCACCACCGACGGATTGGGAAACGATGCCGGTGGAATACTGTCCGACGGTGGTGATGTCACCCGTGTAGGAGGAAATGACTTTGCCGGCGTAGCCGCCATCGGCGCCGGAGCCCCCGAGGCTGATGGCACCGGCCGCGCTGCCTTTGCCTGCGCCGCTGATGGCGGTGCTGATGCTGAAGCCGCCATTTCCGCCGCCGCCGCCGACGGATTGGGAAAGGAAGCCGATGGAGTTGTCGCCGCCGGTCTGGATGTTGCCGATGACGTCGGAAGTGACCCGGGACGCGTAGCCGCCGGTGCCCGCGCTGCCGCCGAGGCTGACGCTGAGGGCTCCGCTGCCGGTGCCTGCTCCGCTACCTGCGACCGTGACATCGAACGCACCATTTCCGCCGCCGCCGCCGACCGATTGGGCGATGATGCCGGCGGAGTTGTTGAGGGCGGTTTTGACCGTGTTGCGAACGGTGAGATCGACGGTGGAGGCATTGCCACCACCCGCGCCGGAGCCGCCGAGGCCGACTCCGACCGCGCCGCTGCCGGTGCCTGCGCCGGAGCCTGCGACAGTGACATTGTAGCCGCCGTTTCCGCCGCCGCCGCCGACGGACTGGGCGAGGATGCCGGTGGATTTGTTGCCTTTGGTTTCAACGTTGCCGGTGGTGGAAACGGTGACTGCCGCTCCATCGCCGCCGCCTGCACCCGAGCCGCCTAGGCCGACCCCGACCGTGCCGCTGCCGGCGCCGCCGAACGAGGCGATGGCGGTGACATTGAAGCCGCCGTTTCCGCCGCCGCCGCCGACTGATTGGCCGATGATGCCGACCGACTTGTCTCCTTCGGTGTAAACGGTGTTGTTGACGGTGAGATTGACGAGAGACGCATTTCCCGCGCTACCGCCGCTGCCACCGAGGCCGACCCCGACTCCGCCGCTGCCGCCCGCGAAGGACAGGCCGCCGGATACATTGAAGCCGCCGTTGCCGCCACCGCCGCCGACGGATTGGGCGAGGATGCCGGTGGATTTGTTGCCGTAGGTGAAGACATTGCCGCTGGAAAGGGCGCGGACTTCGCCGGAGTTGTTGCCGGTGCCGCCATTGCCGCCCAGGCCGACGCTGATGGCGGCGCTGCCGGTCGCACCGCCGGAGAGGCTGCCGGAGACATTGAAGCCGCCATTTCCGCCGCCGCCGCCGAGGGACTGGATGACAAAGCCGGAGGAACGGTCGCCGCGGGTCACGATCTGACCGGTGGATCCGGCATCGACGTTTCCGCCGAGGCCGCCGCTGCCGCCGTTGCCGCCAAGGCCGACCGCGATTCCCGCGCCGCCGATGCCGGAGCCGGAAAGGGAGCCGGAGACATTGAAGCCGCCGTTGCCGCCGCCGCCGCCGACGGACTGGACCAGGATGCCGGTGGAATCGGTGGCGTAGTGGGCGGGAATGATTGCGCCGGTGACTGGGTCGACGGACGCGGCGAGGAGGACGCTGGAGGTAGTGACGCTGGAGGCGAGTCGGGCGTAAACGTCCTTTCCAACACCGCCTGTGCCGCCGGATCCGCCGAGGCCGACGGAAATGGCACCAGTGCCGCCACCACCGCCGGCGAGGCTGGCGGAGACATTGAAGCCGCCGTTGCCGCCGCCGCCGCCGAGGGATTGGGCGACGATGCCGGTGGAGTTCGAGCCCCGGGTGAGGACCGAGCCGCTGGTGTTGAGGGTGACCGCGCGATTGACGCCGTCCTGGCCGCCATTTCCGGCGATGCCACCGCTGCCGCCGAGGCCGACCGTGACCGCGCCGCCGCCGGCTCCGCTGGCAGAGAGGCCGCCGGAGACGTTGAAGCCACCGTTGCCACCACCGCCGCCGACGGACTGGGCGAGAATGCCGATGGAGCTGTCGAGAAGGGTATCGATTTGACCGTTGACCGTGGAATTGACGACTCCGCCATTGCCGCCGCCGAGGCCCGCGCCGCCGAGGCCGATGGCGATCGAGCCGCTGCCACCGAGGGAGCCTGCAAGGGCGCCGGAGACGTTGAAGCCGCCGTTGCCGCCGCCGCCACCGATCGACTGGGCGACGACTGCCGAGGAATTTTTCCCAGAGGTGCTGACGTCGTTGTTCACCGTGAGGGTGACCGAGCCGCCGATACCGCCAGCTCCGCCGCTGCCGCCGAGTCCGACCGCGATCGCGGCACTGCCACCGCCCGAGCCGGAGCCGACGCCGGAGACATTGAAGCCGCCGTTGCCACCACCACCGCCGACGGCCTGGGCGAGGACGCCGAGCGAGGAGTTGCCCTGGGTGGTGATTTTCCCGACGGAAGTCGCGGCAGTCACGATGCCGGCGTTGTTGCCGGAGCCGGCGGTGCCGCCGAGGCCGATGCCGACCGCACCGGAGGCGACGCCTGCTCCTGCCACACCGGCGGAGACATTGTAGCCGCCGTTGCCGCCGCCGCCGCCGATCGACTGGGCGATGAAGCCGCTGGAGTTGTCGCCCTGAGTCCAGAGGATGCCGTTGGAGGAGGCGTTGACATTGCCTCCCGTGCCGCCGGAGCCGCCCTTGCCGCCGAGGCCCACGGCGACTGCGCCGGCACCGGAGCCACCGATCGCGGCCCCAGCGGAGATATTGAAGCCACCATTTCCGCCGCCGCCGCCGACGGATTGCACCAGGATGGCGCCGGAGTTCAGACCGTAGTGGGCGGGAATGATCGCGCCAGTGGCGGGATCGGTCGACTGGGGAATCAGGACGCTGGAGGTTTGGACGTTCGACTGGAGATCGGCCCGGACGTTGCCGCCATTGCCGCCGCCGCCTGCTGTGCCACCGAGGCCGACGTTGATGGAGCCGGCACCGACCCCGCCGCCTGCGAGTCCGGCTGAAATCGAGTAGCCGCCATTGCCACCGCCGCCGCCGACGGACTCGACGATGATTCCGGTGGAGTTGTCGCCCTTGGTGGTGACGAGGCCGGAGCGGGTCGCCACGGAAACATCGCCGCCCACGCTGCCAGTGCCGGCCGAGCCACCGACACCGACGGAAATGGCCCCTGCCGCACCCGGAGAGCCGGAAAGGGAGGCTGCGATGGATCCGCCGCCGTTGCCACCGCCGCCGCCGACGGATTGGGCGAGGAATCCGGTGGAATTGGCCCCCTCGGTGGTGATGTTTCCTTGGAATCCAACGGAAACCTTGTCGCCTGCACCGCCACCGGCGCCCGCGCCACCCACGCCAACCCCGATCGAGGCACTTGCAAGGAGGCCGCCACTGGCTGAAGCGGAAACCGCGAGGCCACCATTTCCGCCGCCGCCGCCGATGGACTGGGCGAAGAAGCCGGTGGACTGGTTTCCGGAGGTGAGGATGCTGCCGTTGAAGCCGAGTCCGGTCATGATGCCATTCGAGTCGAAGGTGCCGACCGTGACGGTGCCGCCCTTGCCGCCGGTGTCGCCTTTGCCACCGATACCCACACTGAGCGAGCCGGAGACCAGACCGCTCGAAGCGGCAGCAGAGATCGCGTAACCGCCATTTCCGCCGCCGCCGCCGACGCTTTGAAGCATGACGCCTGCGGAGTCATTGCCGCCGGTTTCGATCACGGTGACTCCGCCCGTTCCCCTGCTGAGGGTGACGATGCCACCCTCGCCGCCTGCGCCGCCTTTGCCACCAATCGCGATGGAAACCGCCGCGCCGGAGCCGACTGCGACGGAGACCGTGCCGCCGCCGGTGCCGCCGCCGCCGCCCACGGATTGGGCGAAAAGTCCGGTGGAACGTGCGCCGCCGGTGCTGATGAGGGAGGCCGTATTGGCGTCCTTGCCTTGGAGGACGATGTCGACGTTTCCGCCTTTGCCGCCACCCCCGGCCGTGCCGCCGATGGCGACTCCGACAAAGGCTCCGACGGCTCCGGAGCTGCCACCGTTGCCGCCGCCGCCGCCGACCGACTGGGCGAGAATGCCCCAAGAGTCATTTCCCAAGGTCGTGATGTTTCCGCCATTCTTGACGGTTACGGTGGAGCTGGCACCGCCGCCTGCTCCGCTGCCGCCGACTGCGACCATGCCGCCGCTGGAGCCGCCGTCACCGCCGCCGCCGCCGATGGACTGGGCGACGATGCCGCGCGAGTTGGCCAAGGTGGTCGAGATGGTGCCGTAGTTTTCGACGATGACCTGACCGCCATTGCCGGCCACGCTGCCGCCGCCACCGACGGCCACCAGGCCGCCCGCGGTGGAGCCGGACCCGCCGGAGCCGCCGACCGACTGGGCGAAGATCGCATCGGATCGCAGACCGCTGGTGGTAATGCTGCCGCCGAAGAAGTTCTTCACCGTGACGGTGTTGGAGCTGCCGCCATTGGAACCGGAGCCGCCGAGGGCGATGAGGCCGCCGGTGCTGCCGCCATTGCCGCCGCCACCGCCGATGGACTGAGCGAAGATCCCTTTGGAATCGTTGCCGCGGGTGACGATCGATCCGGAATTGTTGACCGTGACCGTGCCGCCATTGCCGCCGTTGTCGGCCGCGCCTTGAAGCGAGAGGATGAGATTTCCCGAGGTCCCGGATGAGCCGCCGGAGCCGCCGATGCTCTGGGCAACGATGCCGTGGGCGTAATTTCCTGAGGTGAGAATCGTGCCGGTGGCGGAGTTGGTGATCGAGACGGCTGCGCCATTTCCGCCGGTGCCGGCGCTGCCGCCCGACCCGACGATGCCCCACTGGCCACCGCCGCTGCCGCCTTTGTTGCCGACGCTGAGGCCATAAATGCCGAAGGCGCCCTCGCCGGTGGTGATGATGTTGCCCTTGTTGTCGACGGTGACGGTGCCGCCGTCGCTCGACGAACCGCCGGATCCCCCGCCTGGAGCACCGTATCCGGAGCCGCCAATGCCCGCCGCACCGCTGCGGCTGTAGGCGAAAATCCCGTATTTGTCGGTCCCGGTCGTGGCGATCTGGATGCCGGCGTTGTTGGTCAGATTGACCGGGCCACCCGCGCCGCCATCGCCGCCGTTGCGTCCGCTCCAGATTGACAGGTAGGCACTTCCACCGTTGCCGCCGTTGCCGCCGACGCTACCGATTTCAATGCCGATCTGGTTGGTGGTCGAGATCGCAGTGGTGTTCGTGTAGGTGACCGCAGGACCTGCCGCCCCGTTTCCACCGGCAGAAGGAGGAACCACAAGGGCGCCGAGCCGACCATCGGCACCACCGCCGCCGACGCCGACGATCCTGACTCCAGCAGCGCCGCCGGTCACTGTCGGACTGGTGGGGGGAGCCCCCGGGGTACCTGCGGGCGGGGTCAGGAAGGCCGCGACGTCCGTGTTGGTCGAGACGATCTGGTAGGAAATGGTCGAGGTGCCGTTCTTGGCGGGATCGGGATCGGCCGGGGTGGGAGCAAGCGTGACCGTCTTGGCGGTGGTGTCCTTAGCCGTGATGGTGAAGCCTTGGGGCGGGGTGTCGCCGTTGTAGATGACTTCGCCCACGGCCTTGACGAGGAAGGTGTAGCCGTCCGCGGTTTTCACGAAGGCAACCGTGCCGGCGGTCGGCGTGCCGGTGGGGTCGACCACCAGCGAACTGACCGTGGTGGCGGTCGAGGTGACGGGATTGTTGACCGTCAGCCCGATGGTGGAGGTTTTCGCGGGGTCCGGATTGGCCGCCCAGAGGGTCGTCGGAAGAAGCAGGACCAACAGCCCGATGGCCAAGTGCGAACGCAGAGGATTGCAACTGGCTGGAACGAGTCTAATAGACAGCAGCATGCGGGCGATTTGATCGCAAAGACGAGTGGTCATGGGAGTGGTTTGCTCGGGGTGGGCAGAGGGGAGTTGTGCGCGGGTGAGACGCAAGCAGCCTGCTTCAAACGCTCGATTTAAAGCCAGATCCCTCCGTATAGACCTGATGATCAGAGGGCAACTTGATTTCACCCTAAATGGAAATTATCCACCTGAACGAAACCGAGATTGTTAGAAATCGTGCATAGTCCACGATAATCCCGCAGTCTTTAGACCATGCCATGGGGGAGCAAAGTTCGCCCTGAAGCGGGTCTTGTGACCGGTGGCGCTTTCGGCACGGCGAAAGTCTGGCCAATTGGGGCGCGTTATGGCTGCGTTCCTTTCATCACCTGCAATGAAGTCGTTTCTTTTCCTTCTGACCCTCGGATTCTCCGCCCTGAATGCTGCAGCCGAGCCCGCCCGCCGGGCCGAGCACGTGTTCATCCTCAGCTTCGACCAAGCCAACCCCGCCGGGATCGCCAAGGCGGAGATGCCACTTTTCAAGGAAATGGCAGGCACCGGAGCTCACACCTGGGAAGCCTACACAATCGTGCCGAGCCTGACCCTGCCCTCGCATGCCTCGATGCTTACCGGGGTGGGCATTCAGAAACACCAGATGCTGTGGAACGATTACGAGCCCGAGCTCGGCGTCGTGAAAGTGCCGACCGTTTTCAGCCTCGCGAAGGAAAAGGGCATGGTCACCGCGATGTTCGTGGCGAAGGAGAAGTTTCGTCACCTGGTGCAACCCGGAAGCGTCGACCACTTCGCCTGCCCGAAGGATGTCTCGGCCGGAAGCGTGGCAAGGGAGTTCGCGAAAGTGGTCGGCACCCTGAAGCCCGGGCTGTGTTTCATCCACTTCGGCGATCCGGACGTGAAGGGTCACGAATTCGGCATGAATTCACCGGAAAAGATGCAGGCTTTTGCCGACACCGACGCCGCGCTGAAGGTCATCCGGGAGGCCGTGAAAGCCGCCGGCATGGAGGATTCCAGCGTTTTCATCCTGACAGCCGACCATGGCGGCCACGACATCAAGGACAAGCACGGCATCACCCGCGGCGTCCATGGCGATGCGACTTCGGACGATGTGCTCATCCCCTGGATCACCTGGGGAAAAGGCGTGAAGCCGAAGTTCCAGATCGCCGCGCCGGTCGTCCAGTATGACACCGCCGCCACCGCGCTGTGGCTGCTGGGCGTGCCGATCCCGGAAGGTTTTTGGGGCCGCCCGGTGACGAGCGCGTTCGTGCCGTGATAAAAATCTGAATCCAGCCACCGGATTTCCACGAAGTCGCTTGAGAGTTCGCCTCCACGACTTCCTCCCACATGGAATCCTGCCACCATGACCTTTCCCATCCAACCGCGCACCTGCCCCGGATTCTTCCCGGTGAGCAGGGATCACGGGCTCCATGGCGCGTGCGCTTGGTCCGGGGAATTGCCTTCCGGCGAAACTCAAATGACAGGTTGCAGTCTAACAAGCCTGTAGTAACTGACCACGTGACCATTTCCGGAGCAACCTCGTCCGACCTCCTCGCCCGTGTGGCGAACGGGGACGAGCGTGCGATGGCGGCCTGCATCGAGGCCCACGGCGGCCTTGTCTGGAGCATTGTCCTGAAGCGCGTTCGTGACCGATCCGCTGCCGAGGATCTCACCCAAGAGATTTTTACCGAGATCTGGAAAACCTCCGGTCGATACGATCCCACGATCGCCAGCGAAAGCGGCTTCATCGCGATGATCGCCCGCCGCCGGGCCATTGATTGGTCGCGGAAACAGCAGCGCCTGCCGGAGATGGAAACCCTGCCGGATCGGGCGGATTTTCCAGCCCCGGAACAGACTCCGGGCCTAGGGATGGATCGCGACTCGCTCTGGAAAGCTCTCGAAACCCTGCCGGACGAGACCCGCAAGCTCTTCACCCTCCATTTCGAACAGGGCCTCACCCACAGTGAGATCGCCGAATCCACCGGCCTGCCTCTCGGCAGCGTCAAAACCCGCCTCCGCCGCGGTCTCCTCGAAGCCCGGGCCCTGCTCGGCCGCCTCGGAGACCGCATGAACCTCAACCCCGAAGCGCAGCCATGAACGTGGACGATCAATGGACGCGCTTTGAGGAGCTGGAGGCCGGTCGCGTGCTCGGGGATCTCGACGCGGCGGAAATCGCGGAATGGGAGGTCCTTTCCAGGGACTTCGGTGACGACGCCTCGCTCGACCTTTTCGCAGGCGAACTCGAGGCGGTGATGATCACGGAGAAGCCGATGAGCCTGCCACCGGAAATCTCCGCGCGGCTGAAGCAGAAGTTTTCCGCGGCTTCCGCAGCTCCGGTTGCGAAGAAGCCGGACAACGTTGTAATCGGTCCCTGGATCGGCTGGGCCGTCGCGGCCTGCCTGCTCGGTTTACTGGCGGTCAACGGATTGAACTCCGACAAGCCGCTCTCAGCGGAACAGCGCCGTTCGGCCCTGTTGGAAAAGTCCACGGACGCGAAACGCCTGCCATTCGCTTCCGCCAGCAATTCCTATGCAGATGCAAAGGGCGAGGTCGTCTGGAGCGATTCGCGCCAGGAAGGCTACATGACGCTCTCCAATATTCCGGCGAACGATCCGACGAAACGTCAATACCAGCTCTGGATCGTCGACCCGGCCCGCGATGAAATTCCGGTGGATGGTGGCGTGTTCGATATTCCTGCCGGAGCGACCTCGGTCGTGATCCCGATCGTTGCGAAGCTGGGTGTTAAGAATCCCGCCGCCTTCGTCATCACGCTCGAACAACCGGGTGGCGTGGTGAAATCAAAGCAGGAAGTGGTCGTCGCCCTGGCGAAGGCCTGAGGGGCCCTAGCTGAAATCGAAGCGTTTCGATTGGGCTGGCTTTCCTTTTCCGCAGAGACGCTGAGGAATCGCTGAGAATCACCGAGAGGATTCCAATCATGGATTTTCCGCGTTCTCATCCAGCCTCCGCGACTCTGCGGAGAATCAGGGTCCGATCTTCGTGGTGCGGCGATTTCCAGACAGCCCATGAGGCCCTCATGACCGCTCGGAAAAGCGGTCAAAATGCAATGTCTTTAGATGATTGAAAAAGATTCACGAAATCTGAATCCAAGTTTCCTGTTATCACGAAATGTAATTTTGAAGTCGCAAATGACTTTAATTGAACCACCAACCATCATCATCATGAAGAAACTCATTGTCTCCCTGTTCGGGCTCATCGCCCTCAGCTCCGTCTCCTTCGCCGCCGAGGAAAAGAAGGACATCGTCGACACCGCCATGGCCGCCGGAAACTTCAAGACGCTCTGCGCCGCCGTGAAGGCCGCCGGTCTCGTCGACACCCTCAAGGGCAAGGGACCGTTCACGGTCTTCGCCCCCACCGACGAAGCCTTCGCCAAGCTTCCAGCCGGCACGGTCGAAGAGCTTCTGAAGCCTGAGAACAAGAAAAAACTGACCGACATCCTCACCTACCACGTCGTCGCCGGCAAGGTGATGGCTGCTGATGTGAAGACCATGGAAGCAAAGACCGTCCAGGGCTCCAGCGCCGCCGTGAAGGTGGCCGATGGCAAGGTCACGATCGACAAGGCCAATGTCGTCAAGACCGACATCGAAGCCAGCAACGGTGTCATCCACGTCATCGACACCGTGATCATGCCAGCCACGAAGTAATTCATTTCGATCTCCTATCTTTAAACGTTCCGGGCACTCATCTCCTGATGGGTGTCCGGAATCGTTATGTCTGGATGTCACCCTCCTTCGGCAGCTGATGGCATCTCCACATCGGACCGGCGGAGATGGGCCGGGAAGCGTGGGTCAGGGGACTTTCAAAACCCCGGTGCCCGTGAGTTGCGGCGTGTTGGACGCGCCATAGGTTCCGGAAGGCAGTGCCTTGCCGTCAACGAGGAGCTTGGTGACGTTCACCTGACCCTTGAAATTGAGGGCCAGCTTGGCACCGCTGGCAACCTTGACCTCAGTTTTTCCGCCGAGACTTTTCGATGAGGCAATCACCAGCGTGCCGGCGCTCACCGTGGTTGGACCACTGTAGGTGTTGCTGCCCGAGATCGTCCAAGTGCCGCTGCCCGACTTCGCAACGGCCGTGACCGCCTTGCCCGCGCGGTCGTGCGGATCAACGAGGTCCCCCGCGATCTCGCCCGTGCCTGCGGTGTCGCCCTTGAGCGCGATGGTCTTGCTGGCGCTGTGTCCCGAGAGCACAAAGGTGCTGCTGAACTTCAGCAAACCGATGCCCGCTTGCTCGAAGGTCGTGGTGAAATTTTTCCCCGCCAGATTCATCACCCGGTCGGTAATCTCACCCGCACCGTTGTAGATCAACGAGCACGGTTCGTCGCCTTTGCCGATCACGATTTCACCGGTCTCGATGTCCGCGGGCGCGCCCAGGCTGCTGGAAGGTTTTCCTTTGGCGTAGCTGTTGAGCGACGAGACCACAAGCGAGCCTCCCTCCAAAATCGTCTGCCCGGAATAGCGGTTCCTGCCGTTCATCTGCAGAACTCCCGGACCGCATTTCTTGAACAGAAACGCACCGCCGCCGGGTCCTTTCGAGTCCGCGATGTCGGTGGCGATCACCACCGGCTCTTTCGCATGGGTGGTATCCAGACACAGCACAGCGCGTTTCATCAGGCCGTTGTCGTTGACGCTTGATGCAAGATTTTTGAGAAGCGCACCGATCTGCTCGCCGGTGAATTCGCCGGGGCCGCCGACGCAGAGCCGGAGTGTGGCGGTGGGAGCGACCGTGATTTTATCGGGCATCCATTTGCCAGTGTCGCCGTTGTAAAGCGACTCGGCTTTGAGGATCCGCAGCGTGCCGCGTTGGACCACCGTCGCGCCGCTGTAGGTGTTGGTGCCGCTGAGGGTCACCTGGCCGCTGTTGACCAGCCCGAAACCGCCGTAGCTGCCGATTTGCGTGAAGCCACCCGGACCGCTCATCGCGGCATTGATGACGAAGTCCGCATACGAGGTGATGCGCGAGTTTCCGTTCAGGGTGATCGTTCCGTCCCAGATGTCGCCGAATCCGTTGTTGGCATTGATCTCGCCCCCATTCAACACCAGCGGAGTCGCGCAGTGTACGTGTTCGAGCGCGAGCACACCCTTGTCATTCAAGGTGATCGGCCCGGAGCCGAGTCCCTCGTTCGCGACATACAGGCACAGGCAGCCGCGATTGATCGTGGTGCCCCCGGTAAAGGTGTTCTTCGGATGGTCAAGCCGCAGCAAGCCCTCGCCATTTTTCGTCAGGCTCCCGACACCGGAAACGAGACCAGGGAGAACCAACTTGCCGTTCTTGTGTATCACGTCGACGGTCAAATTTCCAGCCAACGCCACAGGGACGGCAAGCTGCACTTCGGATGCGACGCCCTGGGTGATGCGCGGCGGAGTGGCGGGTCCGTTGGCGGTGAATGCCAGGCTCTTGCCCTCGATCTTCACGGACGGGCCTCTGAAGTTCAGTTGATTGACCACAAAGCCCTCGTTCAGATCGTTCACCAGCGAAAAACTGCCCTGCTTGTCGAAGTGGAGAACGTAGTCGGCCTGACCCACCGCGAGCGGGGCCGAACCCGATGCCAGATTGTTCGACCATTTCGATGCCTCGCTCCAATTGCCCGCCTCCGCTTTGATCCAGGTGAAAACGTTGGGTTGATTGGCGGTGATCGCTGTCACCACTGGAACCGGAGAGCTCGACACGTCCACGACTTTGGCAGCCGGTGCCGCAGGTGCCGGCTCTGGCAATCGGGCGGCGACATAGGGTTTGTCTTCCTTTGCCAGCTCAACAGGACCCGACTCCTTGTATTGGTTGGAAGTCGGCGGCAATTGGGCGGCCTTGGCGGGATCGATATACTGCGCCAGGTCACGCAAGGCGATCACCTTGTAGTGGTTGTCCTTCAAGTACTGCATCTGTAGTTTGAAGATCGCCGGATCGAGGGAAACGGCCGGGTGCTCCATGTCGGGCACCCCATGATAGATGATCACGGCAATTTTTCCCTGGTTCGCCTGACGCACGCTTTTGACAAACTCCTCGACGGTGCCCGCTCCCAGGCAGGGAATGTCGAAGGGGTTGTCGACTGTCGGCCGATACGGACGGAAGTGGCCACCCCGACCGAAGACATAGCCATTCGCCGCGAGATCGGGATACGTTTTGGTGTTCACGGCAAAAACCGGCCAGGCGACGGTGGTGCACTTGGGGACTCCATTGGCCTGCAAGTCATCATCCAGGCTCAGGAAGGCCCCAATGCCGGCGCCGCCTGCGTGGCCCGTGGTGTGATTGCCGATTTCAAGGCCGGCATCATGCATCGCCCTCATCTGCCGCCAGGTTAGATACCAGTCCTTGCGGGTGCGGAACGAATCGAAATCGCAGACGTAAAACGAGCCGCCGAAGCCGAACGACTTCAGGATCGGGGCCACCACCGTGAATCCGCTGGCAGGTCCGTCGTCAAAGGTCAGCACCACCAGCTTGTCGGGAATCGGTTTGCGCAAAATGCCCGTGGGGTCGGCAAGCGGCGAAGTCTGGCCGATGGCGGCACCAGCGAGAATCAGGGGCAGGCAGATAAGCGATGGAAAGTGTCGTTTCATCTATTGAGAGGTTTGCACCAACCGGGTCAGTTACGGTGATGGATGCAAGGGGTTTCCAAGCGATTTTGTAGATGGAGCAACGTGTCCCGACGGTCTCAGTCGGGTTCTTCATCCTGCCTGGAAAGTCCCAACACTTGATTTTCGGGATTGACCCACGAGGCGTGACTCACGAGTCGGGGTACTATCCCCGATTCACGCGAAACCCCGGGCTTGTCATCGTTCTGGATAAGTAATACCCACCTAATCACCATGGATTGCCTTGCTTCACTCCGCACTGTCGTCGGTCTCGTGGCTTTGATGCTTTGCAGCGGCCGGTTGATGGCGAACGATGCGTTTGCGAATGCAACGGTGATTTCGCAGGGGCAGTTGCCGTATTTAAGTTTCCTATCCGCCACCGGCACGGCTGAGCCCGGGGAGCCGGCGCATGCGGGGAGCCCGGCGCTGGCGTCCCGCTGGCTGAGCTGGACCGCCGCGCAGACGCAGCCATGCAGATTCGAGGAGTTCTTTAACAGCGGCACCGCCCGCCTCGCGGTTTACACCGGAAACACCCTCGCCACTCTCACTCCGGTCGCACAGAGCAGCGGCTCCATCGCATTCCTCGCAAACGCCAACACCACCTATCACCTCGTCGTCGACAGCCCGGGATCGGACTTCATCCGCCTCACCCCCTTTCCTCCCGGCGGTGCCGATGACCTATCCAACGCGGAACCCATCTCCGGCCCACTGCCCCTCCACGTGACCGGAAACAACATCATCGCCACCGCCGCGAAGGACGATGAGGACTGGCTGCCGTCCTATCCGCCCATCGCCACCGTCTGGTGGTCCTGGATCTCGGATTTCAACGGCACCATCCGCATGGATGCCCGGCGCAGCAATGCCACCGCCCGTCTGACTCTCTATGAGAAAACTCCCGCCGGCTCGTTGGTCCGCGTCGCCGTCGGGGTCGACATCGCTGTCCTCGAGGTCACCAAAACCACCGAATACCTGATCTGCGTGGACGGCACCGAAGGCACCGGGAAAATCGAATTCGTCTTGCAGCCCGTGCCACCCGATCCGCCGTCCAACGACGACGTCGCCAAAGCGCGCGACCTCGGCAACGCATCCATCATCTGCGATGGCGAGTGGATCCACCACGCGACCGCTGAAGCCGGCGTGCCCAACGAAACCCCCGGCATGTTCGGCCTCCCCGGCGACCGCACCCTCTGGTGGAAATGGACCTGCCCCGCCTCCGGCACCTACCGCATCTCCCAGCTCGGCAGCGACCGCGCCAGCACCATTTTCCTCTACACCGGCAGCCCCCTCGCGGGAATCCTTGCCGCCACCTCAGATCTCACCGAAGGCACTCTCCTCAACGCCACCTCCGGCACCAATTACTGGATCCAGATCAGAACCATCGCGCCCCACGCTGTCCGCACCGAGATCAACCTCCATCCCGCCACTCACGAGCCCGGATACTTCCATACCCTCATCGACCGCCGATACTTCGCCCTAACAGGCTCGGACCGCCACCCCGCCGCCGATCCCGATGGCGACGGCTTCCCGAAT
>JANOKL010000201.1:0-1354 GCA_031419215.1 Luteolibacter sp. | reverse complement strand
CTGGCATGGGCGTGGCCACTTCGTTGGTCGGTGCCTATGCGAGTTACTATTTCAACGGCGCGACCGGAGGCTGCATCGTCACGCTCCAGACACTCGTTTTCCTCGCGGCCTTCATCTTCGCGCCGAAACACGGCATCCTCGCCTCGAAACGCCGCCTGCGCCTGAGCGCCGAACGACCATGAGCGGACTCTTCGAGCCACTTCAGTTCGCCTTCATGCGTGATGCGCTGCTGGTGGGAAGCGTCGTCGCCGCGATGTGTGCGGTGCTGTCGTGCTTTCTGATCCTGAAAGGTTGGTCGCTGATGGGTGACGCCATTTCCCATGCGGTGCTGCCGGGCATCGTGATCGCCTACATCGTCGGGATTCCCCTCGCGATCGGGGCTTTCGCGGCAGGGTTGTTCTGTGCGATCGGCACCGGCTTCATCAAGCAGAACAGCCGGATCAAGGAGGACACGGTGATGGGCGTGGTGTTCACAGGCCTGTTCGCCATCGGGTTGGTGCTCTTCAGTCGCACGTCGTCGGACATGCATCTCGACCACATCCTGGTGGGAAACATTCTCGGTATCACCCGTTCGCAAGTGTGGCAGACGCTCGGGCTGGGCAGCGTGGTGCTGGCGATCACGCTGGCGCTGCGACGTGACCTGCTTCTGATCTGCTTCGATCCCGGCCAGGCTCGGGTGATGGCCTTGCCGGATCGTTTTCTCAACTACCTGCTGCTCGGTCTGCTTTCGCTGGCCATCGTGGTCTCGCTCCAGGCGGTGGGCATCATCCTAGTCGTTGCCATGCTGGTGACTCCGGGCAGCATCGCCCACCTGTGGACGGATCGCTTTGACCGGATGATCGTGATCGCCGTGGTTTCAGCCGTTGTCTCGACGGTGATCGGAATATTCATCAGCTACCACATCGACGGCTCCACCGGCGGATGCATCGTGCTGGTGCAGGCGCTGGTCTTCGTCGCCTCGCTGTTGTTCGCGCCGAAGTATGGGATTCTGAAACGCCGGTCGCGGGTGGCAGGGGCGGTGTGAGAGGTGGCGGTTTGACAGTCCGGCGCTGGCGGGGTTTCCTCAGTGCATGCCGGATGCCCGACAGGATTTCGCATTCGCGTTTCTAAGTCTCTTGTTCGAAGGAGCGCCGTTCATCCTGTTGGGCACGCTCATCAGCGGCCTGCTCGATGTTTACCTGCCCTCCGGCACGATGGACCGGCTGCTGCCGAAGAACAGGATCGGCGCGGTGCTGGTGGCGGGCCTGCTCGGGGCGATCTTTCCCGTCTGTGAATGCGCGGTGGTGCCGGTGATCCGGCGCTTGGTGAAAAAGGGGCTGCCAGTGTCCTGCGCGCTGACCTACATGCTGGCCGC
>JANOKL010000200.1:0-3948 GCA_031419215.1 Luteolibacter sp. | reverse complement strand
AAAAAATCCTCCCCGGAGGCAAGGGCTACCGTCAGTCCGAAAAAATCCTCCAGCTTGCCAAATCCCCCCTCCAGATCCGTCCCATGGCGGCTTCCAGCGAGGGCGGCACCGTCCTGCCCCGCGGCATTTATTTGAAGACCTCCGACATGGAGGAGCTGAATCTCCTCACCCGCCCCGGGAATGAGGTGGAAATCCGTTTGTCACCCCGCTAGCCTCCGCCACTCCCATGCAGCTTCTGGAATTCGAAAAGCCGATCGCCGAACTCGAGCGTGAACTGGAAAAACTTCGCTCGAAGTCCGGTTCGCAGAACATCGACATGTCGACGGAAATCTCCACCATGGAGGACAAGCTCGCAGAAACCCGGCGGGCCATTTATGAAAACCTGACCCCGTGGCAGCGCGTCCAAATCGCCCGCCATACGAACCGCCCCTTCATGCTCGACTACGTCTCGCTTGCATTCACCGGCTTCTGCGAGCTGCACGGCGACCGCCATATCGGCGATGATCTTTCCATGCCCGGGGGCTTCGCCCGCATCGGCGGCAAGCGAGTCATCGTCCTCGGCCACCAGAAGGGGCGGGACACCAAGGAAAACCTCATGCGAAACTTCGGCAGCGCCCATCCGGAAGGCTACCGCAAGTCGCTCCGCCTGATGAAGCTCGCGGAAAAATTCGGCCTGCCCGTCATCGCCCTCATCGACACCCCCGGTGCCTTCCCCGGCATCGGCGCGGAGGAGCGGAACATCGCTGAGGCCATCGCTTTCAACTTGCGGGAAATGATGCTTCTCAAGGTCCCGATCATCGCCGTCGTCCTCGGCGAGGGCGGTTCCGGCGGAGCCCTCGGCATCGGCGTGGCCGATCGCGTCCTGATGTTGGAAAACGCCTACTACTCGGTCATCAGCCCCGAAGGCTGCGCCGCCATTCTCTGGAAGCACCGCAAGCACGCTCCGGAAGCCGCCGAGGCCATGAAGCTCGCCGCGCCGGATCTCAAGAAACTCAAGCTCATCGACGAAGTCATCCCCGAGCCCGTCGGCGGAGCCCACCACGATCACCACGCCACCGCCGCGAATTTCCAGGCCGTCATCCTCCGTCAGATCGAGGAACTCCAGAAACTCCCCGTCAACGAACTCCTCGACCAGCGGTATGCGAAGTTCCGCAGCTTCGGCGAGTGGCAAGGGAAGTAAGCCGGCAGGGCTCGGCTTCCTGACTTCGTCGACCTTCGGAAATTTTAAGGATGATCCGCAATTTCAGCTATCTCTGTTTTAGCCGCGTTGTTGGTCTTGTCGCCGTTAGCATGACGTTCTCATGCAAGAGTGAGACAAAGCATCCTGCAAAAAGTGATGACCCGAATTTGGTAAAAAGAGTCGAAATGCTTGAGCAACGCGTCGAGGAGCTTTTGGCCGAGCGAGAGATGGAGAAGGCCATTCGTGAAGCTGAGAAAAATGGATTCCGCACAAAGGCCATTTTTCCGAGCAAGGATTCTCGGGGGAGCGACTAATCTCGAAACCAGATGCTCGCGAAGAGTGTCCGTCACGCAGATGACTCTGATCGCCGAAGGCCTTGGACTGCGTGCAGCCTTGCTGACGCTTTTGGCCAGCCAGCCTTGCTGGCGGGTGGGGCCTAACGACTTCCTTCTGCTCAAACGACTATGCCAGTTCGGGAGTGGTGTGGTGGATTGGAGGTGTGAGAGCGTTCGACGGCAGCAGGCTGCCTCGGGAAAGCGGCAGCAAGGCTGCACGCAGTCCAAGGTTTTCCCTTCGGGCCAACTGGGGCGGTCAATAAGCTCGATTCGACTCCCGTATCTGATACACCCACGTCGCCATGAAGAACCCCAGCAAAGGCATCGAAACCCAGAAAGAGTTGTCGGGGAAAGTTCGCGAGGAGCTCCTCGCTGTCCTGAAGGCCCGCTTTGAAAAACACATGGACCGCCATCCGGGTCTCAAGTGGGCGGAGGTCGAGGCGAGGTTGTTGGCCGATGCCGGGAAACTTTGGTCGCTCAACGAAATGGAGGAATCCGGAGGAGAACCGGACGTGGTGGGGCATGACAAGAAGACCGGCGAGTTCCTCTTTTACGATTGCTCGCCGGAAACTCCGAAAGGCCGCACCAGTGTTTGTTACGACCGTGCCGGATTGGAATCCAGGAAGGAGCACAAGCCGCAGAACACGGCGATGGATCTGGCGGCGACGATGGGCATCGAGGTGCTGACGGAAGACGAGTATCTCGGCCTGCAGAAGCTCGGGAATTTCGATTTGAAGACGTCGAGCTGGTTGAAATCGCCGCCGGAAATCCGAAAGCTGGGCGGGGCGCTGTATGCGGAGCGCCGCTACGATCGCGTGTTCGTGGGGCACAACGGCGCCCAGTCTTACTATGGAGTCAGAGGGTTCCGGGGCTCGCTGAGGGTTTGAAAACTGAAGCCGCCTTGGAGTGCGGCGGGAAGTGAAACGCCACGCCGCTTTTAGATGCGGAGTGGATTTGGATCATCCGAGGGGGGGGGCTCCAGTCCGTCATCCACGCGCATGCCACTTTTTCGTACGTTCTCACGAAGCGCTACCGACGCGGAGCCCTTGCATGTCTATTGACCCCTCCGGATGTGAAGGCGCGAGGACTGACCCTCAGACAGACGAGGGCTGACCCTCAGACAGAGACCCTAGACAGATGCACGGACCCCGGCCAGGGTGGCTCGCTTAACGCTCACCTTTCACTTTCACGAGCAAGATATTTTTCCAAGCCAGAAATTGTTTTTTCAATTTTAGGGATCATGTCATCTGGCAGAGTCTTCCTATATACCGACGAGTACCCATTTTTATCACGTGTGGTTTCTTTAAGTAATATATCAGTATCAAAATTCAGATTTTCCATCAATACCTCACAATTTACCCCAAGGAGTTCGTTGCCATATTTTAGATACCATGGTTTCGCAATCGTTAAATTCCTTTTTAGATATCTCGCCAACTGATTGACGCGGCTATTTTCTAAATTTTTAGGCATCAACGATGCATAATGAAACCTCATTGCCGTTCTCTGAAATTGAGCGGAAAACCATTTGTCGCTAAACGCTAAAATGGACCACGCATAATGAAACTCACGTGATAGCACATGCTCGTTAATCCAAATTGGATGATTATATTCACTATTATTCATTGCAGCATGCTCCTCTAACTTCAGCCTCAACAGGCTCCAGACTTTTTAAATATTGTTCCATTCCAATGTATGAATATGTTCCGCCATATATTTGCGAAGCACCTAAAGCCGCATTCTTAATATCCTCATCATCGGGAGTATTTCCAGCCTCTAGGGATTCTCGAATGTTGACGAGCGCTGATTGCAAAAATCTTACTTCTTCTGCTTCGGCCGGCTCTAGGAATAAGACTCCAACCATCGCCATTAAAAAGAATCCGCCGTTCGTTTTGAACCTTCTCACACCACGACCATTTTTTGCCACATCTGCCTGACCCCCTAATGAAACCTCATCAAACCTCTTTTTACATACATCTCTTATTTTTACTACTTCCGCTTTGTCGCGCATGGACTTTTGAAAGTGGGTTTTGGCGCGTTCTAAATCAAATTGATTTTCATGGCTTTTTTTTGCACTGAAGTGGGGCTGTCCGTCTTCGTCAAAGTCAACCACGTAGGTAAGGTTTTTCCCAAAAATTCTTCCTTCATGACCGTGGAGCCCTTGTCCATCGTAATCCCAATCAGATAATCCAAGTCGATCAATCAAGCAAAGGGTTTTGTTGCCGACGAATCCATACAAATTAACTCCACCCTTTTCTTTTATTGGATCTCTGGATGGCCAGCGGCCTGTCACGGGATCATAAAAGCGGTATGCGTAATAGTAGAGCGGGGCGTTGGTGACTTCGCCGTCGAGAGGTTTGGTGCTGAAGCGGTATTTGTTGCTGGCGGCGTAGCTGCCGGTGGCGACGAGGGTGTTGCCGAAGGCGTCGTAGCGGT